>CAVFYC010000019.1:0-33014 GCA_963626585.1 Christensenellaceae bacterium Phil1 | reverse complement strand
CTAATTTAAATTCCGACGCATCTAATTTAAATTTGGTGGCCCGGAGTTTTTGCGATATCCCATGTAGGAAAAACGCTATGCAGAAAAGGCTTTTTCCGTGGGCAATCAGGAGAGATTGCGATGGCGTGATGCGGAAAACAAAACGTATAAAATCACCGGCACGCCCCACATAGAAGTTACCACATTGAGCGGTATGATCATTCCGTTGCCCGGGAGATTACACACAAGGTTGCACGCGCCTGCCACAGCCGCTCCCATGAGCATGCAAAGGGGAAGCAAAACGCGGTGGTTGCTTGTGGCAGAGGCGAAACGCGCCATATGGGGCACGGCAAGCCCTATGAATGCCACCGGACCGCACAGAGCCGTGGGCACAGCAGAGAGTATGCCCGTGATGACAAACACCAAAAGCCGCGCACGCCTCACCGACACTCCGAGATTCATTGCATAATTGTCGCCAAGCAACAAGGCATTGAGCGATTTTGACATAAGCAGCGCAAAAAACAATGCCGCCAACATCACAAGGCAAAACACGGGCAGGATATTCCTCGAAACTCCGCCAAAGTTGCCCATTCCCCAAAATATATATGAGTGCACGCCCTCGGCCGTGGCTATGGAACTGAGCAACTCTATTACCGCCGAAATGATATAGCCCACCATTATTCCGGCAATGAGCAAAACAAGGCCGCTGCGCAATGTGGCTGCAAAAACAGTGAGCAACAGCAAAACGAGAGCCGCGCCAACAAAGGCGGAAACCACTGTGAGGGCAAATCCAGTGAGACTCAATCCGCCGGCAACCACTCCGCCGCCAAGCAAAAGCACAGCCACAGCCACGCCGAGGCTTGCCCCGGCATTGATGCCCAACACAGAAGGGTCGGCAAGGGGATTGGCAAAAACGGTTTGAAGCATCATACCTGCGGCAGCAAGCGAAGCTCCGCACAAAACAGACGTTATAGCCTGGGGAAGCCGCGAATCGAGCACAATGAAGCGTGCCGTTTCGCCAACATCGCCTCCCGTAAACACTGCAACGACTTCGGCGGCGGGAATATGCACCGAACCGCAAAAGATGTTAAGCACGCCAAACGCCAAAGCCGACAAAGCCGCAACAACAATTGCTATAACTACGCGCTTATGCCCCATAGCCCATTCTTTTTACTTTATAGCACGAAAATAACGCGGTTCATATCCTTCGGAAAGCTCCGGGTGAAGAATCATAACAAGGTCGCGAAGCATGAAATCGGGGCGAAACGGTTCTTCGTCAAAGAACGGCACTTTCATAGTGTTGCACGCAAAAACCTTGTGCGTTTTCCAAGGCTTGAAACGCGCATATATTTCATTGTCTTTGCGCATGCCGTCGTAAGTTAAATCCACATTGGCGCCACTGCGTACGATCCAGAAATCCGCATCATGGGCTTGGGCAAAAACTTTCTCCTTTGACAAACTCACACTACCCTTTTCCTTATTGTCGCCAAACAAGTAATTAGCTCCGGCATCCTTGAACATCTGTCCGATAGTGCTTTCGCCGCCCGGCACATACCACGCGCCGCCCATCATAAGGTCGCACATCAAAGCGGGACGCGCATCTGCTTTTGCCGCCATGCCTTTGAGTTCGTTGTAGTTGCGCTCCACTACCCCAAAAAGCGAGTCGGCCTTTTCCTCACAACCGTACAAAATTCCAAAGAAACGCATCCATTCGGCCCTTGCAAGCGGTGAAGATTCCATATAGTCGGCACATTCCACGAGCGGGAAGCCTGCGCCGTCGAGTTTTCCGTAACCTCCGCTGTTTGAAAACGGAGACACGAGCAACGCGTCGGGATTAGCCGCCACAATTCTCTCGACATTGGGCTGCATAGAAAGCCCCATGTCCTGCGCCCCGCCGTTGTCAACATATTTCCTGACCTCGGGCAACAAAACATATCGGTAATCGCACACACCTTTCACCGCATCGAGTTTACCGAGAGCGTTGAGCAATCCACAATGCACCGAAGTAAACACCACGGAACGCTCCAAAGGCGTGCGAACCACCGTGCCGTCGGGAACATTTGCCGGGAGTTTTCCGCTTTTCGGCACTATAATATAATTGTGAAGCACCTCGCCCGGTTTCCAAGGGTTGTCAATCCGCGCAAGTGCCCAGCCGTCGTAACGGTAAACGTGAACAAGGCGCGCATATCTGAACTGCACCGAATCGTTTGCCCCGCCGGTTGCACTCTCACGCCCGCCGCACGAAGCAAAAGCCATAACCGTCAAAAACAACGGCAAAAAGATAGTTTTTATAGCCTTATATATCATTTCTGTGCAAAATTAGCGATTAGTTTGCAGGTTCGCCGATTTTACAACTCGCAAATTATTCGTAATTTTGAGCCATACAATACCGACAATCATGGAAAAAGCGGCAGAATACATCAAGAGCGTTGAAATTAAAAGCCTTTGGAACGGACAGAAACACATTGTGTGGAATCTGAAAACCGACGTAAACATCTTGAGCGGCATTAACGGCGCGGGCAAAAGCACAATTCTCAATCGCCTAGCCCAGCGGCTTTCAACGAGAGAGGGCAGCGTGAATTCTACACCCGTTCTCGGGGTGAAAATCGACTTTTATCCTTCAGACGCAACCTATATTCATTACGATCTTGTCAGGACTTTTGACCGCCCGCTCGTACATGGCGACGCAATTAGTAAGCTTTCAAACGGAGAAGTTAAGACCGACACCGATTTTCAACTGTACACGTTGCAACGAAGATACCTCGATTATCAAGTAAATATAGGAAACAGAATGATTAGCCTTCTTAGTTCGGGCGCGCCGGAGGCAAACAAGAAAGCGCAGGAGGCTATGCAGGCAAAAAAGAAGTTTCAAGATGCGGTTGACAACCTATTTGGTGAAACAGGAAAGCGCATCGACCGCAACAGCAATGAGGTGAAAATCCGACAGTTCGACGAAGAATTACCGCTATATAAGTTGTCGTCGGGCGAAAAACAGTTGTTGATTATTCTGCTCACGGCTTTGGTGGAAGACAACAGGCACTACGTGCTTTTTCTCGACGAACCGGAAGCAAGCCTGCACTTTGAATGGCAACAGAAACTCATCTCGCTCATACGAGATATGAATCCAAACGCACAGATAATACTTACCACACATTCTCCGGCCGTTATCATGGAAGGCTGGATTGACAAAGTTACGGAAGTAAGCGACATCACAGCGGAATAATGGCTCACAGACTCTCCGACAACCTTACATCAAACTACCTGGGTGCGGCTTCGCGGCTACGGCCTCAGGGAACGCGGCGACGCATTGTGGCATACGTGGAGAGCTTTGACGACATCTTTTTTTGGAGAAACGTTCTGGGACGATTCGAAGACGACAAAATCTGTTTTGAAGTGATGCTTCCGTCCCGCGACTCGCTTGCAAAAGGCAAAAAGGTGGCTATCACGAACATTTTGTCGGGGAAACTGGGGAGCAACATGATAGCTTGTGTAGATGCCGACTATGATTATTTGATGCAGGGCGCAACCGAGAGTTCCCGCACGGTATGCAACAATCCCTACGTGTTTCATACTTTTGCCTATTCCATAGAGAATTTTCAATGCTACGCACCTTCGCTCCACAATGTCTGTGTGATGGCAACTCTCAACGACCGCAAGATTTTCGACTTCCCCAGATTTTTGCGCGAGTTTTCACAAACCGTTTATCCTCTCTTTGTCTGGAACATTTGGTGTTACCGCACCGGTAATTTCAAGACCTTTTCGATGTCCAACCTATGCTCCGTGTTTGCAATGGGAGACGTCAACGTTCTTCACCCGTCGCGGGCAATCGACATCATGCGCAAGAAAGTGAACCAGACCATCTCATCTCTGCAACGCCGATTCCCACAGGCAAAAGACGGATATCCCAAAGTGCGCGAACAGCTACGGCAACTGGGCATACTGCCCGAGAATGTTTACATGTATATACGCGGGCACGACATTTTTGATGCCGTGGTAGCGCCTTTGGTGTCAAACGTATGCGACATTTTGCGCCGGGAGCGCGAACGCGAAATCAGACGTCTTGCCGCCAACAGCCGACAGATGCAGAACGAGCTCGCAGGCTATCAGCATTGCATCGCATCTGCCGATTTCACCATGCGCAAACAGACCGGATTTTATGCCGCGCCGCAATACGGACAAATACTCGAAAGCGTGCGCGAGTTTGTTGAAAAGATAAAATCGTCAGGCAACAGCGCTAAATAACCGGACATTTCACCCCCATAATTCCTTGCCGAAAAAACGGTCGCACATATCGTTTTTACGAGGTCAGACCTAATTTAAATTCCGACGCATCTAATTTAAATTTGGTGGCCCGGAGTTTTTACGACAAGCCATGTAGTTTTTCGCATACCAAAAACTCCCCACAACCAAAGCGTTGCGGGGAGTTTGTTTTTTGTATTCTGATAAAATCAGACGGCAGTCTTATTTCTCAACCGAGAACTTGAACACGCAGTGGCTCTTGTAGGTCTGACCCGGTTTGAGCTCAGCCGAAGGCCATTCGGGCTGGTTGGGAGTATTGGGGAAATGCTGCGATTCCAAGCAGATGGCAGCATGCTTCTCATAGGTCTTGCCGTTTTTGCCAGTAACCTTGCCGTTAAGGAAATTGCCGGTGTAAACCTGAATACCCGGTTCGTTGGTGAATACCTCAAGCTTGATTCCTGTTTCGGGGCTTACCACGCTTGCAGCAACCTGTGTGTCATCACCCTTGCCGTCTTTGTAAGTATTGAGAACCCAGTTGAAATCGAAACCATTGCCAAACTTTATTTGTTCGCAGTCGAAGTTTTCAACATTCTTGCCTACTTCGGTTGCTGTAGTGAAGTCCATTTCGGGAGTATCCTTTACCGGCACGATTTGGCCAAGCGGAATAAACGTGTCGTTGATTGGAGTGTAGTTGTCAGCGTTTACATAAAGTTTGCAGTTGGTAATAGGCATCGAGGGATCGCCGTTGAGGTTAAAATAAGAGTGGTTAGTCATGTTGATAACCGTGGGCGCGTCGCTTGTAGCCTCGTAATTTATGTCGATAGCGTTTTCGTCCGTGAGGGTATAGGTTACCTTAGCCGTAACATTGCCCGGGAAATTCATGTCGCCGTCGGGAGAATTGAGGGTAAGCTCAAGAGTTTTGTCGTCCACCTGCTTTGCCTCATAAACAGCGTATTGCCAGCCGTTGGGGCCGCCGTGGAGGCAATTCTTGCCGTCGTTTTGTGGAAGCTGTATCTCTTTTCCTTCGAGCGTGAACTTACCTTGGTCAATACGGTTGGCGTAGCGGCCGATTGCAGCGCCGAAGTCGCTCGGAGTATGCTCCTTGTCGGCATAATTGTAAACGTTGTCGAAGCCAAGCACTACGTCCTTCATCTCGCCATTCTTGTCGGGAACCATCACAGATACGATGCGGCCGCCAAAGTTTGTGATGCAAACTTCCATGCCTGCGGCATTTTTGAGAGTGTAAAGGGCAGTTTTCTTGCCGTCAATGGTGGAGTCAAACTTTGCAGGGTTCAAGCCCGAAAGCGTAGTGGTTGCAGCCTCTTTTTGCGAGCAACCCGTAAGCACGAGAGCCGTCATCATAGCAGCGGCACCCATGATAGTCTTTAGATTTTTCATTGCTTTTTATTTTTGTAGATTTGAAAATTTTGTCTTGTTGTTTCCACGTTGCATGCGGAGGCACACACGTCCTGCAAAGACATAACGCCGCATGCGCACATTTATTTTCAATTGCGGCGTAAAGTTACAAAAAATCCTCACTACCACACATTGTTACCGCAAAAATTAGTGCCGAAAAAAAGACTACGCATTTCGTTTTTCCGATGTCAGACATTATTCAAACGATGTCAGACATTGTTTAAATAATATCAGACATTGTTTTTGCAACAAACCTTGTAGTTTTTTCTGCATCTTACAACGAGTTTGCGATATGCCCGTCCGCCGCGCCGGTCTGCAAGCAACGATTGAATTTCTTTATCTTTGTCGAGTGTTTATTCCACCAGAATTGCCCTACGCAGCAGAGGCGTAAAAACGAGGTCTGACCTAATTAAAATTAGATGCGTCGGAATTTAAATTAGATGCCTTGGAATTTTCACGAGATGCCGTGTAGTTTTCAAGGCATCTGATTACGGGTTTGCGAAATGCGTGAAAAGCCGCAGGAAAGGCGGTTACAGCTATATGGCAAGCGGTAAAAAAGGGCTGACGAGCCAGGACAAGGGAAAAACAAAATCCGCGCTGCAATTTTATTCACAGCGCGGATTTCCTGTATCTAAGAATATCTTTACCTCGCGGGATTATTCTCCTTTTGTATCGGCAGGAGCCTGAACGTAGTTGGGGATATCCTCCACGTTGGTGTTGTTCACGATAGCCACATGCTTTGCAACTTCGGCCTCAGCGTAGTTTACGTAAACTTTAAGGCTCTTCTCGAAGAGTTCGGGGGCCTGAATCGTGTCGCGGAGCAAGAGCTGCGACATGATAACGTCGGCGGTGATTTCGTAAAGGTTACGAGCCACGAGGTCGTGGTAGTCCTGATTTCCGGCTTCCTTCACCTTGTTCACAGCAGCCTCGCAAGCGTCTGCCATGGCGTGGATGCGGTTTTTGATGCTTTGGTAAGTTTCGGGAACTTCAATCTTCTCGAAATCGCGAATCACTCCCATGTATGTGCCATTGGTTACGTAGCGTATAGCTGCCACAGTCTGCAACTGCGTTGTGCCTTCGTAGATGCTCGTGATGCGGGCGTCGCGATACAAACGCTGGCATGCGTATTCGAGCATGAAGCCTGAACCGCCGTGCACCTGGATACAATCGTAGGAGTTCTGGTTGGCATATTCGGAGTTCATACCTTTTGCAAGCGGTGTGAAGCTGTCGGCAAGACGAGTGTACTTCTTCTGCTCCTGACGTTCCTCGGGAGTGAGTTTGCGGCTGCGGGCGATATCGTCATACGACTTGTAAACGTCCACATAGCGCGATGTTTCGTAAAGAAGTGCGCGGCCAGCATCGAGTTTAGCCTTTATCGTTGCAATCATGTTGTACACCGGCGGCATATCAATGATTGCCTTACCAAACTGGCAGCGGTCTGTGGCGTAAGCAAGTGCCTCGTCGTAAGCCGCCTGACTGATGCCGACACTCTGGGCTGCGATGCCAAGACGCGCGCCGTTCATAAGAGCCATCACATATTTGATGAGACCCAAACGACGTTCGCCGCAAAGTTCAGCGTGAGCGTTCTTGTAAACAAGTTCGCAGGTTGGTGAGCCGTGAATACCGAGTTTGTTCTCAATGCGGCGCACATTCACTCCGCCCTGGCGCTTGTCGTAGATAAACATCGAGAGACCGCGGCCGTCGCGTGTGCCTTCTTCCGAACGGGCAAGCACAAGGTGAATGTCGGAATCGCCATTGGTGATAAAACGTTTCACACCGTTGAGCAACCAACAGCCTTCTTCCTCGGAATATGTGGCGCGGAGCATCACACTCTGCAAATCGCTACCCGCATCTGGCTCGGTGAGGTCCATTGACATGGTCTCGCCCTCGCAAACACGCGGGATATATTTCTGGCGCTGCTCCTCGTTGCCAAACTCATAGAGGGTTTCGATACAATCTTGGAGACTCCAAATATTTTCAAAGCCTGCATCGCCGGCAGATACCACTTCGTTTGCAATGGTATAGGCGGTAATCGGGAAATTCAAGCCTCCGTAACGACGGGGCATGGTCATGCCGTTCATTCCGGCAGCGATGGTAGTGGCGAGATTCTGCTTCGTTCCCTCGGCATAGCTCACGCGGCCATCTTTAAGGTGCGGACCTTCGGCATCAACGCTTTCAGCGTTGGGCGCAACCACATTGGCTGTTACATCGCCCACTATTGAAAGCACACGATCGTAGCTGTCAATAGCATCATCGTAGTCAACAGGAGCGTAATCGTATTTCGCCGCATCAGAAAAGTCGCCTTCGCGAAGAGCGACGATTTTTTTCATCAGGGCATTGTTTAGGTGGAACTTTAGTTCCGGCTTATCTGAATAGAAATTTGCCATTGCTTTTTTATGATTTTGTCAAGTCCCTTTCTTACTTGCTGTTTTCTTTATAATACTTAATCATCTTGGGCAAAACGTCCTCTACCGAACCAAGAATAACGTAGTCGGCAATTTTGTTAATGGGAGCGTCGGGGTCAGTATTGATTGAGATTACGATTCCGCTCTCTTTCATACCTGCCACGTGCTGTATCGCGCCCGAGATGCCGCATGCTATGTAAACCTTAGGGCGTACCGTTACGCCAGTTTGCCCTATCTGCAAATCCGAAGCGCAGAAACCGGCATCAACAGCAGCACGGCTGGCGCCAACCTCAGCGTGAATTTCGTTTGCAAAGTCGTAAAGCAATTTAAAACCGTCGGCACTTCCTACGCCATACCCGCCTGCAACGATGATAGCCGCGCCTTTGAGATTGTTCTTTGCGCGCTCCACGTGGCGTTCAATTACCTTTACAACATAATCCTCTGCGGGAACAAATTCATCGGTATTCTCATAAACTACCTCGCCCTTGTAGTTCGCGTCAAGGATTTCTGCTTTCATCACACCGCTGCGCACTGTTGCCATCTGGGGACGATTTTCCGGATTAACGATTGTTGCTACAATGTTTCCGCCGAACGCAGGACGTATCTGGAACAACAAATCTTTATAAGACTTTCCGCTCTTCTTGTCATCAAAATCTCCGATTTCCAAAGCGGTGCAATCGGCAGTAAGTCCGCTCTTAAGCGCTGAAGAAACGCGTGGACCAAGGTCGCGACCGATTACAGTTGCTCCCATCAGGCAGATCTGCGGTTGTTCGCGCTTGAAAAGGTTTACGAGAATTGACGTGTGAGGTTTCGACGTGTAGGGATACAGTCCTTCGTGGTCGAAAACGTGGAGAACGTCCACGCCATAAGGCAGAACTTGTTTTTCAACCTGACCTTTAATTCCTGTACCGGCGCAGATAGCTTCGAGCTTAACGCCGAGACGATTGGCGAGCTTGCGTCCTTTTGTAAGGAGTTCAAGGCTCACTTCTTCTACAGTAGTTTTTTCTATTTCGCAATATACAAATACGTTGTTCATATCGGTCTTTCTTTATCCTATGGTGTGGTTTGCGAGTAATTCCTTAATTAGTCCGTTGATATCGTCATCGGCAGCTCCGAGCGTTTTGCTTTCTTTTGCTTTGAACACGATATTCTGTACGGCTTTCACCTTGGTGGGCGAGCCGGCAAGTCCGCACTGCTGCAAATCGCCGTCCACATCAGCCACAGTCCATTGGGTGATGTTGAGATATGGTTTCTTTTCGTATTCCTCGGCATAGGGCAACTCGCCGTTTGCAGGGCGTTCGATAGGAGTCATAGCGCGTTTGTATTTCATCACGAGCTTTGCATTTCTCGGTCGGCAGGGTGCTGCGTCTCCGTTCACCGTAAGCATTATCGGCAGCGGGGCTTTCACGAGTTCCGTTCCGCCGTCGATGTGGCGTGTTACGGTGATTTCCTTGCCGTCGCAGGCGTTGATTTCGTTTACGTATGTGATTTGGTTCAAACCAAGTTTCTCTGCAACTTGCGGACCTACCTGTGCGGTGTCGCCGTCAATGGCTTGGCGGCCGCCGATAATAAGGTCGCAATCGCCTATCTTGCGTATTGCCATAGAGAGGGCGTATGAAGTTGCCAGGGTGTCAGCTCCTGCAAAGGCTCTGTCGGTGAGAAGCACACCGCCATCGGCTCCGCGATAGAGAGACTCGCGTATCACTTCGGTAGCACGCGGAGGTCCCATGGTTACAACGGTTATCGTTGTGCCGGGGTTCTGGTCTTTCAAGCGCAGGGCTTGTTCGAGCGCGTTGAGATCTTCGGGATTGAAGATTGCAGGCAATGCGGCGCGGTTGACAGTCCCTTCGGGAGTCATTGCGTCCTTACCCACATTTCGCGTGTCGGGCACTTGCTTGGCAAGCACTACTATTTTCAAACTCATAATACTAATTTTGTTATTTTCGTTCACTTACAATTTGCAAAGGTACTTATTTTCTTGTTATAAACAACTTTTCGGGGCGTATTTTGAAAGCATGCCGTTTTCGCTGAGGCGTTTGTATTCGTTCTCGAAATTGGGTGTAAAAACGCCTTTTCCCGTGAGCGATTTTATTTCCTCGGACGTAAAGAATTTGCCGCCGGCTGTCTCGGCACTCGGGAATATTTCTCCGTCATACACGGTGGCAAACACATTGACGAGTTCGCGTTCGCGTGGACATTCAAACACGTATCGGGTTAGGAATCCGGGGTTGAAATCGGTTATTCCGAGTTCTTCGCGCACTTCGCGGCGCAGAGCGTCGGCAGTTTCCTCGCCGTAGTCCACATGCCCTCCCACGGCGGTGTCCCATTTGCCGGGCTGAATGTCTTTCCATCGCGGGCGGAGTTGCAGATATAGCTTTCCCTCGCCATTGAATACGTGGAGATGTACCACGGGGTGCAACGGGCGTTTTTCGCCATGGCATTCGCCGCGAGTGGCACAGCCCACCACTTCGCCTTGGGGCGTTACCACAGGCAGCAGTTCGTTTTGATTGTCGCGCATATCTTATTTTCTTCTATTTTTACGTTCTTCTTTTTCTTTTTATTATCAAGTTGTTACAACTCTTCCTTTTCCTGCCGAAACGATGTCTGACATTGTTTTTACGAAATCCCTTGTCGTTTTTTTCCATACCTTATTATATATATAATGTATGGCTTTGGGGGATTCTGATATAGGGTTACAAAAAATCCCGCCGGCATGGATTGCCAAACGGGACTGATTGTTTACGGAATTAGCAGCGAACTGTCGCCATAGCTTAGGAAGCGATAATCATTGTCGAGGGCGTGGCGATAAATTTTGCGCCAGTTGTCGCCCACCAAAGCCGACACAAGCAACAGCAATGTGCTTTTGGGTTGGTGGAAATTGGTTATTATCGCTTTCACCACGTGATATTTGTATCCGGGAGCTATTATAATCTGCGTGTTCGTTGTGAGCGTGTGCAGGTTGTTGCGTTCCAGATAATCCACAATGTTTTGCAGAGCCTCAACAGTGGTCAGCGGTTTTTCTCCGCCGCTTGCGTATTCATAGGGGAACCATTGCCTCACCCATATATCGCTTTCCTCGGCATCGGGGTTGCGGCCTATCATCACGCCGATGTAATACAGACTTTCGAGTGTGCGCACCGATGTAGTTCCAACGGCTATGCACTGTCCGCCGTGGGCTATGAGTTTTTCGATACTCTCGCGTTTCACGCTTATAAACTCATGATGCATCACATGGCCGGCTATCGTTTCGGTTTTTACGGGTTTGAAAGTTCCGGCACCCACATGCAGAGTGATTTCGTCGCGCACCACTCCACCGGCGTCCAATGCGTCGAGCACCCGGGGCGTGAAGTGTAGCCCGGCAGTGGGAGCTGCCACCGAGCCCTTTATCTTAGAATAAACCGTTTGGTATGTAGTCAAATCGCTCTGCTCCGTCTCGCGGTTCAAATAGGGCGGTATAGGCAATTCGCCCGCAGCCTCGAGAATTTCGGCAAACGTTATCCCGTTTCCGCCCCACGAAAATTCCACCACGTCGCATGCAGCATCTTTCACACGGGCTTTCAGTTCCACATCCTCGCCTTTCACATTCAGCGTACGGCACAGACTTCCTTCTTTCCACTTCTTGCGGTTGCCGATGAGGCATATCCATTCGCAGCGACCGGTTGCCTGAAACATTTGCTCGTAGTCGCGCGGAAATTCGGGCTCAAGACAAAAAACTTCAATCAGTGCTCCCGTTTCCTTGTGGAAGTGCAGGCGCGCGCGTATCACTCGCGTGTTGTTGAAAACCAGGAGTTCGCCCGCCTTTATGTGCTCGGGGAGATTATAGAAACGGTCGTCGGAGATTTCGCCGTGCTTATAAACCAGAAGTTTCGAGGTGTCGCGTTCCTTTACCGGGTATTTGGCTATTCGCTCGTCGGGCAAAGGATAATCATATTCCTCTATTTTTATATTGCGTGGGTCTGTCATCTTCTTATATTTGCGACTGCAAAATTAGCGATTGTTTTCCGATTGAGAAACAACCCTCTACGCATAAACTGTCCCCGTTGCGCCAAAACGTATGTTTGATATCGTTCTGCCGAAACGGGGACAAGTGTTTTTTCTGCGGCAAATATTTCGTGCTATACGGCTATTGCTTTTTCGCTTTCAGCTTTGCAGCCTCGGCATCACGCTTGGCTTTCGCAATTATCGAGTCCTTCACCGCCTCACGTTCTTTAAGGGTGAGTTTCTTCTCGGTGGTTTTCGTATCAGCGGCCTTTGTGGTTGTATTCTTGGCCGTAGTGGAAGTCGCTTTTGCCGTGGTGGAGGCAGCCTTTGCGGTAGCCGCCGTTTTTCTCACGGTGGTTTTCACGCCGCTCGCCTTAGCGTTTTTCGCCTTAGCCGCAGCAAGTTTCGCTTTCTCCTTCTCAGCCTTAGCTTTGGCTTTTGCGGCTTTCGCCTTGGCCTTGGCAGCCGCTTTTGCCTTCTTCTTGGCAATTTTCAGCGAGTCGGCCTTTGCCTTTTGTTCGGCTTTGAGTTTTGCCTTTGCCGCTTTGGCGGCCGCCTTAGCCGAATCTTTTTCCGCCTTGCTCATCTTGACGGCAGGCGATACGCTCTTGGTTGCTGTGGCATCGGTTTTGGCAGATGCCTCGGGCTGTTTCGTCGACTTCTTCTCGGCTTTCGTTCCACTCTCAGCGGCATCTGCTTTTTTCTGCGCCGCATTTGTTTGCGGCTTCACGGCATTTGCGGCCAATTCTTTCACGGCAGCTTTTTTAATTGAGTCGGCTTTGGCGCGCGCAGCTTTGGCGGAATCCGCCTTTTGCTTAACGGCTTTTAGCGAATCGGCTTTCTGTTTTGCAGCCTTAGCCGAATCTTCCTTGGCTTTCAGCACTTTGGAAGAATCAGCTGCGGTTTTTGCTGGAGTTTTCTTAACGCTGTCGGCCTTTTGTTTTACATCGTTTTTACGAGATGCGTTGTCGCTAAAATTAGATGCGTCGGAATTTAAATTAGATGCGGCGGAATTTAAATTAGATGCGGCGGAGTTTTTCCCCTCTCCCGACGTAGTTTTTTCACTCGCATTTTTGTCTGCATTTGCCTTGGCTGTATCGGTTTTTGCCACCGTCTTTTTCGCTTTCTCCGCCGCGGCAGGAGTTTGTTGCGCCTTGTTGTCCGCACCACTCGCCACCTTGGTTTCAGCCGCAGCCTTAGCATTTGCCGTTGCCGGCGTGTTGCCCGTTGCAGTTGCCGTCTTGGTCGTAGCATCTGGCTTATTGGCAGTAGCGGCAGCCTTGTTGTTCGTAGCGGCAGCCTTATCGTTTGCAGCAGCAGGCTTCCTGGCGGTTTGTTTCACCGTGTCTTTTTTCGCCGCAAGCGTTTTGCCGTCAGCAGCAGCCGCTTCGGCGGGCGTAGGTATGTAGACTTTCACCACAGGTTCGGCCTTGGCTTTCTTGCCGGCCTTGTTGTTGCCGAGCAGAGCCTTGCTGTCGATATTTCCTTTGTCGTCAAACAAACCGTATGTAGTTTTCAGCACCCGGAACTCGGTTCTGCGGTTTAGCGCGTTGCATGTATCCTGTTCGCTTTCCTTTAGTTTTTTGATGAAAGCCTCTGTTAGCGTGTCGCCCTCGTGGAGGAATTTATACGATGTGGCAAGGCGTTTGGTTGCAACCTTGGGGCGCAATTTTCCGTAGCCGACAGCCGTGAGCCGCGCGGAGTCTATTCCGTGCTCCGTCAGGTATTCCACCACCGATTCGGCACGTTGTTGCGACAGTTTGCGGTTGTATAATTCGTTGCCGCGGTAGTCGCAATGCGAACTAAGCTCAATGGTGATATTTGCGTTGTCGTTGAGCAACTGGGCGAGCTTGTCGAGCGCCTGGCGCGAGTCGTCGGTGAGTTTTGCACTGTTGAATTCATAAAAAACATTCCTCACGAGCACCGGAGAATTGACCGAAGGAAGCGGAAAATAGACCGTGTCGCAAGTAGATACGTCGGAAGAATCCACAGTAACCTCCTGCTTGTAATTCAAAAAGCCGTCGCACGTGGCGAGAAGCACATATTTCACACCAGGCTTGATAACTTGTTCAAAACTACCGTCGCTCCTCACTCCAAACTTGAGGTTAGTGCCGTCGTTGCCTATCATATACACCGTGGATTGGGGGAGTTCGTAACCATCTTGCTCGTAAACCCAACCAGTTACGGTCTGCACAACTTCAGGTCGCTCAAAACTGAAAATATGATCCCAACCGCGCCCATTTTTTCTGTTGCTGCTAAAAAAACCACGGTTGTAAACACCCTCGAAAGTCATACCGAAATCATCGCCTGAGGAATTGACCGGCGAAGGAAGTATCTCAACGCGCCACTTGTTGTTCACCGTGTCATGATGTGCGCAATAGATATCAAGACCTCCCATACCCGGGTGGCCGTTTGAGGAGAAATACAAATCTCCATTGAAGCGAAACGTCGGAAATTCCTCGTCGCCCGGCGTGTTTACCGGTTCGCCAAGATTTTCAGGCACGCCCATTCCATGAGAATCGATCTGAGTGCGCCAAATGTCGAGCCCGCCTATTCCGCCCGGCATGTCCGACACAAAATAAAGCCATTTGCCGTCGGGAGATACCGCGGGGTGAGCATAAGATGAGAGTGTGTCCGAAGAAATCTCCACCTTCTGCGGTTTACTCCAGGTAGCGTCGGAACGGGTTGAGGAATAAATTTCAGCATAACGGGGATATTCGGGATCTGTACTGCAATAAGTGAAATACATCGTCTGCCCGTCGGGAGAAATTGCCGCAGCGCCTTCATCAAATGCGCTATTGACGCTTCCTTGTAAGGCTTCAACTGGTTTCCATTTGCCTTTGTCGTCTTTAGATGTATAGAAAAAATCGCCGTTCTTCATTCCCGTAATTCCGCTGTCGTCATCTCCCGTTGCCTGCGGGCGTGTTGAGGTGAAAACCAACTGATCGAATTTTTCGCCGAAAAGCACAGGGCAATAATCCGCGCGGCGCGAGGTGAAAAGCGGCGCAGCATGCACGGTGTAGTTCGAACCTTCGGCTTTCATTTTCGGTCCGAGTGTGCAAGATTCAAGCCCGGTTTTTGTACGGCGGTCGTCGGGCTTCAAATTCAAATAGAGCTCGTAGTTTTTCCGTGCGTCCTTATAATTCCCTTGCATTCTCTGCGTTTCCGCAAGCCAGAAGTAAGTTGTCGTGTCGACGTAGTTGTATCTCACGGCATTGCGGTAAGCACCTTCGGCCTTGGATATGGAATTTATTCGGCGGTAACACTCTCCCATGAGAAACGCTCTCGCACCTCTTGCCTCCTTGTCAGCACGCGGCGTAGTGGAGTAAGCTGTTTTGTATTCCGCTGCCGCATCAAAATATTCGCCGAGAGCGAAAAACATGTCGCCTTTCTTGTGATGTTTCTCGGGTGTGCTGCACGCTGCCGCCAATATCAGCATTGCGGCAAGCATACAATATATATATATATAGGAGTGTTTCATTCGGAAATAGCGCAGCGTTTGTGCGGCACGTATAACATTATAACTCGTATGGCTTGGATTTATTGTATTTTACGACAAAAAACAAACCGTGCGGCTTCCCGTTTTCAGGATATGGGATATCGTTTTTCCGATGTCTGATATTATTTAAATAATGTCTGACATCGTTTAAATAATGTCAGACATTGTTCATACCATATCAGATGTATTTCGAATGGCGCGGTTTTCCTAAAAAACGAAGTTCTTTATCAGCCAATAACAAACGATTCCCACAAGATATCCGACGAATGCAATCCAACTGACGTGCTTCATATACCAGCCGAAAGTGATTTTCTCCAATCCCATAACCACTACGCCGGCTGCGCTGCCTATTATAAGAATGCTTCCGCCCACTCCCGCGCAATATGCAAGCAGTTGCCAGAAAATTCCGTCGATTGCAAAATCGCCTGTCGGGGCTATAGGATACATTCCCATGCAGCCAGCCACGAGAGGAACGTTGTCAACCACGGAGGAAAGCATGCCAATTATTCCGTTGACAATGTAATGATTTCCGTTGAACGTTGTATTGAGCGTAGAACCGAGCATCGACAAAACGCCAACCTCTTCAAGACACGCCACAGCCATTAGAATTCCGAGGAAGAACAGGATTGTGGTTATATCAATGCGCGAAAGGAGTTTTGAAACCCTTTTGCCCATGCCTCCGCTCTCTTCTTTTTTGCTGAGATTGCGGTAGAAAATTTCGGTAACCGTCCACAACACTCCGAGCACCAGCAAAACGCCAACGAAAGGCGGCAGATGGGTTATCGTCTTGAAGATTGGAACGAAAATCAAGCCACCTACTCCGATAAAGAACACGGCTTTGCGTTGCGCGCTGCTGAAATCGCCTGCCGAAGATGCCTCGGAGTTTTCCACGGTAGCCGTGGCAAGTTGTCCTTTGAGCATTGTCTGCATGATTAGTCCCGGTATCACCATTGCTACAACCGACGGCACGAGAATTTCAGAGATTACTCCCGCCGCAGAAATCATTCCCGCGTTCCACAGCATGATTGTCGTTACGTCGCCAATGGGCGAAAAAGCTCCGCCGGCGTTTGCCGCAATTATCACAAGCGATGCGTAGACAATTCGGTCCTTGTGGTCGCTCACGAGCTTGCGTAGAATCATTACCATAACAATTGCCGTGGTGAGGTTGTCGAGTATTGCGGAAAGGAAAAACGTCATAAACGCGATTCGCCACAACAGTGTGCGTTTCGACTTGGTATGCATCACATTTTTCACCCAGTTGAAACCGCCGTTCTGGTCTACAACTTCCACCACAGTCATTGCACCCATAAGGAAGAACAATGTCGTGGCTGTGCTTCCCAAATGCCGCTCGATGATTCCGCCTACAGTTTGCGCTATCTGGTCGTGCGACGCCACTGAGACGTATTGTCCGGGATCTATCATGTATATTGTCCAAACGGCAACAAACATCAGCAACGCCACAGGGGCTTTGTTTACCTTGGTAACGCTTTCGAGGGCTATGAAAAGGTAGCCCAACACGAAAACAACAACTATCAACGCGGTAAGACTTGTCATATTCTTTTGTATTATAGGATTAATTTTAGTTCACGCCCTTGAAATACGGTGCTGTGGCGCTTGGCGAAGGACAACTGCTCTCCATGTATGGCCAATCGTCTTTCCATTTCACCTGATCAAGCCACACCATTCTCTGTTTCTCCAGCTCGGAGCGCAGATAGCCGTGATATATAATCCAGGTATTGCCTTTGTCGTCTTCAACCCATTCGGCGTTGTGTCCAGGGCCGAGGCAATATTCATTAGGTAGCAGGAAATTTTCGTAGTTTGCGCTGCTGTCGAGAAGTTTCCTGCCGTCTTTCGTAACATACGGCCCGAACAAACTTGTGGAGCGCCCGCAAATCAGCTTGTAGTTCACCACGCTGTAATCGCCTCCGCTCTGGCAGCAATTGCCATTGGACCCGATGAGATAATAATAGCCGTTGCGTTTGTGGATATAGGTTCCCTCCATTTGTGTATTGCATATCTGTTGCGGAGTAGAGCCGGGCATCACTCGCAAACCGTCGTCGGTGAGCTGCACAGCGTAAATGCCCCAATAGCTTCCCCAGAACATATATTTTTTGCCGCCTTCCTCGATAAAGAACTGGTCGATGGAATTTCCCACATTAAGGTCTTTTCCCATGAAAACCACACCTTGGTCAACGAAAGGCCCTTCGGGGCGTTCCGACGTGGCTACTCCTACGCCGCATTCCCAAGCCGAGCCCCAAACACCTATGGAATAGTAGAGCACATAATGCCCGTTGAAATAATTTATATCGGGTGCCCACATCATTCCCTTGGTATAGGGACGCACGCAGCGCGGACGCGTGGCTTCGGTAAAGGCTGTGCCCACAAATGTCCAGTCAACAAGATTGAGCGAACGGTAGATGGGCATGTTTGCCATGTCTTCCGTGCCGTAGAGATAGAAGTAACCGTCGTCGGCACGGATTACCGTTGGGTCGGGAACTGACGATTTAATCACCGGGTTCTGATACGACTTGCGCTTGGCCAATCTGTCGGCATGCAAAACCGAAAAACTTAAACATAGCATTGCCGCCAGCAAAAGTGCGGGCTTTATTATTTTACTCATAAGATGTTTTTTACAAAAATACAACCAATTACGTATTTCCTACAAATGTACGTGTTTTTATAAAAACGGCAAGATGATTGCAATACAAAAAGTTTTCAAGACCCATAAAAACATATTGTTTGCTCAATGTGTAATGCAGTTTTTCCTACATCGCATCTCGCAAAAACTCCGACGCATCTAATTTAAATTACATGGCCCGGAATTTAAATTACATCAGACCTCGTAAAAGCCATATTCCGCGCTTTGCGAAAAAGAGCGCATACCCATTGTATTACAACGCATTACGCATTTTTGCAAACAAGCCGAAAAATTCCCCCAAAACGTGGAAAACAAAAAAGAATCTGATGCAGAAAAAACATTACCGCAAAAGGGGAAAACAATGTCTGATATCTTTTAAACAATGTCTGATATTATTCAAATAATGTCTGACATTGTTTTGGCGAAAAACCGCGCCTGATTTCCAACCACTTACAAAGGCCCCAAAACAAGGCATCGGCGCATACTTTTACCGCACCATGGAGCGCCATGATGCGGTAAGCTAAATTTCTTGTACGCCAAAGGTTTACCCCTGTCAGTCGGCAGGTTTCGAATATTCGGGAAGAGTGTCGCGCCACTCCTTGAACGGATTGCAACGAAGCGAGGAATTATAGAAACGTCGGTCGCCCGTTACATCACGTCCTATGAAATCCGGTTTTTCAAAAGGCTCGTCGGGAGCCGAAAGCTCCACTTCTGCCATCACAAGCCCTTCATTGTCGCCGAAAAACTCATCAACTTCAAAAGTATGCCCTGCAAACGGCACAAGCCAGCGCCGTTTGTCCACGATGCCCGGTTCACACAGCGACATGAGCCTTTCGGCATCGTCGAGAGTTATCTCTTTTTCAAATTCATAGCGCGACAATCCGCCGTCGGGCGACGGACCTTTAATGGTAAGGTATCCCCTATTGTCGCGAATGCGCACACGCACCGTTCTGCCCTTTGCGCTGCAAATGTAGCCCTGCTTGATGTGGCTCGAAGAAGACGCAAAAGTCTTGTATTCCCCGCGTACGAGGAATTTGTGTTCAATTTCTATCGACATTACAGCCTCTCTTTTCGGCAATGTCAAAGCCCGTCGCGACGGTTAGTCGGACATCAGCGCCGCCAGTGCGATACACACAACCATCAGCGCCACCAGGGCAATGAATATACCGTTTACAATTCTCTTGGCCTGACGCGCTTGCTTTTTCTTGCGCTCGTTGGCCTTAAATTTCCTCTGTTCACTCATGGCATTCGGTTTTTAGAGTTGTTTATATTATATGCCGTATATTTTCAAACGTTGTCTTTCGTGTCGGCAAACTCCATAAGGTAAGCTTTGATGAACCCGTCGATATTTCCGTCCATCACTCCGCCCACGTCGCTTGTCTGGAATCCCGTGCGGTGGTCTTTCACACGGCGGTCGTCAAATACATAGGAGCGTATCTGGCTTCCCCACTCTATTTTCTTCTTTCCCGCCTCGATTTTAGCCTGCTCAGCCTTGCGCTTCTGCAATGCGCGATCGTAGAGTTGGGAGCGGAGCAGTCGCATGGCGTTCTCGCGATTTTCGAGCTGCTTTCTGCTCTCGGTATTCTCAATCAAGATTTCCTCTTCCTCGCCCGTGTCAGGGTCTACATACTGATAACGCAAGCGCACACCCGTTTCCACCTTGTTGACATTCTGTCCGCCGGCGCCGCCACTGCGGAAAAGATCCCAGCTAATCTTTGAAGGATCAACAAAAACCTCTATCGTATCGTCGACAAGCGGCGTAACAAAAACACTCGCAAACGAAGTCATGCGCTTGCCCTGTGCATTATAAGGCGAGACGCGCACCAGGCGATGCACACCGTTTTCGCTTTTAAGATAGCCGTATGCATAATCGCCCTCAACCTCCATCGTTACGGTTTTAATGCCTGCCTCTTCGCCGTCCTGCAAGTTGCTTATTGTTACCTTGTACCCCTGGGCTTCGGCATAGCGCATATACATTCTCATTAGCATAGATGCCCAGTCCTGGCTCTCGGTTCCGCCCGCACCAGAGTTGATCTTGAGCACACAAGACATCTGGTCTTCTTCGCGGCGCAGCATATTTTTCATTTCGAGAGCCTCGATTTTCTCAACAGCTTTGGTGTAGTCGGCATCAACTTCCTCTTCTTCCACCATTCCTTCCTTATGGAAATCAAAAGCAAGGGCAAGTTCCTGCACATCTGTGCAAACTTCTTTATAACCTTCCACCCAGCGCTCGAGTTCTTTGACGGTTTTCATCTGTTGTTCGGCTTTTTTTTGATCTTCCCAGAAATCGGGAGCCTGAGTATGCAACTGCGCTTCCTCGAGCTCAATTTTCTTTCGATCTATATCAAGGTAGTGTCCGAGTTGCTCGGCACGTGTTTGAATCTCTTTCAGTTGTTCAGAGGTTATCATATGTTTTATACTTCTTGTTGTCGTAAATAATATCTATCAGCTCCGCAAACTTTTTCGCCACAACGTCTCTGCGAATTTTCATTGTGGGTGTCATGCAGCCGTTGTCGGTTGTGAGCGCGCCGGGGAGCAGCATAAACCGTTTTACACGGCAGAACGGCGGAAGGTTCTTCTGTTTCTCGACAATTCGCTCCCATATCATTCGCCGCAAATCCGATGGAGCGGCAAATTTCGCCGTTGTTTCAGGCGCGGGAACGATTAATGCCGAAACATACTTGCGTCCCTCGGCTATCACAACGGTTTGCATTATTGCGGGGTCGGAGTTGAGCGCTGCTTCAACCTGTTCGGGAGCTACATACTTGCCGTTGGAAGTTTTCATAAGCTGCTTTATCCGTCCGGTGATGTAGAGTTCGCCGTTTACAAGGCACCCCGCGTCTCCGGTATGAAACCAACCGTCAACGAAAACCGCATTTGTTGCGGCGGCATTGCGGTAATATCCGTTGGCTATCGTATCTCCGCGCAACAGTATCTCGTTGTTTTCGCCGAAAGCCACATGCAGTCCGTCTATTGTGCGACCTACGGAACCTGCCGTGCATATCTCGTTCAAAACATCACAGCTCACAGTTGCGGTAGACTCCGTCAGTCCGTAGCCTACAACGATTGGCAAACCGCACGAACGGGCAAACGTTTCTATCTCGCGCGACACCACGGCTCCGGCAGTGGGCAACACTTTGGCGTTCTCCAATCCCAGCCGCTGGCGTAGCGGCAGAAAAGTTTCGCGGTCGCATTTGGTGTATTCGGCGGCGAGTTCTGCGGGAGCCTCCAATTGTTTTGCGCGATAATCCACGTTGTATTTTCGTCCCGTTTCCAGACAGTATTCGTGCCATTTGCGCATCTGCGGCGATTCATTTACGATTGTGGCATTCACCACCTCGTATACTTTTTCCCAGAAATGCGGTACGCAACACATTGCGTCGGGACGAATTTCCACCATAGCCCTTTGCAAATGGCTCGGTTGTCTGTTGATGGCGAGCGTAGCTCCGCACATCAGACAGAAGAAAGCCCACGAACGTTCAAAGATGTGGCTGTAAGGCAAATATTCGAGCACTTTCCAACCGTTGTCCACCCGTATTATGCGGGCGTTGGCACGGAATGCGGCTGCATACATGCCGTGGGTGATTGCCACGCCTTTGGGCTCGCCCGTCGTGCCGCTGGTGAAGATTATGTCGGCTATGTCGTTGTTGCCCGGCAGCGGGAAATAAACCGACCGGGTGCAGGAAAGATGCGTGAACTCGTCAAATCTCACCGTGGTGAGATCCTTGCGGCGAAAAACCACTTCGGGATCAAACGTTATGATGCGGTTTAACTTGCAGGGGCGGTTGTAGAGCTGCGCGGCAATGTCGTATTGCTCTTGTCCGCCGGCGAATATCACGTGTGCCTCAGTGAGTTTCACAATTGCTTCAAGCCTCGCGAGAGATGTGCCGGCGTACACCGGCACCACGGTAATGCCTGCCTTATAGGCGGCAAGGCTCACATAGATGCACTCGGGCATGTTGTCGGAAAGTATGACAATTCTGTCGCGCGGGTGAATGCCTCGGCGCAACATGGCAAGGCATGTCCGCTCCACTATTTCACACACATATCTGCCGCTTACGCGATGCCAAAACTTGATATACGGATCGCGATACATCAGGATCTCACGTTCGGCACTATGGGTGCCGAGATGGTCGGATAGCGATGATAAATGTATGTCCGCCAACATATAGGGCATATTTTTCACAAAGTTACACATTTATTTAATGCAACAAATATTTAAGCACTGCTTTTTTTATTACCCCCTTGCTGAGGACTGCAAAAAGGCTTTGTGCTCATTGCGAAAACAACAAGGCATCTCGTAAAAACTCCGGGCCACCAAATTTAAATTAGATGCGGCGGAATTTAAATTACATGGCCCGGAGTTTTTGCGCCATGCGCAGCAGTTTTTTTGCCATGCCCAGCATGGTTCTTGGCCATGCACAGCATGGTTTTTGGCTCGCGGGAGAATACTTCAAGCTTGCGGCAGAATATTTCCGGTTGGGATTGCGGAACATAACAAATAAGGTGTGCAAAAAAGCATATGGGATATCGTTTTTCTGATGTCAGACATTATCCAAATAATATCAGACATTGTTTTTGCGATATCCTAATGTCTTTTTAAGAGGTCTGTTTTACTCTTCCTGAGAAGGCAAAGCAGTGTGTCTGGAATCCTTTTGCGCGCCGAATTTCAGCAACTTGTTTGCCGAAACCGTGATGCTGCGGCCCGATGGTTGCGCCATTGTGCGCACATCGTCAAATGCCTCCTGTGTTTTCTTAAGGCAAGTTTCCGCTTTGTTGAGTCTTTCGCATAGTATCTGCACCCTGCTCACGATTTCGTTTGCCACACCGATGATTTTCTCCTGGTTCTCGGCTTGGCGCATCTGTTTCCAACTTATTTCAAGTATTCTGAGAAGTGCGTACATGTTTTGCGAACCGGTGATAAGCACTCCGTCGTTGTAGGCATCGCGCCATAGGGCGGCATCGTTGGAGAGGGCGAGTTGCAAAGCCCCTTCGCAAAACACATACATTATTACAAAATCGAGGCGCGCCGAACCTTGTGGCAAGAATTTGCTGTAGTCTTTTGATTTCAACTCTTTCACATGACTGCGCACCGAAGCAATGTGGCGCTTCAACGCCTCGCTTCGCTCGCTTTCGCCGGCAGCGTTCTGATAGTCCTCGAATGCTTTGAACGACATCTTGGAATCGATTACCATATCGCGCTTGTCGGGAAAATGAAGAAGCACGTCGGGTATCATTCTCCGCCCCGTTTCGTCATCTTTTATGGCATTGCCTTTCCCGTCGCGCAGGGTGGTTTGCGTTTCATACTCTATGCCTTCGGTAAATCCCATGCTGTCGAGAAGTTCTTTGAGCTTGAGTTCCCCGAAATTGCCCTGCGTTTTGTTTTCGCCCGTAAGCGCCGACGCCAAACGGTCGGCACTCGCGCCCACAGCCCTTGCCTGTTCAAAACTACTGTTTATAGCCGTTTGCAGACTTGCCATAGTTTTCGACTGCTCGAGTTTGCTTTTCTCCACAGCCTCTTTCATTTGGGCAATATTGGCATTGAGCGGATTGAGAATTGCTGCCAGTTGTTCCTTGTTTGCCATCGAGAGTTGTTCCTGCCTTTTGAGCAACACCTCTTCAGATGTAGTGCGCAATTTTTCGGAAACCAACTTCATTTGCTCGTTCATCAGTTCCCTTTGGCGCGTTTGCAGAAGTTCGAGATTGCGGTTGTATTGCTCTTCAAGGTCTTTGCGGCTTTTTTCGTTTGATGCCGCAAGTGCGTTGAGGTTTTCCTGAAGCGCTACAACCTTTTGCGATTCCACTTCACGCGACACCGTGAGCGCGGAAATCCTTGACGCGCTGCGCATGTGGCATACCAGATATCCTATCAGCACACCAACAACCAACGAAACCGCAACTGCCGCAACCACCATGGCTTGTCTATCTTATTAGAACCTTTTTGCGCGCCGTGGTATGGGCTGTCTTCACACACACAACGTATACGCCCTTTTCGAGAACGCGGCTGCGATACGGAATTGCCGCATTTTGATTTTCCACTTCGGCACCGTCTACCGACCAGATGCTGATTTGTGCCTGCGAGTCGCTACATTTTACCACCACCATATTGTCTTGAACCGAAATAGATACGTCGTTGGCAGGATTTACAACCACATCGTTTATCGCGCTCGGGAAATCGGCAAGCACACTGTCGGCATTGGCAATAGCACGTGCGTACCAACTCACCATATAATTGGTTTCGGTATCGATAGCCCCCATGGAGTTTGGCCAACGCAGCATCTCGCGCTTCCAAGCTCCCGACTTGTATAAAAGATCCTTGTATGCCATGATCCGGTTTCTCACACTGTCGAGCGAGAATGCGCCACTCTTCCAACGAATCCAGGTGTCGCGGAAATTCTGACGGAAATACGCCGGCCCGCCATTGAGCAAACGGTCAAAAAGTCCGCACGAAGTAACTTGACTGCCGAACCCCTGAACATTCAAAAGCTCGCTGTTCCAATCTCGGCCAAACGAAGCGTCAAGATCCCAAGGAGTAAGAAGCGCTTGGGGCGTTACATCTTTTACGTCGCGGTAGCTCACATAAGTGTTCTTGCAGTTGTTGTCGTTGATATGAAGAACATTTACGAAAAGAATGAAGTCCGTAAGATTTTGCAGGTAATACTTGTTGCGCAGAAGGGCTGCAAATTTCACCTTGTTGGAATTGGTTGCCGGCGCAGTGAATGTAATCAGATTTTTAAGCGGCGCCCAATTCGCCATTTCCACACTGTCGTCAGGATATTTCTGTTCCCAGTTACACCATTCCAAAGTATTTTCGGTGGAGATATAGTCGCGCACATCATTAAAGCGCGTTTCGGCCGACCAATCCGTCGCCTTGTAAAGCATTCCATGGAACACAGTTTTTCCATTATCGTCGGTAGCGGTTTTTGCAAGGTCGAGTTTTTTGCGGTTTATCTTGTCGGTGAGACAATAAAGCCCGTTGTAGCTCCCGTCTACGAAAACTTCCACAAAACGTCCCTCCGTGCCATTAAGTTTTGAGTGCCCCTCCGAAACATTATAGGGCAAACTGTCCACTTGGTTCCACAAATCAAAACAAAGCCGCGTGCGCATTCGCGCCTTGTCGTTGTACATCGCGTCAAGTATGAGATTGTCGTCTTTCATAAGCCCCATAACGCTCACATTCTTGCCCTCGCGATTAGCATCCCAGAGCTTGATTGCATAAGGTTTCTTGGGGTATCCCGAAGTTGAGGCGCCGCGTATTCTTGCTCCGATGTAATGTTGAAAGAGTGCCTGCCCTTTTGTACGTTTCCAGGGATCGATAATATAAATATAGCCGGGATTGTAAACTTCCTTCTCGTATTTTGCTGCTTCAACCATTACCATCGGCAAAGAAGTGAAGTAAATCGTCCACCTCTGATAGTTTGTTCCGATATTAAGGCGATACGCCCGTCGCAGATCGTTGTAAAGCGTAACGGTATCGCCCATATTATAGCGGTGATAGTTTATGCGCAGTTGGGTAATTGACTCCGACGTAAATACAAGCTTTATAGAATCGCCGGTCTCAGGCTTAATGCTACAGTAAAGCGCTAAATTCGCCGAGTCGAGCACGCAAGGAATTCCGTTGCACAATATCGGGAACTCCCGTTTGCCTCCTTCTACGAAACTTGCGCTTGCGCATATCGGCAACATCAATACCGTTGCGAGCAATATCAGAAAGTGTCGCTTCATTACCGTATGTATTAAATTTATTTCTTGATCACTTGCAAAGCCTTTGCGATAGTGGCGTCATCATCGTTTATTATTTGGAAATACTGTGAGGTATCCCAAATATCGCGGGCCACGAGCGCCTTCGTGATTTTGGTTATGAGCGCGCGGGTCTTGGTTTTCTCTTCATCGTCCTTGGGCGTAATTTTGTCTTTCTCGCCTGCGGCAAAAATTCCGTCGATTATTTCTTCGGGCACAACGAATTTGTTTTTAAATGTATCGAAGTCGGGATAATCGTTCTTGAGTTGGTTGCGATGCTGGTCTATATATTTTGTGCCTGCGGGGAGTATGAGATTTTTTCGTGAGAGACTGCGGTAACATTTAGTGTATACCATCGTGTCGAGCGGTACAAAATAATCGGGTATGATGCCTCCTCCTCCGTAAACGGGGCGGTGTTTTTTAAGCGTGTAGCATTTCAGGGAATCATTGTGGTGTATGCTGTCGGCATGAAATAGCTCTCCGCTACGAATTCTATTGAGTTCGTCAAGACCATAAGCCTCCTTTTCACCCGGCTTATATGGTTTTTGAATGCAGCGTCCCGCCGGGGTGTAATATCGCGACACAGTGAGTCGAATCATTGAGCCGTCGGGCATTTGCACCGGCTGTTGCACGAGTCCTTTGCCGAAACTTCTTACGCCCACTATCGCAGCTCGGTCGTTGTCCTGCAAAGCTCCGGCGAGTATCTCGGCTGCCGATGCGGAATATTCGTCGATTAGTACAACTACTTTGCCTTTGGTAAACATTCCTCCGCCTCGTGCTTTGTATTCCTGCGAGGGCACGGCGCGTCCTTTGGTATATACCACCATATCGCCGGCTTGCAGAAATTCGTTGGCTATTTGTACGGACGATTCCATGAAGCCTCCGCCGTTTCCGCGCAGGTCGATTACCAAACGTTCCATGCCCTTGGAGATAAGATCCTTCATTGCGGTGCGAATTTCCTCGGGAGTTTTCTGTCCGAATGAGCCGAAGCGTATGTAGCCTGTCTTGTTGTCAATCATATATGCGGCGTCGAGAGTATGGAGCGGTATCTTGTCGCGCACGATGTCGAACTTAATTTCCTCTTTCACGCCCGGGCGGATTATTCCGAGGTGAACCGTGGTGCCTTTCTTGCCGCGCAAGCGTTTCATGATGTCGTTAGTCTGCATCTTGACGCCTGCAATTATCGTGTCGTTCACTCTCACGATGCGGTCGCCCGCGAGAATTCCCGCCTTCTGCGACGGGCCTTTATCGGTGGGCTGCACCACAACGAGCGTATCCTCTATCATATTAAATTGCACGCCTATACCTTCGAAGTCTCCGCGCAGCGGTTCGTTCAGGGCCTTTGTCTGAGTGGCGTCGGTGTATGTGGAGTGAGGATCAAGTTGCGAAAGCATTCCCGTGATTGCACCTTCGGTGAGTTTCTGCATGTTCACGGAATCCACATATAGGTGAGAGATTGCATACTGTGCGATTCCAAGTTTACGGATTGCGTTGTTTTCCTGTTCTTTTGTTTGTGCCGAGAGAGCGAGCACGCAAAATGCGGCGAAAAGGCACGAATATATTCGTTTGGTCATAGTCAAGTTTTTTACACGTGCAAATATACTAATTATTGGATTTTGAGAAGAAAAAACTACAAGGCATCTCGTAAAAAACTCCGGGCCACCAAATTTAAATTCCGACGCATCTAATTTAAATTCCGACGCATCTCGTAAAAACCATATCCCGAGGCATTGTTTCAAGGCTTCGCAAACGCTTGACAAATATTGCGGCATTTTTAATCTTTAATGGTCAAAATACCTTTGTGAGTAAAAAAAAGTGTAATTTTGTAGGCGTAAAAAAACGAACACACCTATTCGCATGGACGACACGAAGGATTTTAGCGGAAAGAAACTTACGATAATCATTCCTGCATACAACGAGGCAGAAAACATCACCAAGGTAATAGCAAAAGTGTGTGATGTAGAATTGCCTTACGGCATAAACAAAGAAGTGATAGTGGTTGACGACGGCTCAAAAGACAATACGGCAGCCAACGTAAAGGAATATCTGTCGTCAGAGAAAGGCTTGCCGGTAACTTTGCTGCAACATGAAACCAACCACGGCAAAGGGCGCGCCATTCGCACCGCACTCCAACAAGCCACCGGCGACTATGTGATAATTCAGGACGGCGACCTGGAACTCAATCCCAACGACATTGCGAAACTTATGAAGGCTATGATCGACGGCAACTACGATGCAGTTTACGGCTCACGCTTTCTCGACAAACAAAACAAGAGCCTATACCGAAGTTTCTACCTCGGCGGACGACTGGTGTCGCATATCACAAACTTGCTTTACGGTCAGAATATCACCGACGAGCCCACATGCTACAAACTTGTGCGCGCCGAAGTATTAAAACGCTTCACCCTGCGCTGCGAAGGTTTCGAGTTCTGCCCCGAAGTTACCGCCAAAATCTCAAAACTCGGCATCAAAATCCACGAAGAGCCCATACACTATTCACCGCGAACCATGGAGCAAGGAAAAAAACTGCGATGGACCGACGGAATTGAGGCCGTGTGGACTCTAATCAAATACAGATTTACAAACTAACCCGCTATGGACAAAAAAGAAACACCAAAGTTCAAAAAAGAAGCGTCCAAATCCACGCGCTACGGCTTTTCGTGGTGGATGAAAAACCTTCTGATTGCTGCGGCGCTCTATATGCTCTGCCCGCAAATCGTCAAAATGAATCCGGGATACCAGTGGCTCATCGACGGATACGCCAAAAGCAACCTGAAAGCCATTAAAGAAATCAGCGAATTCAACTTCGACCAAAAACTCGAGGCTAAACTTGGATACGACTACGCTTTCATCGAAATGATACGCAAGTCCACACCCGAGAGCGCCGTTGTGTTTTATCCTTCACGCGAAGACTTTACCGACACAAGCGTCAGCACCGGCGTGAGCTTCAATGGAAACCTTTGCGACAAGCTTAGCGCAGTGCGCTTTCTCTATCCCCGACGAATTGTGATAAAGAAAGAATTGGGCAAAACCTCCTGGAGCAAAAAGATATCCCATGTAGCAATAATCAACGGGCACGGACGCGAACTTCTGCCCTATGCCACACCGCCCTCAACCCTTCTCACCGTTTTGCCGACCGACTCTGTGGAGGCAATGAAACTTATGATTAAAAAGTAAAGCCATGTACGCATTAGGAATACTGCTTCTATTTTTTGTGGGATACCTCACAGTTTTCAACATATCCACTCTCACCACCCGCCTGGAGCGTATAGGCTTGGCGTTTCCCGTGGGCGTGGGCGTGATGACCGTTGTAATGGCGCTGATTGACCTTTGCCGCATTCCGCTAACGGCTAACGCGCTGCTCACAGCCGATGTCGTGGTGGCGTTGGCGCTTGTAGCGGGTTTGCTGCCGAGGAAAAATAAAGTTGTCGAGGCACTTCGTCGCCCCATCGACCTGAATTCTTTCAATTTCATTTGGTTGCTTTTGCTTGCCTTCGCAGTTTGGGTGGAATATGCCAATTTCCAAAAATGCATGTTCTTTCCTACTTACGATCGCGACTCACTTGCGGCGTTTGACACGCTTGGATATGTGGCCGCCAAGGAACATACTTACGGCGGCATGAGCATCTTCTCCGGCGACTATATGCCGGGAATCCACGGGCCGGGCAGCCCGATTGCCTACCTTCCGTTGGTGCAGTTTGCATATGCCTACGTCTACGCCCTCGGTGCGGAGAGTTCAAAAATTATCCCGGGATTGATTTATCTTTCGTTCCTTGTGGCATTCTACGCTGTGCTTGCGCGCGTAACGAGCCGCACCGCAGCAATGGCGGCAACGCTTTTCGTGGTGCTCACCCCCGAGATGACATCGTTTTCCTCGCTCTCGGGCACAAATGTAATGAATGCCGTTTACGCTTCATTAGGCATTATATATATATTGTGCTGGATGCAGGGCAAGGAAAAGCCTTGGCTTGCGATTGGCAGCCTTTTGCTTGCGCTCAATGTCTGGTGTCGTGCCGAAGGCGTCGTATTTATTTTGGTAGCAGGTGTACTTGTGCTTTACAAAGCAATAAGGAAGCGCGCCTGGAAACCGCTTGTCCCCATTGTGCTTGCCTTTCTGCCCGTAATTATATGGCAAATATATTCCCGTTCGTTCGATATGACAGTGCAGTCGTTTGTTATCACCCACCCGTACTTTGACGGAGTGAAAGCAGGAAAGGTTTTCAACGGCGCTTGGGCGCTCCTCGCCAACACGCAATACTATGGCTGGACTTTCTTAGCGCTCCTGCTCGCGATAATATTGGACGCATGGTTCATGATAAAGCACCGCAGTTGCGACATAGCCAAACTATTTGCCATTGCAGCGGGGATATTCCTTTATTTCCTCGTGCTCTATCAAGTTGACTACCGTTGGGACAGCATCGACAACGTGCTCAATTGGTCGGCCAAGCGTTTCATGTTCTGCTTCGTGCCCATGGCGTGGTATTTCGTGGCTACTTGTGAACCTATCAACAAGGCCATGACAAAAATCGACGACTGGATGGCGAGATAAAAACCTTTGCAGCAAAGATTTGTGGGCATTTTTCAAACCACAGAAACGACATCGAAAATATAGTGTCCGATATAGCAAAAACTCCGGGCCACCAAATTTAAATTCCGCCGCATCTAATTTAAATTAGATGCGGCGGAGTTTTTACGAGATGCCGTGTAGTTTTTCGCACATAAAATATGGGCAAACAAAAAAGGGAAATCCGTTGGAGGATTTCCCTTTTTTCATCTTCTGCAAGGCATTATTATTTTGCAGCCTTTGTGTTGATTGTGAATTCCTTGTACGTAACGAGTCGTTTGCCGTCTTGAAAAGCGATGACGAAGTTTACCTCGCCGTCCTTGACCTTTTGCGTTGCAAGCACATTGGCTGTATACGACACAGCCTTGCCCGGCGCAAGATTTGCAATTATTGCCGTGGGCGACACAATCACCCTACGCGGCTCGCTGCTCGATACCACAGGCGTGATGTTGTAGAGCGTGGCGTTGCCGTCGTTGTGAATCTCAAAAAGAATCTTTGCCTTTTCGCCGGCATCGACAATCTGGTTGCGGTTCTCGTCTACAAATCTTATGTTCTCCACCTTCAATCCGTCGATGTTTGACATAAAACTTCCGCTCTCCACCGTGCGCGTATTTCGGCGCGATGCCGGAGCGTTACAGCTGTCATCACAATCGTCTATTCCCCTGTCGGCTTTGCGGTTCTTCTGTCCCGTAACTGCATTTCCCACAACAGCTCCAACCGCCATGCCGAGCGCAGTGCCCGCATCGCTTCCTCGCGGACCGCCCATCAAACCTCCGATGCTCGAACCGAAGATTGCGCCGAGCGAACCGCCTGCCATTGTGCCCTGCATCTGCCTGTCGGTGCACCCCGAAAGGAGAACAAGCCCGGCAAATGCGACTGCCGTCAATCTGTTAGCTTTCATAATTTTCAACTTTTAGTTATCATATTATGCTTATGCCGCAAAATTAGCGCAAAATCAGATATGGCGTAATTGCCGCGCACTATTTTTTAGCCTTAACCCTCTGCATTTCTGCCGTTGGCGCATATGGCAAGCATTTTCCACAGTTTTTCGTCGGGCAACGGGGCAAACACTTCAATCTGTTTATGGGATACGGGGTGCTCAAACTCGAGTTTTTCAGCCAGCAACGAAATACTTCCGTCGGGATTGCTTCGCGGTGCGCCGTATTTCAGGTCGCCTTTTATCGGGCAACCCATGGCGGCAAGCTGGCAACGTATCTGATGATGCCGCCCCGTGAGAAGATTTATCTCAAGCAGGTAGTAGCGGTCGCTATGGGCCAGCACGCGGTAGTCAAGAGCCGCAAGTTTTGCATCTTTCGCCCCCTCTCGCGAAACAAAAGTCTTGTTCAGCTTCGGATTCCTCACCAAATATTGCTCAAGATGGTCGGCATCCTTCGGAGGACGGTTGGCAACAATCGCCCAATAGGTCTTGCGAATCTTTTCCTTTGACCTCAGCATTTCGTTAAGGCGCGAAAGAGCCTTGCTTGTGCGTGCAAAAATCACGAGACCCATTGCCGGACGGTCAAGACGGTGAACCACACCAAGAAATACCGCACCTGGTTTTGCGTAAGCCTCTTTGATATACGCCTTGGCCTCATCACAGAGCGTACGGTCGCCCGTGTGATCGCCCTGAACTATCTCGCCGGCATTTTTGCTCACTATCAAAATGTGGTTGTCTTCGTAAACAACTTCCATCTGTCGGAATAATTAAAAACAAGGTCGCAAAGGCAATAAACCCATTGCGACCCTGCGGTTATCATTATCGGTGTTATTACATATTCATGCCGCCGTCTACCTGTATCACCTGACCTGATACGTAGCTCGACATATCTGAAGCCAAGAAAGTAGCCACATTGGCAATATCTTCTACCTTGCCGCCGCGACGGAGAGGTATCTTGTTTGTCCATTCCTTGCGAATGTCTTCGGGGAGAGCGGCTGTCATTGCAGTTTCAATGAATCCCGGAGCGATGGCATTGGCGCGAATTCCGCGCGAACCCATTTCCTGAGCCACAGACTTGGCAAGCGCGATAAGTCCGGCCTTTGACGCAGCGTAGTTGCTCTGTCCCGCATTTCCGTGAACGCCTACAACCGAAGCCATATTGATTATGCTTCCTTTGCGCTGGCGCATCATGATAGGAGTGCAGGCGTGAATAAAGTTGAAAGCCGACTTGAGATTAACGGCAATCACTGCGTCCCATTGTTGCTCCGTCATGCGAATCATCAGGCCGTCTTTTGTTATGCCTGCGTTGTTCACAAGAATATCTATTGAGCCGAAATCGTTTTTCACCTGTTCCACAACTTTTTCGGTATCTTCGAAATTGGCTGCATTCGAAGCGTATCCTTTGCTTTTCACTCCGAGTGCTGCAATTTCTTCCTCTGTTTTCTTTCCGTTTTCGTCTATTACGAGGTCGGTGAAAGCAATGTTAGCGCCTTCTGCGGCGAACTTTAGGGCGATGGCCTTGCCAATGCCGCGTGCCGCACCTGTGATGAGTGCGGTTTTTCCTGTCAATAATCCCATATTAAAAGTTTTATGTTTTGTTCTGAAGTTTCTTTTAT
>CAVFYC010000018.1:0-35852 GCA_963626585.1 Christensenellaceae bacterium Phil1 | reverse complement strand
GCCGGACGGCATAACACACCAAGAAATCCCGTGCAGAAACCCCTGCACGGGATTTTTTCATACCCCCTCGAGACGCCAAAAAAACTACACGGCATCTTGTGAAAACTCCGCCGCATCTAATTTAAATTCCGACGCATCTAATTTAAATTTGGTGGCCCGGAATTTTTACGAGATGCACTTCTGTTTTTGCTATATATGTTTCTTTCTGTTTTACAAGCATATACGGCGTCGCGGGAACCGTGGCTGTTTTTTGTGCTGGCGCATTTGAATTTTAATCGTTACCTTTGTTTCTGAAACTAAAACCATGGACTTGTGATGAAAGCCTTTAAACTTTTTGCTACACTGATAGCTTTTTTGATTTCAATGCCGGCTGCGGCACAGAAAACCAACTTGAAATCGCGCAACATTGATGTTGACATTTGCATCTACGGCGCCACATCGGGCGGAGTGGTTGCTGCCTACACGGCGGCGAAACAGGGCAAGAGCGTGCTGCTTGTGGAGCCGTCGGCAAGAATTGGCGGCATGACCACGGGCGGCCTCGGATTTACCGACGTGGGGCACCGCGACATAATACGCGGCTATGCGCTCGACTTTTACCGCAAGGTGGGAAAGATCTACGGTACAGACGAGCCGGTGTTCAAGTTCGAGCCCAAGGTGGCGCTTGCCATTTACGACGGATACGTGAAGGAAACGGCGATGCCCATTCTGCGCAACTACAGGATTGTAGGGTGTACGAAAAACGGGGCAAGGCTGAAAGATATTACCCTTGAGAATTCGCAGAATGCTTCGACCAAACTTCACAAGGTGGTAACTGCAAAAGTTTTCATCGACTGTTCCTACGAGGGCGACCTGATGGCAAAGGCTGGAATATCCTATACCATTGGGCGCGAGGGCAACGAAATGTATGGAGAAACCTACAACGGCGTGCAGATAGCCGTTAACCATCAATTTGGAGCCAACATCGACCCTTACAAAACCAAGGGCGACCCTACGAGCGGGCTTCTGTGGGGAATTATGCCGGGGAAAATGGGGCGGCAAGGCGCGGGAGACAATCATATTCAGGCTTACAACTACCGCATAACGCTCACCGATGACCCGGAAAACCGTATTGAAATCACGAAACCCGACAACTACAATCCGGAAATGTATGAGCTGATGCTCAGAATGCACGAGGGATATGAATGGAACGACCTGAACGATGTGTTTGCCTGGGACAAAATGCCCAACCGCAAGACCGACATAAACAACCGCAATGGTTTCAGCACAGATATGATTGGCGCAAATTGGGAATACCCCGAAGGCAGTTACGCAAAGCGCGACAGCATTATAAAAGCCCATCGCGACTACACTCTGGGCATGCTCTATTTTGTGGGACACGACGCGCGCATTCCGCAAAAGATTCGCGATGAAATGTTGCAGTGGGGACTGCCAAAAGACGAGTATCTTGATTCGGGCAACTTCACTCCGCAACTCTACATACGCGAGGCACGCAGAATGGTGGGGCGATATGTTATGACGCAATACAACTGTCAGGGAATTGAAACCGCACCCGATGCAATTGGTTGGGCAGCCTATACAATGGATTCCCACAACAGCGGGCGCTACGTGGTGAACGGGCAGGTGAAAAACGAGGGAAATGTGGAAATCCACATACCCGGGCCCTACGCCGTGGGCTATGGCGCAATCGTTCCCAAACGCGGCGAAGCCGACAACGTGCTTGTTCCCGTCTGTCTCTCAGCCTCCCACATCGCATACGGCTCAATAAGAATGGAACCCGTATTTATGGTGCTCGGCGAAAGCGCGGCGCTCGCAGCATGTCAGGCCATAGATTCCCACGAAGCCGATGTGCAGAACGTAGATGCGGCAAAAGTGATGGAAAAATTCGTGGAAATCGAAAAAAGCCTGTCTGTGCAGCCCTGACAGCCCCAAGCCCACAAACGGGCTGCCCACAAAATTATACCATGTAATTTGCCAATGCGACGGGAAAAGCGTAATTTTGCACAATATCATTCTTCAAATTCATAAGAACTACCCATTTAGCAACCCCAATCAGCATGTCCCGAATTTTGGCATTAAGATTTTCCGCGCTTGGCGATGTGGCAATGACGGTGCCCGTTATCCATTCGCTTGCCGAGGCTTATCCAAACGACGAGGTGCTGGTGGTTTCACGCGAAAAATGGAGCGCGCTTTTCGGAAATATGCCCTCGAACGTCCGCTTCTACGGCATAGATTTGAAAGAATACGACGGAATACGCGGGCTGGAGCGTCTGTTTGGCGAACTGCGGCGTGAAGAAATCGACAAAGTGGCCGACCTTCACGATGTGTTGCGCACAAAATATCTCGACATGCGCTTTCGCATTACCGGTGTGCCGGTGGCTGTGATCAACAAGGGACGCAAGGAAAAACGCGAGCTTACCCGGGCAGAACACAAGAAATTTGCGCAACTCAAAACCTCTTCGCAACGCTACCACGATGTATTCCAAAAACTCGGTTACAACTTCGAGATAAATTTCCACTCCATCTTCGGCGACGAAGAAGGCGATGTGGGCACACTGGCTGCGGTGGTGGGCGCAAAAAACGAGAACGAGTGGATAGGAATAGCCCCCTTCGCGCAACACGACGGCAAGATATATCCCGTGGAACTGATGGAGCACGTGGTATCTCTGCTATGCAAACACCCCAAACGCAAGATATTCATTTTTGGCGGCGGAAACGAAGAACAACGTGTGGCCGAAGAATGGGAGAAACGCTATCCGCCGGTGATTTCAACGGTTGGAAAAGGCAGAATGATTGACGAATTGGGAGTGATGAGCCGTATGGACGTAATGCTTTCTATGGACTCGGCAAACATGCACCTGGCTTCGATCGTCGGTATCAAGGTATTTTCAATCTGGGGAGCCACCCACCCCGCCGCAGGTTTCAGCGCGTGGGCACAAACTCCCGACACTTTCATACAAACCAGCATGGAATGCCGTCCGTGCTCCGTGTTCGGCAACAAGAAATGCCGTCGCGGCGATTACGCCTGCCTACGTCATATCGACCCCAACCGAGTGGCGGAAAAACTGGAAACGGCGCTGGAAACACGAAAACTGTCGGAACAAAGATGAAAAAGGGTCTCTTTCAAATTCTTCGCAATATAATTTACGCCTTGTCTCTGTTGCCGTTTAGGGTAATCTATGTGATGAGCGACATTCTCTACCTGCTGATGTATTATGTGGTAGGTTATCGCCGCAAGACGGTGCGCAAGAATCTCAGAAACTCCTTCCCCGAAAAAAACGAAGCGGAACGCCGGAAAATTGAACGCGACTTCTATCATTCTTTCTGCGACAACATTGTGGAGATGTTCAAGCTCCTGTCGATTTCACGCGAGGAAATCATGCGCAGAATGACTTTTTCGGGCAACGACAGCATTGAAGAATCTCTGGAAACCCATCAATTCTGTTTTATCTACCTTGGGCATTTCTGCAACTGGGAATGGATTTCCACGATGCCCCAATGGTTTAATCAGGAAAAGGTGCAATGCGGGCAGCTTTACCACCCTGTGAAAAGCGAATTCTTTGACTGGCTGATGCTGGAGCTTCGCGGGCGGTTTGGTGCCGAGAACATTCCGAAGAAAGACGCTTTGAGAAGAATCATAACCATGCGCGGCGATAAGAAAAAGACTGTGATAGGTTTCATAGCCGACCAAGGGCCGCGGTGGGTCAATATCCACGAGTGGGTGGACTTTCTAAATCAAGACACTCCCGTTTACACCGGCACGGAAAGGATTGCCAAAAAGGTGAAAGCAAGTGTGTTTTTTGCGAACGTGGAGCGAGTGAAGCGCGGATACTATCATTGCTCGCTTGAAAAGATTACCGACGATCCTAATTCGTATCCCGACTACAAGCTAACCGACACGTATATGCAGATGCTTGAGACAATGATACGCAAGAGCCCCCGCAATTGGCTTTGGACGCACAACCGTTGGAAAAGACGCCACGAAGATGAGCCGGAAAACATAGAGCGTCGCAACGAAAAAGTATCCCATATTTCCGACAAGGCTTAACGTAAAAACGATAACCGATATAATTTAAACAATGTCAGACATTATTCAAATAATGTCTGACATTGGAACGGCCTTTTGCCGTCGTTTTGTTTTTTTGTGCCCAAGCGTTTATTTTCCAGTGAGTATATGCTTGATACTGTTTAGTTTGTTAAGTGCTTCCATAGGCGTGAGATTATTTATGTCAAGCCCAAGAATTTCATCGCGTATTTGTGTAAGCACCGGATCGTCGAGCTGGAAAAAACTCAACTGGGTTCCCTCTCGCGAAGAAGCGATGTTGTCCACCTGTTTCGTAACATTTTCGCCCGGAGTAGCCGCCTCGAGTTCTTTCAAAATCACTTCGGAACGCTTTATAATCGACGGCGGCATGCCTGCAAGCCTTGCCACATGAATACCAAAGGAATGTTCCGTGCCTCCGGGCTCGAGCTTGCGCAGGAAAACTATTCTGCCTCCGCTTTCACACACTGTGATGTTGAAATTCCTTATCCTGTCGAAATGTTTCTCCATTCCGTTCAATTCATGATAGTGCGTGGCAAAAAGCGTGCGCGGATGTCCTTTTGCGCCCTCGTGAAGATATTCCACGATAGCCCATGCTATGCTTATTCCATCGTAGGTTGACGTGCCTCGGCCCAATTCGTCGAAAAGCACAAGGCTATGCTGCGACATATTGTTCATTATGCTCGCCGCTTCACTCATTTCAAGCATAAAAGTAGACTCTCCTACCGAAATATTGTCGCTTGCCCCAACGCGCGTAAAGATTTTGTCAACCAGCCCAACCCTTGCGCTGTCGGCGGGAACGTAGCAACCGGTTTGCGCCATCAGAGCTATTAATGCCGTTTGGCGCAGGAGTGCCGATTTTCCGGCCATATTGGGACCGGTAAGTATGATGATTTGCTGCTTTTCTGTGTCGAGATACACATCGTTTGCCACATAGCTTTCGCCGGGCGGCATCTGAGTTTCAATTACAGGGTGTCTGCCCGATTTTATGTCAAGCACATCGCTTTCGTCAACAACTGGGCGAACATATCTGTGCTCTTGCGCCGTTACTGCAAAGGAATGCAGGCAATCCACATCGGCTATAAGCGCGGAATCCAACTGTAGGGCGGTGATATATTGCAGGGCATAGGAAACCAGCTCCCCGTATAGTTTTGTTTCGAGGGCAAGTATGCGGTCTTCTGCGCCCAATATCTTTTCTTCCAACTCCTTTAATTCGGGCGTGATATACCTCTCCGCGCTCACAAGAGTCTGTTTGCGTATCCAATTCTCCGGCACGCGCTCTTTGTAAATGTTTCTAACCTCGAGATAATAGCCGAAAACATTGTTGAAACCTATTTTCAGCGACGGGATATCGGTTTTCGCGCTTTCTTCGTCGCGCAGGTGTATCAATACGTCCTTACTTGAATGGGAAATGCGGCGTAATTCGTCGAGTTCCTCGTTATATCCTTCGGCTATCACGCCTCCTTTTGAAACCATCGACGGAGGATCGGGCACTAGTTCCCGCTTGATTTTTGCGCGCAACTCGTCGCAGGTGGAAATCTGTGCCCCGATTTTTGCAAGATTCTCGTCGGCGGCTTCCTGGCAATGCTTCTTGATAGGCTCCATACAGTTGAGCGCACAAAGAAGCTGCGCCATTTCGCGCGGACTCACGCGCTCGGAAGCAATCTTTGAGGTGAGGCGCTCAATGTCTCCTATCCCTTTTAGATTTTCATTGATAACTTCGCGAAAATCCGGGTTGCGGAAAAAATATTCCACCACATTCTGCCGTTTTTCTATCTGTTTCACATCGCGCAGAGGGAACAAAAGCCATCTTCTAAGCAATCTCTCGCCCATTGGAGACTGTGTGCGGTCGATGATGTTGAGCAACGTGTTTCCGCCCTCGTTCATCGGCTGCACAATCTCAAGGTTTCTCACGGTGAACTTGTCTAATTTCACGAATCTCTCCTCGTCAATTCGTCTTATAGCGGTTATGTGTCCCGTGTGGGTGTGTTGCGTCATTTCGAGATACTGCAACACAGCTCCTGCGGCCGTTATGCCGTTGTGCATATAGTCAATGCCGAAACCTTTGAGCGTTTTCACGCCGAAATGTTTCTGAAGTTTTTCTCTTGCGCCGCGTTCCACGAAAGCCCAGTCGTCGAGTTCGTAAACGTAGTACTTGCCGAATATTTTCAGGAACTTGTCTTTTCGTCCTCTCTCCACCAATATTTCTTTCGGGGCGAAGTTTGCGAGCAATTTGTCCACATATTCGGTAGTTCCCTCGGCACATAGGAATTCGCCTGTGGATATATCGAGAAAAGAAAGTCCGCAAGCGCCGTTTCCGAAAAACACTGCCGCGAGAAAGTTGTTCTCTTTCGACGAAAGCACATTGTCGCTCAGCGCCACGCCGGGCGTTACCACTTCGGTGATGCCGCGTTTCACGAGTTTTTTGGCGAGTTTCGGGTCTTCAAGCTGGTCGCAAATTGCCACTCTGAAGCCTGCACGAATAAGTTTAGGCAAGTAGGCATCGAGGGCATGAAACGGAAATCCTGCCATCTCCGTGGCTTTTCCGTCGCCCTTTGAGCTGCGGTGTGTGAGGGTTATTCCCAATACGGCTGATGCGGTTACTGCATCGTCCATATAGGTTTCGTAGAAATCTCCGCAGCGAAACAGTATCAACGCGTCAGGATGTTCGGATTTGAACTTCTTGAACTGTTGCATCATCGGGGTTAGTGCTTCGCCTGCCATTGGGTTTTTATTGTTTTGGAATTGAGCAAAGATACCATTTTTTGATTGAAAAACCGCCCTTGTGCCGGATTGTGCCGGTCAAAGGCGGTTTCGTTTTTGTATTCCGCGTTGGCGGAGCGTTTTTTTACTTTACAATTATGAGGTAGTAGTTTTTCTTTCCGCGCTGAACGATTATATATCTTCCGTCGATAAGGTCGTCTTCGGTTATTGTGCGGTCGAATTGCTGCAACTTGTCTTTGTTTATGCTCACGCCGCCGCCTTGTGTGAGTTTGCGCATTTCTCCTTTCGACGCGAAGCATTGTGTGGTTTCTGCCAGCAGGTCTACGGCGCGCGCGCCGAGGGCTTGGTCTTTCGCCACTTCGAAATGGGGCACTCCGCCAAAGACATCGAGCAGTGTGCGTTCGTCGAGTTTCAGAAGATTCTCCTTGGTGGCTTTGCCGAACAGTATGTTGCTTGCCTCGAGTGCCGTTTCGTATGCCTCTTGCGAGTGAACCATAATGGTAATCTCCTTTGCGAGCAGTTTTTGTAGCTTGCGCTGTCCGGGATCTTCCTTATGTTCTGCCACGGCTGCGTCAATCTCGTCTTTTGTGAGCGAGGTGAAAATTTTGATATACTTCTCAGCGTCGTCGTCAGCCACATTCAGCCAGAATTGATAGAATGTGTAGGGAGTGGTACGCTCCGGACTTAGCCAGATGTTGCCTTGCTCGGTTTTTCCGAACTTTCTGCCGTCGCTTTTCTTGATTAGCGGACAGGTGAGTGCATATGCGTCGGCTTCGGGTCCAAGTGTGCGGCGAATCAGTTCGGCTCCGGTGGTGATGTTTCCCCATTGGTCGCTTCCGCCCATTTGAAGTTTGCAGTTTTTATGGCTGTAAAGATAGAGGAAGTCGTATCCCTGCAAAAGTTGGTAGGAGAATTCGGTAAACGAAAGCCCGTCGCGCGCTTCTCCATTGAGACGTTTTTGCACGCTGTCTTTTGCCATCATGTAGTTCACGGTGATGTGTTTGCCGATGTCGCGTATGAAATTAAGGAAACTGTAATCCTTCATCCAGTCGTAGTTGTTCACGAGTTCTGCGCGGTTTGGAGCATCGCTTTCAAAGTCGAGGAAATGCGATAGCTGGCTTTTGATTCCGGCTATGTTGTGGGCGAGTGTTTCTTCGTCGAGCAAGTTTCGTTCCTGGCTCTTTCCCGAAGGGTCGCCAATCATTCCCGTAGCTCCTCCCACGAGTGCCAGCGGTTTGTGTCCGGCTTTCTGCAAATGTCGGAGCATCATTATTCCGCAAAGGTGTCCTATGTGCAGGCTGTCAGCCGTGGGATCGATTCCCACATAGGCAGTAACCATGCCTTTGTTGAAAAGTTCATCGGTTCCGGGCATCATCTGATGCAGCATACCGCGCCATTTAATTTCGTCAACGAAATTCATCGAATGATTGTTTGTTTTTTAAGGGTTAATGTTAAGTAAATGCAAAGTTACCACAAATTTACGAGATATGCCGCAGGCTTTCAGCGCCCCTTGGGCTAATAATATTTTTAGCTCCTAAAACCACGGAAAAAGGGGTTGCCGGGCTGTTTTTGCAACATGCTGTAAACCAACATTTTAAGCGGATTTTAGAAAAACTCGTAAGTATTTGGTTTTTAGGGCAATGCAAGGGGGCTGAACGATGTCAGACATAATTTAAATTAGATGCGGCGGAATTTAAATTTGGTGGCCCGGAGTTTTTACGAGATGCCGTGTAGAAAATCCGGCATCGGCAAGGAGGCGTTTCAAGCCCCATGAAAAATCAATGTGAAAGGCGCAGGATTTCGGCTTGTTTGTCGTCGAGTTCCGCAGCTATTTCTGAAAACGAAGAATAATGGCTGCCGTAGATTTTATTGCAGCGCGAGAGCAGAAACAAATCGGCGGCGGCGGCAATCATTCCGTGCTCTGACGAGCGCGAAAGCTCGGCGTCGCTGCATATTGCGCTTTTGCCGAATTCTGAAAGGAATTTCCGGCGTATTTCATCGCTGTCGGTGGCAAGGAAAAGCGTTGTCTGGGGATTTTCGGCGAGTTCTCTTCGCGCGGCCTCGGCAAATAGCCTGTACGGGCTCCGCATCAAGGCTTGCGCATTATCGGTGGTGCGAACGTGAAAACCCGCTGTGTGCGCCCCAAAACGGCTTAAAACGGGACGCATTGCCTGCTCCACCCTATCCGAAGGCTTGAAAAGCCGCGACATGGGGATATGGTTGGCATAAAACTCGTAGCAAGTGGAGATATAAACAGAATGATTTTTTGAAACTGTCTCTTTCAGAAAATCCTGGTCGCACTCGCGCAAATTGCAAAACTGCTTCGTTCCGCGCAGTGTGCGCACCATTTGCGGCAGGTGCAGGTTCTCGCGCGACGGCGGGGCATCTGCCCACCGCGCCTCGCGTATGGAGAAATTCCCCGAAGGCAACGAAATCGACTGGAATACGTCGCTAAAATTGCAGCCACACTCATGGTTTGCCGCAAAAGCCACTTCCACATCACACTCTCCCTCGAGCGCAAAAGCATAAGCCGAACGGACAACACGCATGCGGTTGCCCAATCCGCCCATAGGCACAACGGTGAGGAGATGTGCGCTGCGGCGGCTCATTTCACCTTTACCTTGTCGAATCCCTCGCCGTAAACGCCGATTACCTTGCTTTGCGAAACAAAAGCCTTGGGATCGGTATGTTTGATAATGCGGAAAATGTCCTTGCTTTCCCTACGTCGTGCAAGCACAATGAGCACCTTTTGTTCCTGTTTGCTATACCAGCCGTGCCCATCAAGCACCGTAACGCCACGATGATAGTACTCAATCGCCGAAGCTATGGCCTCGTAATTGCGCGATATGATAAGAAACTGCACGCTCTGCCTTCCCGCATTGAGCACATAGTCGAGCGTGGTGTTGGTAATGATTAGCGTGCAATATCCAAACAAGAGTTTCGTGAGATCGCCCACGGGCGTGAAAAGCGAAGCCGTGATAATCAAAAGGTCGAGCGCAATCATCATCTGCCCAATGGTGATGTCGCGATATTTGTTCACTATGGCGGCAATGATGTCGGTTCCGCCCGTGCTTCCGCCCTGAAGAAAAACGAGCGCAATGCCCACGCCTTCAAGCAAAGCCCCTATCACACACGCCATAAAGCCCTGGTTCTCGCCAAGAAGCACCGGCAAATGCTCGGAATTCAAGGGAAATCCTTCAAGACCTTGTATCAAATCCTTGCCCACAGCCATAAAAAAACTGAGCACAAGCACCGCGTAAATTGTCTTTATACAAAAGCGCCAACCAAGTTCCTTAATGGCAGCAATCAATAGGATGGTGTTGATAATCAAATAGGGATAGTGGGCCGGAATAGCACCTTGGGTAGCATAGAAAACCAATGCGCCGATACCGGCAACGGCTCCCGTGGTGATCTGATAGGGCAGAATGAAACACGTGAAGCCTACGGCATAACAGAAAAGCCCAAACGTGATAAGCGCATAGTCGTGAAGATATTGCAGAGGCGTTATCTTCACGCCCGGCATGCTCAAAGAATGCTCCATACCTAAACCTTTGCCTATTCAAAGCCGCGGATTATCCGCGAACCACGATGTTCACAATCCTGCGCGGCACAACAATCACTTTTACTATCTGTTTGCCGTCGGTATATTTCTTAGCCTGTTCGCTCGCAAGCACTTCCTTTTCGATTTCCTCCTTTGGCGCATCTACGGGGAACTGCATCGTGAAGCGCGTCTTGCCGTTAAACGAAACGCTCATCGTTACGCTGCTTTCCTGAACGAATTTCTCGTTGAATTCAGGCCACTCCGCATCACACACACTCGTTGTATGGTCGAGCTGCTCCCATAATTCCTCGGCGATATGCGGCGCAAACGGAGCTACAAGCACTACCAGCGGCTCAAGAACCTTGCGCGACGTACATTTCTGCACATTCAATTCGCCCACAGCTATCATGAAAGCAGAAATTGCCGTGTTGTAGGAGAAATTCTCTATGTCGTCGGTAACTTTCTTTATGAGTTTGTGGAGCGTGCGTAGGTTGGCTTCTGTCGGTTCTGCGTCGTCGGGCATAAACTTACCGCCTTTGCCGTTATAAAGGTTCCACAATTTATGAAGGAAACGCGAGCAGCCGTCAATTCCGTTGCTGTCCCACGGTTTGCTTTGGTTTACCGGACCAAGGAACATCTCGTAAAGACGAAGGGTATCGGCTCCGTAACGTTCCACAACCATATCGGGATTTACGACATTGAACATGCTTTTCGACATCTTCTCTATAGCCCAGCCACAGACGTATTTGCCGTCTTCGAGAATGAACTGTGCGTTTTTGTATTCGGGATTCCAGCGTTTGAAAGCCTCTATGTCGAGAATGTCGTTTGACACAATATTTACGTCAACGTGTATCGGCGTTACGTCGTACTTGTCTTTCAGTCCGAGCGACACGTATTTTCCTTTTTCGTCGCCTTCTTTTATGCGGTAGACAAAGTTGGAGCGTCCCTGTATCATACCTTGGTTGATCAGCTTCGCAAATGGTTCTTCTGTTACCGAATATCCGTAATCATGCAATACCTTGTTCCAGAAACGAGAATAGATAAGGTGTCCCGTGGCGTGCTCTGTGCCGCCTACATAAAGGTCCACGCATTTCCAATATTCGTCGGCGTTTTTCGATACGAGGGCCTCGTTGTTCTTCGGGTCCATGTAGCGCAGATAATATGCCGAAGAGCCGGCAAATCCGGGCATTGTATTAAGTTCGAGAGGGAACACTGTTTTGTTGTCAACAAGGCTTTTGTCCACCACCTTGCGTTCCTGTTCGTTCCATGCCCATACTTTTGCTCTTCCCAACGGAGGCTCGCCGGTTTCGGTGGGTTTGTATTGGTCCACTTCGGGCAATTCGAGCGGCAGACATTCGAGGGGGAGCATCTGAGGCATGCCGTCTTTGTAGTAAACGGGGAAAGGTTCGCCCCAATAGCGCTGACGCGAGAAAATTGCATCGCGCAAGCGGTAGTTTACCTTGACACGGCCGAGATTGTGAGCCTTGACGTATTTCTTGGTTGCTGCAATGGCTTCTTTTACAGTGAGTCCATTGAGCGAGAAGTCTATATATGGTTTTGCGTCCTTGCGTGGGGAGTTGGTTACGATGCCTTCTTTTGCGTCGAAGCTCTGTTCTGATACGTCGCAGCCTTCGATGAGTGGGATTATAGGCAGGTTGAAATGTTTGGCAAATGCGTAGTCGCGGCTGTCGTGTGCGGGAACGGCCATGATTGCTCCGGTGCCGTAGCCGGCAAGCACGTAATCGCTTATCCACACTGGTATTTCCTCGCCGGTAAATGGGTTGATGGCATACGAGCCTGAGAAGACGCCCGTAACCTTGCGGTCGGAGATGCGTTCGCGTTCGGTGCGTTTCTTTGTTGCGTCGACATAGTTTTCCACATCTGCCTTTTGGTCGGGCGTGGTAAGCTCTGCCACCAAATCGCTCTCGGGCGCGAGCACCATGAAGGTTACTCCAAACATTGTGTCGGCGCGTGTGGTGAAGATTGTGAACGTCTTGTCGCTGTCTTTCACCGAGAATTCCACTTCTGTTCCTTCGCTTCGTCCTATCCAGTTGCGCTGTGTTTCTTTCAGGGAGTCGGTCCAGTCTATCGTGTCAAGCCCGTCGAGCAAACGTTGTGCGTATGCCGAAACGCGCAGACACCATTGTTTCATTTTCTTCTGCACCACAGGATAGCCGCCGCGCAATGAAACTCCGTCTACCACCTCGTCGTTTGCAAGCACTGTGCCGAGCTGTGCGCACCAGTTCACTTCGGTTTCGCCCAGATAGGCAATGCGGTAGTTCATCAAGGCCTGCTGTTTCTCCACATCGCTCTTGGCGTTCCATTCTTCTGCGGTGAAGGTCAGTTCTTCGCTGCATGCAACGTTGATGCCTTCGGTTCCTTGCTTCTCGAAATGGCTTATGAGTTCGTCGATTGGGCGTGCTTTCTGCTCCGAGTTGGAGTAGTAGCTGCGGAACATGAGTATGAAAGCCCATTGGGTCCATTTGTAGAACACGGGGTCGCAGGTGCGCACTTCGCGGTCCCAGTCGAACGAGAAGCCGATGTTGTCGAGCTGTTCGCGATAGCGGCTGATATTCTTCACGGTGGTTATCGCGGGGTGCTGTCCGGTCTGTATGGCATACTGTTCTGCCGGAAGTCCGTAGGCATCGTATCCCATGGGGTTCAGAACGTTGAAGCCGCGCAAGCGTTTGTATCTTGCGTAGATGTCGCTTGCTATATATCCAAGCGGGTGGCCCACATGAAGTCCTGCCCCTGAGGGATAGGGAAACATGTTCAACACATAATACTTGGGCTTGGAGCTATCCTCGGTAACGTGGTAAATCTTCTCGTCGGCCCATATCCTGCGCCATTTTTCTTCTATTTTCTGAAACTCGTAATCCATCTCAATTATTGTAGTTTAGGTTTGAAGCGGAGCGATTTCCGCAATTCACGCGCAAAGATAGCAATTTACTTTGAGTAACATTCCACCTTGGCTTTGCAAATACATGAATAGAAATCAGAAAAGCGCCCATTCCGTTCTCCAAGTCCCATAATCTTTCGCTTTGCTTGGGAGAAAAATCCCTACTCCTCCCATCTCTTTTCCCGTTAGATGCCATCAGTTTGTCTTACTTCGGTCGATCAACGTGCTTACTTCGGCCGTTCAACGTGCTTACTTCGGCCGTTCAACGTGCTTACTTCGGCCGAAGTAAGACAAACTCCTCGGACTTCTTGGCAAAACACATCGGACTTCTTGGCTAATACATGCTGATCTCTTGACAGACACATCTGATTTCTTGGGAAACTGAACGCATCAACTACTTATTTTGTCCGTTCTAAAAACGAACTGTTGCAGTTCAGACAATCATTCGATGCCGTATGCTTTGCTCTATATCTGTGGAACTCGCATAAAAAACGAGCCATATTGCTTTAACAATATGACTCGTCGTTATTTCCACAAATGCCGTTGGCTCTGCAAAGCATCAGGGCTTTGCCAAAGGCTTAGGGGTGTAGATGTTTTGCCGTGGCGTCAGCGCAGTTCCTCTACCATTCGGTTGAAATTCTCTATGCTCTTTTTAATTTCGGGCATGGAGTTGTCCCAATTGTACTCGTATTCTATTGCAAAATATCCGCGGAATTTCTGCGCCTTGAGCTCGCGGAGCATCGCGGGCATCTTGATTATTCCCTCGCCCCACACGGTGTCGTGCATTGCCTCGGGGTCGCCTCCGGCCACAATGTCCTTGAAATGCATGCTTATCATTCGGCCTTTCATCACCCTCATACATTCCACCGGCATCAGTCCGCAGCGCAACCAGTGGCCCACATCGGCGCACGAGCCCGTGAGCTTGCTGCGTTTCCCTATGGCTTGCAGCAGATTCGTGGGGCTCCAATAGTGCGAAGGCTTGGGGTGGTTGTGCACAGATACCTTGATACCGGTTTTCTTGGCCAGTTGTTCCACCAAATCCCAGTCTTCGAGCGCAGGTTCGCAGGTGATATATTCGAGTTTCATGCGTTTGGCAAACTCGAATTCCCGTTGCCATTCGTCGCTCTTGGCAGGGACAAACACCCCCGACCCTACAATGCGCACTCCTTTTGCGGCCGCATATCGGCGCAGCTGCTTGCAAGTGGCGGCATCAAGGTTGTAGTCGAACTTCTTGTCGCCCCACTGCCCGCCGATAGTCTGCCCGGGAAAGACTTCAATGTATTTCAGTCCCAGCTCCACCGTTTTGTCTATCGCCGCGCACAGGTCTCCTTTGTGGAATGTCCACGACTGCACGGCGAGCTTCCAGCCCATTCTTTCGGCTTTGCTCTTGCCGTTTGCAGCAAAAGGCAACAGGAGCAGCAGAGATATGAAAAGCAGACGTTTCATAGGCTATCAGTCTTTTGGCATAGGCGGCAACGAATAGCCGTTGTGGTAGGTGTGCTTAATCCACTCGTTCACCAAATCCTGCGCGTTGAATTCCGCGTAGCGCCGGTCAAACTTCGGGTCGCCGTCAATCACCTTGAAATCGTCGAAGTTCACTATCTTCACCTTGTCGTTGGGCGAAATATTTGTGAAGCGCATGTTCTCGCCGTCCCAATGCAGTTCCTTGTGAAGTCCGGTGAGTCCCGCGAGGCGCGTAGCCATTACGCCCATGTCTACCATCTCTGTAAACGGTCCGGAGTAGGCAAAGTTTGCGCACGTCTCCACTCTGCTTCTTGCAGGCTCCTTGCACGCACGAATCCAGTCCTGCTCGTGAGCGTTCGAGTCCCATATGCTCGCCACGTCGCTCGTTATCACACGGCGCAACTGCGGTGTGGGGTCCTTGAAGTCCTTCATGCGGCTCTTGGGAAGCAATGTAGGCTTCATTCCATAGCACCCCGTCATGATCTTTCCCTTTGAACCGATAATGAGAATGCCTCCGTTTTCATCGCCGAGCATATCTCCGTCTTCGAGTTCCTCAGGCCGTGGCGGCATAAGTCCGCCGTCGTACCAAGTAAGTTTCACCTCGGGCATTTCTACATTGCCTTTCTTTGGACGAGCCGGGAACGTGTAGGTAATTGTCTCGGCATAAGGCGGCGAATATAGGTTGCTGAGCGTGGAAGATGCGATGACTTTCGTAGGATATTTGAGGTCGAGCGCAAGCACTGCGGGGTCCATGATATGGCAAGCCATGTCGCCAAGCGCGCCTGTGCCGAAATCATACCAGCCTCGCCAGTTCCACGGACAATATGAGGGGTGGTACGGACGCATCTCGGCGGGGCCAATCCATAAGTTCCAGTCGAGCGTATCAGGTACGGCGGGAGTGTCGGTAGGTTTCATAAGTCCTTGCGGCCAAATGGGGCGGTCGGTCCAGCAATGCACCTCGCGCACCTCGCCTATCTCGCCGGCCCAAATCCATTCGGCCACGCGTTTGTTCCATTCGAAGGAATTGCCCTGGTTTCCCATTTGCGTGGCTACTTTATACTTCTTCGCCAATTTTGTAAGCAACCTCGCTTCGTATACAGAGTGTGTGAGCGGTTTTTGAAGGTACACGTGCTTGCCGAGAGTCATTGCGTGGGCTGCGATAACGGCGTGGTTATGGTCGGGAGTGGCTATCATTACGGCGTCGATGCTTTTTCCCATTCTGTCGAGCATTTCCCGCCAATCTTTGAAGCGTTTTGCTTTTGGGAAGTCGTTGAAAGTTTTCATTGCATACTTCCAGTCAACGTCGCAGAGGGCCACGATGTTTTCGGTTTTCATGTTCTGCATGTTGCGGCGTCCGATGCCGCCCACGCCTATGCCGGCTATGTTGAGTTTGTCGCTGGGCGCAGTGTATCCGTAAGCCTTGCCGAGCACATTGCCCGGCACGATGGCGATAGCAGCTGCGCTCAGCAGGCTGTCTTTAAGGAATTGTCGTCTTGTTATATTCTTCATGATTATATGAGTTTAGGGAATGATTTCTCTGGTGTCTTATTCTGTTTTGAACAGGTCTTTTATGCCGCCGATTGAGCCGAGCATATTTGTGGCTTCGATGGGCAGGTAAACGGTTTTGGTCTTATCTCCGCTTGCCACTTCCTTGAGCATTTGTATATATTTTTGGGCAAGGAGATAATTAGCCGGGTTGGCCGATTTGCCCACAGCCTCTGTAATCAGTTCCACGGCCTTTGCTTCGGCTTCGGCCTGCTTTACTTTTGCGGTGGCAACGCCTTCAGCGTTAAGGATAGCGCGTTGTTTTTCGGCTTCGGCGCGATTGATTGTTGCCATCTTCTCACCTTCGGATTTCAATATGGCACTTTGTTTTTCGCCCTCGCTGTTCAGGATTTCGGCGCGCTTGTTTCGTTCTGCCTGCATTTGCTTTTCCATTGCCTGCAACACGCTTTTTGGCGGATTGATGTCCTGCAATTCCACGCGGTTCACCTTTATGCCCCATTTGTTTGTGGCGTCGTCGAGCACGGAGCGCAGCTTGTTGTTAATGGTATCGCGCGAGGTGAGCGTCTCGTCGAGTTCCATTTCGCCGATTATGTTTCTGAGCGTCGTTTGTGTGAGCTTTTCAATTGCGTTGGGCAGGTTGTTTATTTCATATACGGCCTTGAACGGGTCTACTATCTGAAAATAAAGCAGGGCATTGATTTCGGTCTGCACATTGTCTTTTGTAATCACGTTTTGTTTGTCGAAATCATAAACCTGTTCGCGCAAATCTATCTCGGTGGAGTAGAAATAGCGTTTGTTGCGCATTATCACTATCGTGCGTGCCTTGTCGATAAACGGCACAATGATGTTTACGCCGGGATTGAGGGTTGAATGATAGCGGCCGAGGCGTTCGATAATTTTGGTGCTCGACTGCGGAATGATTGCTATGCTCTTTGATACGATGACTATTGCCAAAAACACGAGCACTACTAATACGTAAATCATGGTGTATGAGTTTTTAGTGTTGATATTCCTTGTTGTTAGTTATTGTGCCTTTTCCACGGTTAGGATTATGCTTTCGCGCGAGACGACAACCACTTTCGTGCCCACGGCAATCGCATCTCCGTTGGCCGAGATGCTTCGCCACATGTCCCCGTCTATGGCAACGTAGCCATAAGAGCCGGCCTTGATTTCCTCTTTCACCGTGCCCGTTTTTCCAAGAAGTGCATCGGCGTTGCTTTTGCGCACTGTGCGGCGCGAGAAGCGCTTCAACATTTTGGGGCGAAGGAAGAACAGACATGCCACAGAGATTATTGCAAAAACTATGAAGCATGCCAGGAGTCCCGCGCCTGTTGCCGCGCACACCGATGAGCACACTGCACCTACGGCAAGGCAGAGCATGAAAAAGTCGCCCGCCGTGAGTTCGAGCACAAGGAGCACCAGGGCTACTACTGCCCATATCTCCCATTGGTAAACCGTAAGAAAATCTATCATATGCCTTATGTTTTCTACAAATACCTCATTCTGTGCGCAGGCCAGCTCAATTGTCGAGCCTTAGCCGGTAGCTGAACGTTATGAGCCCCGAGATGTTTTTACCGCCCTGCTTGCGAAAATTCAGCATACCGAAATCTGCCTGTGCGCCCACGGCGAAAATACGGTTGAATTCATAGGCAATTCCCGCCGTGATGCCGCAGTCGAAGCGCTTCACGCCTTCTTCCTTGAACGTGCTCTTTTCGTAGTAGAAACGATTCTGTATATCCTGTTCGGTGTCGCCGCGCGTTTTGCGCTTGCCCCCCACTCCAACGGCCGCATAAGGGCCGGCTGAGAATTCAATGTAGTGCATGGGCGAAATCTCAAGGTAATAGTTTGCCAGCACAGGCACCTCGATGTAATACTTGCTCGTGGTTACATTTTTCACTCCCATCATGGGGTCGCCGTTCTCGTCCTTGACAATCTCGCCCTTGTCGTCGCGCATAAACACGCTCTCGTTTTTGTCCTTATAGCCTTTGGCGTAGAAATACACGCCGGGCTCGATGCTGAAATTGCCGGGAATTTCGTGCTCATACGAGACTCCGAGCTTGAATGCACCTATATTGAGCGTAGAGCCACCGTAGTGGGACGAAAGGCCTCCGCCCACGTTGAAATTCACCCTTTGCGCGTTTGCGCCCAATGCCCACGCCGCAATAGCTGTAAGTAGAAGTATTTTGCGATTCACCGGTAGATAAAAATATTTGGTGTAAAAATAGCGATTTATTAAGACACCCGATGCACGAAATGCCATATTTTTGAACCATGCCATGAAACTTGAAAAAACTACACGGCATCTCGTAAAAACTCCGGGCCACCAAATTTAAATTCCGACGCATCTAATTTAAATTATGTCTGACCTCGTAAACGCCACTTCAAACCTCCTGAAAACGAGATGCTTACAAAGATTTCCGAGATACTATATAATTCGTTCACAATCAAAGCATTGCGCTGTTTCGGGCCATTTGCGGCAAACGCCCTCCGCCACAGCCTTTCCACCCCGGGCAAAGGGCAATAAAAAACGGCTTGCCAATTAAATGGCAAACCGTTTAACACGTTCCTCTCCAGGCGGCTATTTGCGGATAACCTTCTTGCCGTCGATGATATATACACCTCGCGGCAAATCTTCGATATTCCGATTGAGCCGGGTGCCTTCAATAGTATAAATAGTATGGTTGCAGTTCTTGGCAGATTCCACCTCGCCAATTCCTACTACGGGACTGTTTGTCGGAGCTATCAGCACATTCTTCACACCCTCTCCGTCGAGTACAAGAACATTGTTTCTGCTTTTGTCAAACTCCGCGCCTTCTGGCGAAACTACCTCGCAATCTTCGAGAATTACGTCTTTGAGCCAAGAAAGAGCCCTGAAATTGGTATTACATTCCACCACCGATTTTTTAATAACAAGCGTGCAATTCGGTTTATTGTAACCATTTGACGTGATTCCATATTCCTGAGCGTTTACAATAAGCACCAAACCATCTACAACCATTGTGTCGCCTGCATAAACGCCTACTTCGGCATTACAAACTATTTCCAAAGTATCCTTGCCCGTACCTCCCCAGAATTTCACGCCTTTGAAAAACACTGACGAGTTACCTCCGTCTTTGTCGGCGTCGTTGATAATGCGGCATTTGCCAGATACTTTCACACTAAGTTCCGGGAATTCACTCTTCACAGCCCACGAGCCACAATTCTCGGGAATGATTTTGCTCTTGGTGTTGGCATTGGAATTAAAAAGCGTGGCATTGTTCAAAACCAAAGTCTTCTCGCGTTTGCCATCATGGTAAACATATTCGTCAAAGTAGACCTTGTTTCCGGTAACTCCGTCAATAGTCGTAAGATCTTGGTAGTTTTGCGTATTTACCTTCTTACCGCAAATCGAAAGCGGGTATGCCGTCAAAATAAGTGCCTCCTTTTCCACCTTCACTCCGTTGGAATCCACCAAAGCATAACGCTTGTTTGAAACTTCTCTGAACCACGCACCCTTTTCGGGCTTTGCCACATCAATGTTCTCGGTTCTAATATATTTGAAATCGCTCATCACCTCGCCGGCACACGCAACTTTTATCCCGGAAGACCTTATGAAAAGAGTTTCATCGCCTCCATTACCCGCAAAAGTCCTGTCGTTTACACCTGTAACAGAAAGAAACCAAATGCTGTCAAGCGTAAGATACGCCCCATCGTATACCTTAAATGCTCTACTATATTTATTTTCAAGATTCACGTACAACTCATCGCCGTAAACGCGTGTGTCTTTCCTGATAGAGAACATGGCAGAATCTGAAAAATATATATTCTCGGATAAACGGCATACCCCTTTAAAATAAACGTTCAGGCCGGAATTTCCGTAGTTTTTCAAATAAAATCCTGTGCCTTCGCAATTATCAAAAGTCAATGTATTTGTTTCGGGGGCAAAGCTCAAGTTTCCCTCTTGCAGTCCAGCTATAAACGACAAGTAGCTACGGCTAAAATCATCGACTTGAATACCAGCCCCTACCACTTCCAAACCATAACTCGTCGCCTCCTTGACATTTGAATTCTTGAAAGCATCATGATTTTTGTAGGCATCGACACAATTTACCGGCACATAAACTGTTTCGGGATAGGTGGAATTGTTATCATCTAAGGCAAAAGCATTCGGCTGAATGCTTACGTTACCAAAACTTTTGGAACGGCAGCTCAGATATTTCAAGTTTTCACAACCTTTCAAGATGTTGCCTCTAATTACTCTTATACTGCTCGACAGATAAAGCCCCTCAAGTTTTTCACAACCTTCAAAAGCTCCGCTACCAATGATTTCGGTGCGAAGCAAACGAACCTGCCTTAAATTCCTGCAGCCCTTGAATGCATTGTTGCCCACATCGGTTGCAAACGTAAGGTCCACGTGGGTTACATACATGTGATTAATAAAAGCGGCATCGTCAACAGCGGTTACTTTGTAGTACTTGTCGTTGTAATATGCGGAGCCGACTTTTATATGTCCGGTGGCAGAGGTCGGAACATTCATTAAAGTTACGCTGTATGTCTTAGAATCTGCATCTTCTTCTGTGATACGATAACTACATTGCACTCCGTTTTCCTCATAATAGAAGTCCTGGCCCACGTAGGCGCTTGCCGTTTGGGGGAAAGCAAAACTCATGAGAAATGCAAACAACATGGCCGCAACGAAATGGGGCGCAAAGTTTCCTGTCTGGTAGAATCTATTCATCATAGTTGGTCTGGTTTTGAAAAGGTGATATAAGTTTGAAAAATGTTCTGACACGATATTTACGGTTAGCTTATCCGTTTTGCAAATATCGCGAACAAAACCCTACTTTTCCTATGACGAAAGGGCGTGGTTGGTTACATTATGCGCTTTTTGTAACCAAAAAATCGGTTGGAGCCACGCCTTTTTGATTTTTGAACACACGGTAGAAACTCACTCTGTTGGCAAATCCACATTCTGCGGCAAGGGCGTCAATGGTATGCGTGTCGAGCCAACCGTCAGAGATTAAACGCACGGCTTCGTCCACTCTCATGGTGTTGATATAGCTTTTGAAATTTGTGTTGCGGCAATGCGAAATGGCTGCCGACACTATGCGCTGGTTTTTCCCAAGTTTTGCAGCAAGCACATAGATTGTAAGCGATGCCGACTTGTAGATTTTTTCATCGTGCATCATATTTTCGATGTGCTGCATCATTTGCATTTCGTCGTCGGTGGGAGCCTGTGCCGTAGGCTCTGCGTCGACGGCTGCACAGGGAGCTATCTCGTCAACAACTTGCCGGTAGTAATCGAAATCGTAAGTGTAGTTGATAAACCTTATCCCAAAGAACACGTAATAGGCTATTGCCGCCGTCATGAAGAGAAGCGACGTAACCGGAGCGGGAGCATACGAATAAACCATGGCAAGCAATCCTATGCCGAGCGACCAGTAGAAGGAACGTTTCACCCACAACAGCCGGCGGTCTTCATCGGCGGAATAAAAATTTTCCATAAGGTTCACGTACTTTGCATAGTGGCGGCGGAAAATATGGACGTAGCGCGCCAACAATGCCACGTATACCAACACGCATACATAGTAGACAGCAGTGGCTGTGCCGCTTAACGTGAACACTACACCGAATGCCACGGCAAAGAAGCCTATCATGGCAATGCCTTCGGCTATCATGCGCTTCACGGTAAAGTAGGACATATCGACAAGAGTAACCAAAGTTGAAGTGAAAAGGAATGCCTGGAAAGCCGAGATGTCTATGATTACAATCCGTTCCGTATCAAAATTGCGGCTCATGCCGGAGGAATAAACATCTTCGAGCAAAATCGAAATTCCATACAGCACGAAAGTTATCGCCATGAGCCTGCGCGACCGCCGATAACTGTCGAGAGAATGATCAAGTGGTATCTTGATGAAAAAGAAACACATTCCCAATGCTATCAGAAGCCCCGGAGCCAAACAAATTATCAAGGAGTATGCGCCCAAGATGGCTGCAGGCAAAAATTGTTCCATACCTTAACAAACGTAGTATTCACAAAAGTAGCGCTTTTTTTCAAAAAGGATAAATTTCAGCCCTTACATTTCAAACTAATAGGGTTTGGCTGAACTGTAAACCCTATGAAATTTCCCCCAAAAGCAATACTGCAATAAACTACACGGCATCTCGTAAAAACTCCGGGCCACCAAATTTAAATTCCGACGCATCTAATTTAAATTCCGCCGCATCTCGTAAAAGCCACTTCAAACCTCCTGAAAACGAAATACTTACAAGTTTTTTTGAAATACACCTCAAATCATTCTCTTTCAGAGCTTTACGCAATTTTTCGCCCGCCACGCAAAATCAGTCGGGAAATGCAGGAAAACAGTATGCTGAAGAAAAAAACAAGGGCGCGCCTCGTAGGCACACCCTCATATCTTTTTCAAAAAATTTCGCAGTGAATTTTCCGCCGAACCTATGGACGGCAAACTAAATCAATGTCCGAAAAACTTTTTCCAGTCGTCTTTTCCCGGCTTGCCCTTGGGCGCGAAATCATCTTGGAAATCATCGCCGCGCTTCCGGCCCTTTTTCTTCTTAGGCGCATCGTCCTTGAATTTCGGCGCGTCGTTTTTGCGGCGTTTTCCGCCCCCGTCGTGCGAGGAATGCTTAGTGCCCGTAGCCTCGGCGTCGTCAACCACAATGCGGCGGCCCTTGTAATTCGCCTTTCTGAAACCGTTGAGCACATCTGTAGCTACATTTTCGGGAACCTCAAAGAACGAACAGCTTGTAGTGAGATCAATTCTGCCGATATCCACGCTGCCGCCCACAAACTTGTTTACAAATCCAATGATTTCGCGTGCATAAACCCCGTCGCGCTTGCCAAGGTTTATAAACAACCGACGGTATCCCTCTTCGGGCTGAATCTTGCCGTCTTTTCCGGCACTGCGCTTTGAACCGCGGCGGTCCTTGCGCGAACGTTTTCCGCCCTCGTCATCACTCTCGCGCACATTCTTGTCGTCAGGCTCCACAATTTTCGGCGCATTGGCGTAGTATTCCACAAAACGTCCGAAGGCCGACGCCACAATACGCTTCACGATATCATCTTTGTCGAGCCAGTCGAGTTTGCGCATCACCTCGGGCATAAACGGAGCTATCTGTTCTTCATCAACCTCGGTGCGCTCCAATTTATCTATCACATTGTAGAGTTGTTTTGTACATATATCTTTTGGCGAGGGCAGTTGGCAGCGCACGAATTTCTTACCTATTTCCTTTTCTATCCGTCGTATTTTTCCCTTCTCCCTAAGATGAACGATACTTATCGAAGTTCCGCGCTTACCCGCACGCCCGGTGCGCCCGCTACGGTGCGTGTAGCTTTCGATATCTTCGGGCAAGCCGTAATTTATAACGTGTGTGAGCTCGTCTACATCAAGTCCGCGCGCCGCCACATCGGTTGCCACGAGAAGCTGCACCCTTTTCTGGCGAAACTTCTGCATTGTGAGGTCGCGCTGAGCCTGCGAAAGTTCGCCGTGAAGCGACTCGGCGTTATAACCGTCCTGTATTAGTTTGTCGGCAACCTCTTGAGTTTCCATTCGGGTGCGGCAAAAAACAATGGCATATATACGGGGATAATAATCCACCACACGCTTGAGCGCCGCATATTTGTCCTTGGCGTGAACAAGATAGTACTCGTGATTAACTTTCTCGGCTCCCTCGTTGCGCGAACCCACTACGATTTCCTTGGGGTCGGTGAGATAAGTGCGCGCAATCCTTTCGATGTCGCGGCTCATGGTTGCCGAAAAAAGCAGAGTGTTTCTGTCTTGCGGCACACCGGCGAGAATTGCGTTGATGCTCTCTGTAAATCCCATGTTGAGCATTTCGTCGGCCTCGTCAAGCACAATGTTTTCCACGCCGTCAAGTTTTGCCGCTCCGCGCTCCATCAAGTCGATGAGACGTCCCGGTGTGGCAACCACAATCTGCGCCCCACGTTTTAGCGCCTTGATTTGCGCACCGATGTCAGCGCCTCCATAAACGGCTACAACGTGAAGCGTTTCGAGATACTTGGAGTAGTCTTTCAAATCATTTGCTATCTGCAAGCAAAGCTCCCTTGTAGGACTTAGGATAACGGCCTGCACCCCTTCCTTGTCCTTTCTGATTTTTTGCAAAAGGGGCAGACCATAGGCGGCAGTCTTTCCCGTTCCGGTTTGTGCAAGTGCAATCACATCGTTTCCCGCGCCCAATAAATAGGGAATCACTTCCTCCTGAATAGGCATGGGACTTTCGTAGCCTATTTCGTCGATTGCTTTAATCAAAGCAGGCTCCAATCCGAGCTCTTCAAATGTCTTCAATTTACGTAAACTTAAAAATGCGGGTGCAAAGGTAATGATTTAGTGGAAAATACACTTTGCCCACACGCCAATAATTATGCCATGTTTCACGTGCAACCTCGTTTTTTCCACCCCTCACATCGCCCCATTACTCCCCCACTCCGATTTCACCATATTTCGTGCAGAAAAAACTATATGGCTTTTCGTGAAAACAATGTCTGATATAGTTTAAACAATGTCAGACATTATTCAAATAATGTCAGACATCGGAACAGCACTTTGAGACCTCGTTATATCTTCTTGATATACAATACTTTAAACAACACTACAAAATTCCACTATATACCCCCAGAAAAATTCCGCAAAACCACAAACTGCAATATTGCCATTTTTGAAGTAATTTTGCCGTAATTCCGCACGTACAACCAAGGCGGACATTCTGAAGAAATATGATGAATTTAGATTATGATGTAGTAGTGGTGGGCGCAGGACACGCCGGCTGCGAAGCTGCAAGCGCCGCAGCAAGATGCGGATGCCACACATGTCTCGTTACAATGGACATGGGAAAAATAGCACAAATGAGCTGCAACCCCGCAATAGGCGGAATTGCAAAAGGACAGATTGTGCGCGAAATTGACGCCCTCGGCGGATACACCGGAATAGTTACCGACCGCACGGCAATACAGTTCAGAATGCTCAACCGCTCTAAAGGACCCGCAATGTGGAGTCCACGCTCCCAATGCGACCGCATGAAGTTTAGCGCAGAATGGAGACATATTCTCGAAAATACCGACAACCTCGACCTATGGCAGGACCAGGCAGAAGAACTTGTAGTGGAAAACGGAAAAGCCACAGGCATCATCACACAATGGGGCGTGAAGATTAACGCCAAAGCCGTTGTAATAACCGCAGGCACGTTTCTAAACGGGCTGATGCACATAGGACGTAAAAAAGTGGAGGGAGGACGATGCGCCGAGCCAGCAGTAAAAAACCTCACCAACTCAATCACGCGCCACGGGATACGCTCCGAACGCATGAAAACAGGCACACCGGTAAGAATTGACGCAAGAAGCATCGATTTCTCACAACTCGAAATACAAGAAGGTGAGAACGATTTCCACCGATTCTCGTATATCACCGAAAATCGTCCACTTCCGCAACTCACATGCTGGCTATGCTCAACCAACGAAACAGTTCACGAAATACTGAGAAGCGGACTCGCCGACTCTCCACTCTATAACGGACAAATTCAAAGCATCGGCCCAAGATATTGCCCAAGCATAGAAACAAAACTAGTTACATTTCCCGACCGCGATCACCACCCTCTTTTTCTCGAGCCCGAAGGTGTTTCAACCAACGAGATGTATCTTAACGGTTTCTCCTCAAGTATGCCAATCGACATACAGATGTCGGCAATACGACATATCGCAGGATTTGAAAACGCACGCATCTACCGCCCGGGATATGCGATAGAATACGATTTCTTCGACCCTACGCAGCTAAACCATTCGTTGGAATCAAAAATAGTAGGCTCGCTGTTCTTCGCAGGTCAGGTTAACGGCACCACAGGTTACGAGGAAGCGGCAGGACAAGGCATAATAGCCGGAATAAACGCCGCGCAAAAAGTAAAAGACCAGGAACCGCTCGTTTTGCGCCGCGACGAAGCTTACATTGGAGTGCTTATAGACGATTTGGTAACCAAGGGAGTTGACGAGCCATACCGTATGTTTACGTCAAGAGCTGAGTTCCGCATTCTCCTTCGCCAAGATAATGCCGACGAAAGGCTTACTCCGAAAGTAAAAAACTTAGGAATTACCGAAGAACGCTGGCAAAAATTCCAGGAAAAGCAACGAATAGCAAACGCCATCATACATTATTGCGAACAAACCAAAGCAAAACCAAAAGATATCAATGATGCTTTGGAAACGATGGGCACTACAAAAATTGTGTTCTCAGAAAGATTGTTTGAATTGCTCAACCGCCCGCAAATAGATCTCAGGAAACTTTCAAATTTCATCGAGCCTCTAAAAAAACTAATGGGCGATGAAAACAACAGAAACGAAGAAGCGTGTGAAGCTGCCGAAGTAAAAATAAAATACAACGGATATATTGAACGCGAACGCAAACTTGCGGAGAAAATTCTGCGGTTAGAAGATATTAAAATACGCGGTCGTTTCGACTATTCCAAGATTAATCAACTCACGATCGAAGCACGTCAAAAACTTGAAAGGATAAATCCAGAAACTCTTGCAGAAGCGAGCCGCATTCCGGGAATTTCTCCGAGCGATATCAGTGTGCTTTTGATTTTAATGAAGCGGTGAAATCAGGGAAACCACAAATAGTTTATCTGTTCCACGTGAAACAAGAAACCATGTCAAACATCTAAAATGCCTTATTATGAATGAGAAATACGTTCTCGAACATTTGAGAAACATTCCAGATTTTCCGAAGAAAGGTATCCAATTCAAGGATATCAATTACCTATTTACCGATGCCGGTGTGGTAAAAGAATTGAGCGATGAGCTCTATCGCAGATACCAAAACCGAGGTATTACGAAGATAGTCGGACTTGAAACGCGCGGCGTGATTCTTGCTTCTATTCTTGCCGAAAGAATTGGTGCCGGCATCGTATTGTGTCGTAAAAAAGGTAAGATGCCAGGCGAAGTAAGAGGCGCAAGATACGAAAAAGAATACGGGACAGACGAAATAGAAATACAAGAGGGGGCAATAACAAACGAGGACGTTGTTTTGATTCACGATGATCTTTTGGCTACAGGCGGTTCGATGAGGGCCACATACAATCTTGTAAAAAGTTTTGCGCCCAAAGAAGTGCTGATAAACTTTATTTTCGAACTGAAAAGCGAATGTCCCGACGGCCGAAAAGCACTTCCGGAAAATGAGGAAATACAGGCTTTGATTGAGATTTGATATTGGAAAAACAATGTCTGATATTGTTTAAACGATGTCAGACATTATTAAAATAATATCAGACATCGGGAAAATGATATCGTAACAAGTTTTGCCCTATGACCAAAGAAGAAAATGCAAAGCGCCTGGAGTATCTGAAAGGTATCGTTGACAGCCTTCCAGATTCTCCCGGTTGCTATCAATATCTCAACGAAAAGGGCGAAATTATATATGTAGGAAAGGCGAAACGCCTTAAACGCAGGGTTAGTTCCTATTTCAAAGGCGAGCAGCCCAATTTAAAAACCCACATACTTGTAAGCAAGATAAGGGATATCAAATATGTGGTGGTTAGAAGCGAAGAAGATGCGCTTTTGCTCGAGAATAATTTGATTAAACGCTACAAACCGCATTACAATATCCTGCTGAAAGACGACAAGACCTATCCTTCTATTTGCATTACCAAAGAAGATTTTCCGCGTATTCTGAAAACGCGAAAGCGTATACACGACGGTTCGGAATATTTCGGACCGTATTCCCACATTCAAACGATGTACGCCCTACTCGATTTGATAAAAAAAGTGGTACATCCCAGGCTGTGCGCAACAAAAATGACCAAAGAAGGTGTGAGATGCGGAAATTACAAGGAATGTCTGGAATGGCACATAAAAAACTGCCTTGCGCCTTGCACAGGTAGGCAATCGCAAGAAGAATACCTGAAGCAAATTGCACAGGCTCGCGAAATTTTGAACGGAAATACCAAGGATTTACAACGAAGTATGCGGGAAGAAATGGAAGATTTGGCCGCGCAATTACGTTTTGAGGAAGCCAGTGAAATCAAGAAGAAATATGATATAATCGAGAGCTATCGCGCAAAGAGCGAAGTGGTCTCGAATGTGATGAACAACGTTGATGTTTTTGCCATAGAGAGCGATGAAACCTCTGCTTTCGTAAATTATATGCACGTTACCAAGGGCATGATAAACCAGGCCTTTACCTTTGAATATAAAAAGCGTTTGAATGAGTCGGACGAAGAACTTCTGGAAATCGGCATCGTAGAAATGCGCGAACGTTATGGGAGCAAGGCGAAAGAAATCATTGTTCCTTTTCCCGTTGAGGTAGAACTTAGCGGCGTAGCCTTTGTTGTTCCGCAGCGCGGCGAACGTTATAAACTTTTGAAACTGTCTCAACTCAACGTGAAGGAATATAAGTTTGACAGGCTCAAACATAGCGAAAAACTCAATCCGGAACAGAAAAATATGCGTCTGATGAAGGAAATTCAAGATAGCCTACACCTTGAAAAGCCTCCTTTCAGAATCGAACTTTTTGACAATTCCAACATTTCGGGAAGCGATGCCGTGGCGGCTTGCGTGGTTTTTGAAAAACTGAAACCTGCCAAAAAAGAATACCGCAAATACAATATTCGCACCGTGAAAGGACCTGATGATTACGCTTCTATGAAGGAGGTTGTTTTTCGTCGGTATTCGCGCGCAAAAGATGAGGGCACGCCTCTACCCGACCTCATTATAACCGACGGCGGAAAGGGACAAATGGAAGTTGTGAGGGAGATTGTGGAAGATGTGCTGCATCTAAAAATTCCCATAGCCGGTCTGGCCAAAGACAATAGGCACCGCACTCACGAATTGCTCTATGGATTTCCGCCGGCAACAATTGGATTGAAGCAGGAAAGCGCTCTGTTTCGACTTATGACGCGCATGCAAGACGAGGTGCACCGCTTTGCGATAACTTTTCACAGACAAAAACGAAGCAAACGCGCATTAAAATCAGAACTTGACGGACTTAAAGGAATTGGTCCCAAGACTAAAACATTGTTGCTCAGTAAATTGGGAAGCGTAAAGCGTATAAAATCGGCTACCCTCTCAGAACTTCAGCAAATCATCGGAGCAAAGAAAGGCGAAAACCTGTATTCTCAACTTCACGAGCAGGAAGCTTCGCCCTCTGAGCAACTTCAATAATCTGATTTCCAATTTTATAGCTTATATTTACTATATCGTTTGCACAAGAACAAACATAAATCGCTAAATTTGCAGTCTATTAAATAATCTTACAGACAAAATGAGAGCGGTAATTCAGCGTGTGAGCCGGTGTAGCGTTACTATCAACGGCATAAAGAAGAGCGAGATAGGCAAAGGGCTTCTCGTTCTTTTGGGAATAGAAAATCCCGACACGGAAGACGACATTGCCTGGCTTGTAAAGAAAATCGGCGGACTGAGAATCTTTGACGATGAAAATGGAGTTATGAACCGTTCGGTCAAGGACATAGACGGTGAAATTCTTGTGGTGAGTCAGTTTACTTTGATGGCTTCTTACAAGAAAGGCAACCGACCTTCGTATATCCGCGCGGCAGGCCATGAAATTGCTATACCACTCTACGAAAAATTCTGCAAAGAGATTGAAAACGAGATAGCCAAGCCTGTAAAAACCGGTAGTTTCGGCGCAGACATGAAGGTGGAACTTCTTAACGACGGGCCTGTAACTATTTGCATGGACACCAAAAACAAGGAATAAAATGACTCTCGACGAACTGCAAAGCGAGGTTGACCGCTGGATAAAGACTTACGGCGTGAGATACTTTGGCGAACTTACAAATATGGCGTGTCTCACCGAAGAGGTAGGCGAGATGGCGAGAATAATGTCAAGAACCTACGGCGACCAATCGTTCAAAAAAGGCGAGAAACACGACCTTGGCGACGAGATAGCCGATGTGTTGTGGGTTTTGACCTGCATTGCAAACCAGACGGGCGTTAATCTTGAAGAAGCAATGCGTAAGAATATAGAAAAGAAGACTTTACGCGACAAAACAAGGCATCTTGAAAACGATAAACTCAAACAATAACAACAACAGATCATGAAAGAAACTGAACACGAGCATTGCTGCCACCACGAACACAGCGAAGAGCATCACTGCGGCTGCAATCATCACAATCATGGCGAAGAACATCATTGTTGCTGCGGGCATCATCACGACGAAGAGCATCATTGCGAATGCGGCGGCAAAGATGGTGAACTTTACGACAAGATACACAATACTATCGACCGATATGATTACTCCTTGAACTGGGAAAAGGCCGAACACGAGGCTGCCCATATCATCGAACACCATTCTGCCGAAAACAATACTGCCGATGTAAAGAAATTCCTCCTAAGTTGTCTGGAACTCACTTCGTTAAAGGTTACCGACAATGAGGAAAGCATTCTTGCCATGGTGGAAAAAGTTAACTCGTTCGAGGACATTTATCCCGAGCTTCCCCACGTGGCGGCAATTTGCGTGTATCCAAATTTCGTAAAACTCATCAGAGATTCGCTCGAAGTTGACAATGTGGGAATTACAAGCGTTAGCGCAGGTTTTCCGTCGGCACAGACTTTCAGCGAGGTGAAACTTGTGGAAACTGCTTTGGCTCTCCGCGATGGTGCCGACGAGATTGACATTGTGCTTTCGGTAGGAAAATTCTTGAGCGACGATTTGGAAACTGTTGACGAGGAAATTGAGGAAGTCAAGGCCTATTGCGGACAGAAAAAGCTCAAGGTTATTCTCGAAACCGGCGCTTTGCAAACTTCCGAAAACATAATGCGGGCGGCCGTGCTTGCGATGTATTGCGGCGCAGACTTCATAAAAACGTCCACAGGCAAGCTCTCCGTAGGTGCAACTCCCGGTGGAGTTTACGCTATGTGCCAGGCAATTAAACAGTATAACGCCCGTCATAACTACAAGATAGGTATCAAAATTGCCGGCGGCGTGAAGACTTCGCAAGATGCCGTGAACTATTATTCCATAGTCAAGGAAGTGCTTGGCGAAGAATGGCTCACGCCAAATCTTTTCCGTATCGGCGCATCGGGGTTGGCTAATGATTTGATTGGCAACATTACAAATTCAGAAGTAAAATACTTTTAATCATACAATGGCTTGATAACAAACAGAATACAAGCCACGTAAGATACAATTAAAGCCATATGCTTTTCGGCATATGGCTTTGTTTTAAATCATGTCCCGAGGGCGTTTTTACTCCGCCGCATCTAATTTAAATTAGATGCGGCGGAATTTAAATTAGGTCAGACCTCGTATTTTACTATATCCTATCTCGTAAAAACGATATCAGACATTGTTTTTTTGATATCAATACTTATTTTTCGCGGTCCACCACAAAGTCAACATAGCTTCGCAGGGCGTCCCTCACCATGGCGTTATTGTAAGTAGAAAGTATGCCGTAAGCCTCTTCGCGATACTTGTCAATCACCTGATAAGCATATGAAATGCCGCCATTGTTCTTGATAAACTCAATAAAATTGCTGATTTCATCGTGAGTAGCTGTCCCGTTTTTCACCTTATTGGCTATATCGTGATAAAGCGCGTTGTCGGTTGAATTCAAAGCATATATAGCCGGCAGAGTGAGCTTCCCTTCAAGCATATCATTGCCTGTGGGCTTTCCTATATTGGAATTGTCGTAATAATCAAATATATCATCACGAATCTGAAAGCACATACCAATAATTTCGCCCAAGCGTTTTGCACACGCAACCTCTTCTTTTCCAGCGCCTACTGAATACGCTCCAAGTTCACCGCATGCCGAGAAAAGTTCGGCGGTTTTGTTGCGAATCACATCATAGTAAGCCTCTTCCGAAACCACCTTGTTGCGAATATTGGCCTGCTGTTTCACCTCGCCTTCCGATAACAGAATTCCAAGCTCGGAAATACGGTTAACGATAGGCATTTCTCCAGTATTCACCGACTGTTTCAATGCCATCGACAGCAGATAATCTCCAACCAAAACGGCAAGTTTGTTGCCGAATTTGGCATTAACCGACTTCAATCCGCGCCTCTCGTCGCTCTCGTCCACCACATCGTCGTGAAGAAGACTGGCATTGTGGAAAAGTTCAAGCGCAAGCGCAACATTATATGTAACCTCGTTTACCTCGGAAAACTCTTTTGCAGAAAGCAAAACAAGTATCGGACGCATCATCTTGCCTTTGCGCGAACGCACATGCTCAAGAATTGTGCCTAACAAGTCATCGTTATGACTCAAAACCTTGTCATAAAGTTCAACACAGTTGATAAGCTCCTTTTCTATAGGTGAAGAAATTTGATGCAAATATGCCATATCGATATTTTAAGGTACAAAAGTACTAATTTATAGCTATCCATTCGATGAATTTAGCTACATTTACAGAAAAATAAGGACACATGAACAAATTATACCTACTTGATGCCTACGCCTTAATATATAGGGCTTACTATGCCCTTATACGAACGCCGCGCATCAACTCAAAAGGCTTCAATACCTCAGCCATTTTCGGCTTTGTCAATACTCTCGAAGAAATAAAGAAACTTGAGCCCACACATCTCGCAGTGGCTTTCGACCCCAAGGGAGGCAAAACTTTCCGCAACGAACTCTATCCGCCCTACAAGGCACAAAGGGAAATCACTCCCGAAGACATAAAAAAATCCGTGCCTATAATTAAAGACATCATAAGGGCTATGAACATTCCTATACTGGAAGCGGATAATTTTGAAGCCGACGACGTGATAGGAACAGCGGCCAAAAAATTCGTATCTCCCGACAACGAAATTTTTATGATAACCGGCGACAAAGATTACGGGCAACTTGTTGAAAAAAATATCTACATGCTCAAACCTTCACACGGCGGAGGTTTTGAAAAAATGGGCGTGGAAGAAATAAAAAGCAAATACGGACTCACTACCCCGCTTCAAGTTATCGACCTTCTCGGACTAATGGGCGACACGGCCGACAATATTCCGGGCTGCACGGGAGTGGGAGAAAAAACTGCCGTAAAACTTTTGGCGCAATACGGAGATGTGAACAACGTGATCGCAAATGCCGAATACATAAAAGGAGCGCTTGGAAAAAAAGTGCAAGATTCGGTGGAGCAAATCAGACTTTCGCGAAAACTTGCCGAGATACGCACCGACGTTCCCATATCTTTTTCGTTCGACGACCTGAAAGTGAAAGAGCCCAACCTATGTGATTTGAAAAAAATATACGAGGAGCTCGAATTCCGGACCATGTTGAAACGAATGGGTGAGGAGCCGAAAAAAATCGAAGGGGACTTCGCCGGCAATTTGTTTGACGGATTTTTTACGGAAAGCGCAAACAAAAATAAAAATGTAGAGAAACCGGCAAAAACGGAGCCTTCAAAACCCGAAAATATTGCAGCAAATCCGCCCGACGTACGGGAAGACGAAAAATATCGCAGTATTTCGAGCCTTAAAACCCTACCCCATTCATATCATCTCGTTGAAGATGAGAACGAAATGCGCGAATTATGCCAAAAATTCCTGTCAGAAAAATTTCTCAGTCTAGACACCGAAACCACATCAACCGATGCAATGAACGCAGAATTGGTTGGTTTGAGTTTTTCGACGCATGAATTCGAGGCTTACTACGTTCCAATTCCACCTGAGAGGGAAAAGGCGCAAAAAACAGTGGACATATTCAAACCGGCATACGAGAGCGAAATTCTGAAAATAGGCCAGAACATAAAATACGACATGCTTGTTTTGCGCAACTATGGGATAAATGTAAACGGCGCGCTTTGGGATACGATGATCGCCCATTATGTTTTGCAGCCCGAGCTTCCCCACAACATGGACAGCCTTGCCGAAAAATATCTTGACTATTCCACGATAAAAATAGAGGAACTTATTGGCGCGAAAGGCAAGAATCAAAAAAACATGCGCGAACTTCAGCCGAACGAGATATACGAATACGCCTGCGAAGATGCCGACGTAACTTTACGGTTAAAGAACGCAATTGCACCAGAACTGGAAAAATCGGGAGCGGAAGCGCTTTTCAACGATGTGGAAATGCCTTTGGTAAGAACTCTTGTTGAGATGGAATCAAACGGCGTGAGCATTGATACCGCCGCGCTCAAAGAAACTTCGGAACTTTTCACACAGCGAATGAACAAATACGAAGAAGAAGTGTTTGCCCTCGCAGGCGAAAAATTCAATCTCTCATCTCCCAAGCAGGTGGGCGAGATTCTTTTCGACAAACTCCAACTTGATTCAAAAGCCAAGAAGACTAAAAAAGGACAATATGTTACTTCGGAGGAAGTTTTGTCGAAGCTGCGCGCAAACAATCCCGTTGTGGATTATATTTTGAAGTATCGCGCGATGAAGAAGTTGATTTCCACTTATCTTGATGCGCTCCCATTGCTTATTAACACGCATACCGGCAAAATACATACGTCTTTCAATCAAACGGTTACTGCTACCGGACGACTTAGCTCAAGCAATCCTAATCTTCAAAACATACCTGTGCGCGGCGACGACGGAAAAGAAATTCGCAAGGCTTTTATTCCCGAAAACGGGTGCGAGTTTTTTTCTGCCGACTACTCACAAATTGAACTTAGAATCATGGCTCATTTGTCGCAGGACCAACATATGATTGCGGCTTTCAAAGATGATGACGACGTTCACGCAGCCACTGCAGCCAAAATCTATCATAAACCTATTGAGGAGGTTACGAAAGACGAGCGCCGCAAAGCAAAAACTGCCAACTTCGGCATTATTTACGGCATATCGGCTTTTGGTCTTGCTGAGCGCCTTAATATTCCGCGCAAAGAGGCTAAGGATTTAATCGACAATTACTTCAAGGAATATCCGCGTATCAAGGAATTTATGGACGAAAGCATTGCCGTGGCCAGGGAAAGGGGTTATATAGAAACAATATTGCACCGCCGACGTTATTTGCCTGACATAAATTCGGGCAACTCGGTTGTGCGCGGATACGCCGAGCGAAATGCCGTGAACGCGCCCATTCAAGGAAGCGCCGCCGACATTATAAAAATTGCCATGGTGAGGATTTCAAAGCGTTTCAAAGAGGAAAACCTACGTTCTAAAATGATTTTGCAGGTACACGATGAATTGAATTTCAGCGTATTCCCCGACGAGAAGGAAAAGGTACAGAATATCGTTGTGAGCGAAATGGAGAATGCTTTTCCTTTGTCTGTTCCATTGAAAGCCGACTATGGTTGGGGCAAAAACTGGCTCGAGGCTCATTGAAAAATTCTCGCTTCTCCCCCACTCCATTTGCTTCAATATTCGATACAGGTGCAAGTTTGAACGAAAAAATTTTGCAGAATGAAATGTTTGGAGTATTTTTGCACCGCTATTTAACGATAGCAACTGTTTGTTCCATGGTGTAATGGTAGCACTAGAGTTTTTGGTTCTCTCAGTCATCGTTCGAATCGGTGTGGAACAACAAACAAGCGGTTCGCGGTTCCTTATGTAAAGGATAACACGAATCGCATTTTTTTTGCCTCTTTTTTTCGAATTTCCACTCCCCCACCCTTTTTATTTTATAATCAATATCTTACGACTATAAATCGTTTAAGTTTGATTTTTGTTTTACAAAGTTTTTCTGATGTCTGATATTGTTTTTACTACATCTGATATCGTATTTTACGAGGTCAGACCTAATTTAAATTAGATGCGGCGGAATTTAAATTTGGTGG
>CAVFYC010000017.1:0-36880 GCA_963626585.1 Christensenellaceae bacterium Phil1 | reverse complement strand
TAAATTCCGACGCATCTAATTTAAATTTGGTGGCCCGGAGTTTTTACGAGATGCCTTGTTGTTTTTTCGCCATACTTTTCCGTCTGCAAAAAACTTGGAGTATTCCCAAAATTATCGGGTTTGTTTTACTCTCGGAGCAAGATTGTTTGATAACTTTGCCACGAAAAATATATTATAATGAAGAATTTTGTTTTTACAATAATCACATTCGCGCTGGCAGGCATCTTGGGTGCGTGCAGCAGCGATGACTACGGAAACAACAAGGGCGACAGCAACAAGACAAAGACTGCATTCGTGTCGGTGAGCATAAGAAACAATGCGGCAGGCAACCACGAACTCACTGCGGGCGACGTGCTCTATGTCTACAACGGCAACGTGGGTAGCAACGGCGTTGTCTCGGTGCTCAAATATACCGACAGCGGGAAATTTGAGGGAAACCTGATTTATTCCGCCACAGACGATGCGCTCAACGCCTATATCAAATTTGCCAACACCCCCAATGTGGCTGTCGACACGGCAGCGCGCACTATCAAGGTGGACTATGCAAACCAGAACGGCAAGGAGAGCGATGCCGCCGCGCGCGACTATGGCGTGAGCACCGCATACACGGCAAAAGATTTCCTGAACGGTTCGTCCGCTTCGCTGCAATTTCGCTCCGTTTCGGCAATGCTCAGAATCAGCAAGCCCACAAATGTTAATGCAAAAGGATATCGCCTCACCTCCTACGGCAACAACTTGCAGACAAAAGCGGCTGCAATCGAAAATATAATGTATTTCATGCCCGCAACATCAACTTCCATGAAAAACAACAGCACCGTAGATACAAAAGAAGGCAAGATAGTCTGCACAACAACGGCCGAGACGGGCGACCACATCGCATTCTTTGCGCAAGACGTGGCAGACCCAACGCTCGAAGTGGAATACACCACCGCCGACGGGGCATACGTGATAGAAAACATAGCCTTGCAGGGGGAAACTTCCCAAGAAGATTCCTACGGAACGACGAACACTACGTTCAAAGCCGGCAACTACTACAACATAAAGCCCACAGGCAGCGTGAGCATAGGCGACTTTTTGTGTGATGCCTCGTTTCAAGTGAAAGCCATAGTATATGATATCGACAACGTAGACCTCGGCAATTACCATACGGCACGCGCGATGTCCGTGAACGAATGTGGCGCGGGCGAAACCATGGCATGGAGCAGTTCCAACGTATTGCCGAGCTCCATGTCGAAATATATTACCTCCAATGTGATGACTGATACGCACGGCTACGAACTCACGGAACAATACTACGGCAATGCTTACTACAAAGCCCTGAATGCTGCCGTGGAGAGCGCAACAAAACTCCCCGGCTGCAGCAACTGGTATCTTCCGGCGGCGGGAGAGTGGCAAAACTTCTGGACCAATCTCGGCGGAAAAAGCCAGATAAACAAAAAACTCCGCCAGGCAGGAGCCGCAGAAATGAACGGAATAAAATATTGGACGGCTACGCTGCGCTCGCTCACCGAGCCATGCGCCGTGATGGAGGACAACGGCACACTCTCGACCATTCCGCAACCGCTACAGTCAAAGCTCGCCGTGAGAGCATCGGTTGTCTTTTAAACTCAACCCGACACTACAATTTCCCGCACCCCTTGCAGAGAAATGAATTATATTGTAACTTTGCAGATTGTATAACAAAAACAAGCAATAATGAATCCAAGACAAATGCAGCCAAGCCCTTTCAAGCAAACAAACGCCTTTGCCATGAACTACGCGCTTCCCTTCGGAATTTATTGGATTGTGGGAATGCTTTGCTTTGTAAGCTCGCTTCACCAAACGCTTCTCTCGCTTGTATTCTACTTTATATTTGCCTCTACACCCATTATAGGCTTTAAATTGCTTTGCCGATTTCGCGACAGAGTGTGTGGCGGAACAATCACATTTGCCAGAGGCTATCTGTTCTCCCTGCTAGTTTATTTTTACGCCGCCCTGCTTTTGGCGGCAGCAGCATATGTCTATTTTCAATTCTTCGACAATGGCGCTTTTATCGACGGTTATCTGCAATCGCTCAACAGTCCCGAAGTGAAACAGGCATTTGAACAGGAAAGCATGAAGCAACTCGTCAACGGGGCGGGACTTCAGGATTTGAAAAACGCTCTCGAAACAATGCAGTCGGTATCACCGGTGGTGTATGCGGCAAACATTCTTGATTTGAACATATTTCTCGGACTTCTGCTCTCAATACCGGCAGCTTTGCTCGCTATGCGCAGAAACGTAAACATACAACAATAAAAATGGACGTATCGGTAGTTATACCTTTATACAATGAAGACGAAAGCATAAAGGAACTTTATGCCTGGATAGTTAAGGTAGCAAATGCGAACTCGCTTACCTATGAAATTATATTTGTAAACGATGGCAGCACAGACAACTCCTGGAATGTGATAGAGGAACTATCTGCTGCGGACTCAAATGTACACGGCATAAAATTCCGCCGGAATTACGGCAAAAGCGCAGCTCTTTACTGCGGTTTCAAGAAAGCGCAAGGCGATGTGGTGATTACGATGGACGCCGACCTACAGGATTCTCCCGACGAGATACCCGAATTGCGCAGAATGATAATTGAAGACGGCTACGACCTTGTTTCCGGATACAAAAAGAAACGCTACGATCCGCTCTCCAAGACAATTCCTACCAAACTCTTCAATGCAACCGCGCGAAAAGTAAGCGGTATAAACAATCTGCACGATTTCAATTGCGGGCTCAAGGCTTATCGTCGCGATGTGATTAAGAATATTGAAGTTTACGGCGAGATGCACCGTTATATCCCGTATCTAGCAAAAAATGCAGGCTTCGACAAAATCGGAGAAAAGGTTGTGCATCATCAGGCACGCAAGTTCGGACACACGAAATTTGGCGGGCTAAACCGTTTCTTCAATGGATATCTAGATTTGTTGAGTCTCTGGTTTCTCACAAGCTTCGGGCGAAAGCCGATGCACGTTTTCGGTTTTCTCGGCTCCCTTATGTTTTTTATTGGATTCGTTGCAATCGTAATCGTTGGCGCAAACAAAATCTACGCTTTGTGCAACAATATTCCCGCGCATCTGGTTACAGATTCGCCTTACTTCTATATCGCGCTCACGATGATGCTTCTCGGCACGCAGTTGTTCCTTGCAGGTTTTCTTGGAGAGCTTGTAAGCCGGAATGCATCGGCACGCAATGACTACAAAATAGAGAAGGAAATTTAAAAACGCCGCCCGTGCAGATGCAAAACCATTCCAAGAAAAACTATCCGGCACGTGTGCTGCTGTATGTCTGTGTTGCTTTAAACGTCATCTGTTTTGCGGCGTGCAGCAACATAGATTGTCCGCTCAGCAACACGGTTTCGGCAAAATACACCTTTTACAGTTCTTCCTCCAACGCATCTGCGACGATCAAAGATACGCTCACGGTGAAATCCATGGGGACTGATACGATTTTGTACAACCTTGGAGTAAATCTTTCAGAACTTAGTTTGCCCGTTAGCTACAACAGCAGCGCGGACACGTTGCTTTTCTGCGTTTCAAACAGCGGCGAAAGCAGAACGGATACGCTTGTCGTAGCTCACACAAACGAGGCGCATTTTGAATCAATTGACTGCAGCCCGGCGATGTTCCACAAAATAACTACGGCAAAGGTTATCGGCGGCGCGGGGTCCACTAAAGTAACGCGAATAGACAGTGTTGCGGTAAACAATCCCAAAGTAAATTATAATGTTGTCGAGAATATTAAAGTTTACGTTACTCTTCCTTAGCATTGCAATGCCTTTCGGGGTTAACGCGCAGGGAGATTCTACGGTTGTTGTGCCGCAGAAAGTGCGCGGGGTGCAATATTCTCCGCAAGACATAGGGACTTCGCAAAAACAAGAACTGCCTTTTTTGGCTGGATTCTCGGTTTCGGGAAATCTTGCAGGGGCTTTCCTCGCAACTATATCCTCTTACGGCGAATTTGAAGGGGCTGTAAGGGCAAACATACGCGGCACATATTTTCCGATAGTGGAGCTGGGGCTCGGGGTATGCGACCATACCGACAGCGGAACGGATCTGCACTACAAGACAAGCTCTCCTTTTTTCCGCATAGGCCTTGACTACAATATTCTAAACGACAAAACTTCGGGCAACAGGGTTTTCGGCGGTGCGAGGTTGGCTTACTCCACATTCAAATACGACATTAGCGGGCCCGATCTCCAAGATCCTTATTGGCACACCGCCACTCCTTATAATTTCAAGGGGCTTAGCGGCAACCAGATTTGGCTTGAATTGGTTTTCGGCGTAGAAACCAAAATCTGGAGCATATTTCATTTGGGCTGGAGCGCACGGTATAAAAACCGCATCGCAGGAAAATCCGACAGCATAGGCGAGCCGTGGTATGTGCCCGGCTTTGGAAAGAACGGAACGACGGTTATCGGCGGAACGTTCAACTTAATTTTTGATATATAACAGTTTATATTTTCTTTTTACCAAGATGAGTGTTGTTGAGAGCATACTTCTTTCGCTCGCTCTCGCAATGGATTGTTTCAGCATTGCGTTTACGTGCGGCATTATAGAGAAACGTTTTCACGCGCCGCAAGCTATTTTGATGGCCGTGCTTTTTGGTGGGTTCCAATCTCTGATGCCGCTTATCGGCTGGGGCATCTCGGGGGTATTCTACAACTACATCGAAAGTTTTGCGCCCATTGTGGCTTGTGCCTTGTTGGTTTTCATTGGCGGCAAAATGGTTTGGGAAAGCATACGGGGCGGTGAAGAACGTCCGTTCAACCCCAACCGCCTTACTACATTGCTTTATCTTGCTGTGGCAACGAGCATCGACGCTCTTGCAATTGGCATCACGTTCACTTGCATGGGTATGGAAACGGCCAAAGACATTGTTGTGCCGCTTTTGACCATTGGCGCAGGCTCGTTTGTGCTTACAATCGTCGGCAAAACCATTGGCGCGTTTGCCGGAAAGCGTTTCGATTTCAATGCAGAGCTTTTCGGAGGTATAATATTGGTATTGTTGGGAGTGAAAACGCTCATTCTCGGATAAAAATCAGGAAAGATGAAAAAAAGAAACCTTGGAATTTTGAAGTTGTTGTTTCTCGTGGCGCTGATAATAGGCAGCGTAGTGATTGTGTCGCGCCACAGCAACATGAAATACGTAACCGACGAGGGCAAAGTGTTCGGAACTTACTACCACATCACATATTCTTATTCCCATAGCATACAACAGGAAATCGACAAGCGTCTTGCGATGGTTGATGCCTCACTTTCTCCGTTCAACAAGCGTAGCATTATCACCGCCGTCAATCAAAACCGCGATGTGAGGGTAGACAGCATGTTCCGCTACGTATTCAATCTTGCCCACGAGGTTTCCGGCAACACCAACGGCGCATTCGATATCACCGTTGCGCCGCTTGTAAACGCCTGGGGCTTTGGCTTTGAGAAAAAAGACAGTGTAAATTCCGACCAGATACGTTCTCTTTTGCAGAGCGTGGGATACCGCAAGGTGAGCCTCTCGCAGAGCGGAAGGGTGATGAAGCAAAATCCTGACACCAAGCTCGATTGCAGCGCCATTGCCAAAGGTTACGGTTGCGATGTGGTTGCCGGTTTGTTTGACGAGCTTGGAATAAAGAACTATCTCATAGAAATCGGCGGCGAGATTGTAGCTAAGGGCGAAAATGCCAAACAACAGAAATGGAGCATAGGGATAAATCGTCCCGTCGACGACTCTTTGATGGTCGACAATAAGGTTGCAGCCGTTTTGGAACTGACCGACTGCGGTTTGGCTACGAGCGGCAACTACCGAAGGTTCTACTACAAAAACGGCAAACGCTACGCCCACACCATTGACCCGCGCACAGGCTATCCGGTGCAGCACACGCTGCTTTCTTCAACGGTCATTGCCAAAAACTGCGCCACTGCCGACGCCTATGCCACGGCTTTCATGGTGCTCGGAATTGACTCCGCAAAAATTGTGCTCGCAAACCACCCGGAACTCGAGGCTTATTTTATTTATTCCGACTCAAAAGGCGGCTACGGAGTGTGGATGTCGCAAAAACTGTCGGAACAAATGGCCCACCCCAAATAGTTGCCGCAATGAAGAGGCTCAACTACGAACAGCTATCGTCCCTTCCGCTTTTTTTCGGAATGGACGGAGCCACTCTGGTGAGCATTTGCGAGGATATTAACCCTGTGATTGCGCCCATGCGCAAGGGGAGCGTGATTCTCAGCGACGGCGAAAGTTGCCGCTCCCTCGTATTTCTTCTTGAAGGAGAACTCGAAGCATCGTCCATTTTCGGCAACTCCAAGTTTTTTCTCTCCGAAACCATTCGCGCCATTACGCTTGTAGAACCGCAGTGCATGTTTGGACTTCACACCACATACACCCGCAGCTACATTGCATCGGGCAGCGGCTACTATCTGCGCCTGCCCAAGACGGTGGTGGTGCACCGAATGATGGAAAACGAGGTATTCCGTTTCAATTTCGTGAATCTTCTGAGCTCTCAGGTGCAGGAAACCACGCGCCGCCTGCGCCGTGTTTCGGGCGGCAGCGTAGAAAAGCGCATGGCGGAGTTTTTTGCGCGACAAATGGTGAGACTTTCGGGGCACAAAACCATTAGATGCAAAATGACAGATTTGGCAGAATCATTGTGTGAAACCCGATTGACCGTTTCCCACACCTTGCGCAACCTCGAAAGCCGCAGCCTGCTCAAATCCACCCGCGGCGCAATCGAAATACCAGCCTTCGAGAAATTTCTTGCCGGAGTGGAGTAAACATTTCCACCCTTTCCCCCTCCCCTACCCCGCCTTATTTTTTCCCTCCAAAGCATAGGGAAAATACAACCTTGGATATCGCAAAAACAAGTCGGCATCTAGCAAAAACTCCGGGCCATGAAATTTAAATTAGATGCGTCGGAATTTAAATTCCGACGCATCTCGTAAAACACGAGATGCCTTGCAGTTTTTTGCACATTTCGCAGCATTATTCCCATGTCCCGAAAAAACGTCCCCAAGTGGCTAAGAATGTTAGGAATACCCTACTCTATTTCTGCGATTATAGCTAATTTTGCAGCCAAATTTAGCGTACCAACAACAATATGCGGTAGCAATCGAAAAACAAACAATCAGTATATATCTATAAAACATTTTACATATCATTTTTCCAATGGCAAAAAGGCCAGGAAGGGTGAAAAATCAATCAAATTATGAAGAAAAAGTTTATCTATCTTGTCAAGACGGGAAAAGGAGCATTGCTGCTGCTCGTTCTCATGCTCGTTGGCATAACCCAAGCCAAGGCACAGGAAACCTACGGCTTGCAAATAGCCGGAGTTGACGTTACAAGCGAAAACAGCAACGACCTAAGCGTAATCCCGGGCGTAAGCGGAACGGTGAAATACGACGCCGCCACAAAAACACTCACCCTCGAAAACGCAACCATCGCGGCAAAAGGCGACACTCTGGGAATTTATAACAGTTCCATAAAAGGCTTTATAATAAATGTAACGGGCATAAACAACATTACGACAGATCATGCTGCTATTGCCACGTTTAAATCTACAACCATTCAGGGAGACGGAACCCTCAATGCGGAGAGCTTCAGCCGGTCTTGCATCGCAATTGAAACAGGTACCCTCACAATCGACAACTGCTCCTTGAACGCAAAAGGTTCTTACTATGGCATTAGCGGAAACAGCGGGGAAGAAACTCTCACAATCAAGAACGACGCAACAGTAACAGCCGAAGGACTCAGCGGCTCAATTACAAACTTTACTTCTCTCAACCTCAACGGCAGCGGAAATCTTGTAAAACCCTACGGCGCCGAATTTAATACTACACTTAAATCCGTTACACTCGACGGAGAACTGGTGGGAAGCCAAGTTATAATCGGCAAATCTCTGACCTATGGCTTGAAAATAGCAGGAATCGACGTTACAACAAAAAACTGCTACAACCTAAATTCGATTACGGGCGTGAGCGGAACCGTGGAATACAACCCCAACACCAACACCCTCAGTCTCGACAACGCCACGATAGCACTGCAAGGCAACACCGAAGCGATAACAAACTATTCTGACAGCAACCTAATCATAAATGTAACGGGCGAAAACAAAATTACCTCCAACCTGTCGGCCCTGGCATTGGCTCAATCAACAACCATCCAAGGTGGCGGAACACTCAACGCCACCAGCGTTAATGGCTCGGGCATTGCCATTGACAGCGCAACGCTCACCGTCAATCCATGCACAGTCAACGCAAAAGGCGCCTACGGCATCTCGGGCAACGGCACCGACGCAATGCTCTCCGCAAAGATTGGCTCAACAGTTACAGCCGAGGGAAGCAACGGCTCAATAGTCGGAATTGATTCTCTCGCGCTCGAATCTGATATAGATCTTGATACTTACGTTGAGATAGGCGTCCAAAAAGGCGTTGCAATCATTACTCCCAACCGCGCAGCGTACGACAAGACGCTGAAAGCAGTTGCCGTAAATGGAGTAGTGGCTACCGACAAAGTCTTGATAGGGGAACTTATTGTTTATGGCGTTTTTATTAACGGCGAATATGTTACAAACGCAAACTGCAACGATCTTAGCGTTCTTCCAGATGTAAGCGGAGCCATGACTTTCGATCCCAACACATTTACACTTACGCTCAAAAACGCAGTCATTAATACCGAAAGAAAATGCTTTGCCATAAGATATGATAATGAAAGCCCCAATTTTACAATAAGGCTGTTGGGAGAAAACCACATCATTACCAATGGTTCTCCCTTTGGTATCCTAAAAGCTCCAACAACCATTACCGGTGGCGGAACGCTCGATATGCTGACTGCCTATAGCATAGCGGGAGATTCCCTTACTTTCGACGACTGCACAATAAATATAAAATCTTATGATTACGCTGCCATAACTGGATGCGACACTTATACAGTGGACAGATCCGTTCTCACAATTCGCAATTCCGATTTTACGGCGGAATTAGTGGACAAAACTGAATCTTACGGATGTTTTGGAACAATTTCAAGTGAGCTCCATTTTATTCTTGACGGCTGCGAAATCGTTCAACCTGTAGGTGCTGCTTTTGATGACACCCTGCATGCTGTTGCAATCAACGGAGAACCCACAATGAGTAAAGTCGTGATAAGGAGAACTGGTGAAAAATACGGCTTAAAGGTTGCCGGCGTAGATGTAACGAGCAACAACTGCAACGACCTGAGTGTAATCGACGGCGTGAGCGGAACCGCAAAATACGATCCCGAGACAAAAACGCTCTTCCTCGAAAACGCAACTATCGAAGCAACCGGAGACAACAAGGGAATCGTCAACGACTCGATAGACGGGCTCGCAATTAACGTAACCGGCGAGAACACAATCAAGGCCCGGCACACGGCAATAATGTTGAACGACAACCCGACTATTGTCAAGGGTTACGGTACGCTCAATACAGAAGCAGAAAACGGTATGGGCCTTTACTTCAACAATTCGCTTGAAATTGACAATTGTACAGCGAACTTCAACGGAAACTGGGGCCTCACGGGAAAAGATGGAACATGCGAAAAACTCACCATAAACAATGCCACCGTAACGATGAAAGGCACCGAGAGTTCGCATGCCGACATCAATTCGCTCACATTGGTCAACAGCATAATCTCCACGCCCAAAGGTGCTGCGTTCAGCGATGCGCTGCATGCCATTGCGCTCAACGGAAAGGCCGTAACCAACAGCATTACAATCAAACCCGACACTACCAAACGCTACGACGTGGTGCTTGAAGCGATTCCTGCCGACAAAAACGCTGCCGTGGCTTTGGTGCAAAACCTCACAGGTCTTGGAGAAGCTGAAAGCGAGGCGCTCGTCGAAAGCGCGCCCTGCATCATTTGCAGCGACGTTTCGGTAGAAGAGGCACACGAAATCTGCCATGAATTCGCCAAATTAAATTGCGCTGCCAACAATTATCTCCTCGGCACATGGGAGAATGTTGTAAGCATCAAGGACGTGAAAGCCCCCGTTTCGGCACGCAAGCAAGGCATCTACAGTCTTGAAGGAGTTTACCTTGGCACCGATTTCAACGCCCTGCCCAAGGGAATCTATATCAAGGACGGAAAGAAAGTCATGAAGTAATCTCGCAAAAATGCTTACAGTTTCTGGCTGAAAGCATACCATATTAATAAAAAGGACAAGCCCGCCACACGTGGACTTGTCCTTTTTTATGCTCTTAAATTGCCGAATCGAAAACATTTTTCCGCGAGCCAAAAACCATGCTGTGCATGGTGCGAAAACTCCGGGCCATGAAATTTAAATTCCGACGCATCTCGTAAAAATTAGATGCGGCGGAGTTTTTCACTACATCGCATCTCGTAAAACACGAAATGCCTTGCAGTTTTTTGCACATTTCGCAGCATTATTCCCACATCCCGAAAAAACGTCCCCATGTGGCTAAGAATGTAAGAAATACCCTACTATATTTCAGCAATTATAGCTAATTTTGCAGCCGAATTTGGCATACCTACAAAAAAATGCGGTAGCAATCGAAAAACAAACAATCTGTATACAACTATAAAACATTTTACCAATCATTTTCCCGGTGGCAAAAATGCCAAAGGGAATGAAAAATCAATCAAATTATGAAGAAAAAGTTTATCAATCTTGTCAAGACGGGAGGAGGAGTATTGTTGCTGCTCATTCTTATGCTTGTAAGCGCAACCCAAGCCAAAGCGCAGGAAAACTACGGCTTGCGAGTAGCCGGAGTTATAGTTACAAGTGAAAACTGCAACGACCTAAGCGTAATCGAAGGCGTAAGCGGAACGGTGAAATACGACGCCGAAACAAAGACGCTCTACCTCGAAAACGCGACTATCGCACCTGAAATCTTCTGCTCGGGCATTTACATTGACACTGCAGGCATCACGATCAACGTTGCAGGCGAGAACAGCGTTACATCATCGGATGCCGCAATGGCCATACTCCAGGACAATATTGCAATCAAAGGAGGCGGAACTCTAAATCTTGAATCCAAGTATGATTGCGGCATTTTCTTCAAATATTCGCTTGAAATCGACAACACCACAGTGAACCCCAAAGGAAAATGGGGCTTCGGAGGAAAAGCCACAGGTAATGAAAAACTCACAATCCGCAACTCCAACGTAAAAGCAGAAGGCACCAGAACCACTTTCTACAACATTTCTTCGCTCACGCTTGATGACAGTAAACTTACACAGCCCGAAGGCGCGGCGTTTGACGAGACACTGCATGCAGTTGCGCTCAACGGACAAGTTGTAACAGGCGAAGTCGTTATTGTAAAAGACGAAACAATTAACTACAACTTGCTGATTGCCGGCAAATATGTAACAAACAAAAATTGCAACGACCTCAGCGTAATTAAAGGAGTGGAAGGAACTGCTAAATACAATCCCGAAACAAAAACTCTCTACCTCGAAGACACAAAAATCGATTTTACAGGACCATGTATTATCAATGAATCAATCGAGGGGCTCACAATAAATGTAACAGGCAACGTCATCGCTTATACATCACTCGGAGACGCAATAGTATTGGATGCTAATACAACAATCAATGGTAACGGAAATCTCACAGCGGTATCAACCTACGGTGCAGGCATTTCCTTCCTAGATTCGCTTGAGATCGACAGTTGTTCAGTGTACGCCAGAGGATATCACGGCATCTATGGAGAGGAAGATTCAGCTAAAAATCTCACCATACACTATGCAAACGTAACGGCACATAGCGAAAAATTCCCTCTATACAACTTTGCTTCGCTCACGCTCGACAACAGCCTGATTTCCTCGCCCGAAGGCGCAATTTATGACGAATCCAAGCAACTCTTTACGCTCAACGGAGATACAATAACAGGCGAAGTTGTGATTAAAAAAGACGAAATCATAAACTACGGCTTGATGCTTGCCGGCGTTGACGTTACAAACAAAAACTGCAACGACCTAAGCGTAATCGACGGCGTGAACGGAACGGCAAGATACGACCACGATACAAAGACACTCTATCTTGAAAACGCTACAATAGAGTCAAACGGAAATGGTATTGACAACTTACAGATAGACAGCCTCACAATAAACGTTACAGGCGAGAACAACATTACACCAGAGGACATCGCAATCTGTTTGAACTCTAACGCAACATTTATCAAGGGTAACGGCATTCTCAATTTAGAGTCAAACGAAGATCCGGGCATTTACTTCTTTAAATCGCTTGAGATCGACAGTTGCACAGTGAACGCCAAAGGAACTTGGGGTATTGTAGGAGAAAACGGAACAAGCGAAACTCTCACAATAAACAACGCCGCAGTAAAGGCAGTGGGCAGCAACGGCTCTATAAGCGACATCGCTTCGCTCACATTCAAAGGCAGCTTTATCCAACAGCCCAACGGCGCTGCGTTTGACGATTCTCTGCATGCAGTTGTGCTCAACGGACAAACCGTAACCGACACTGTGGTAATAGCAAAGATTATAAACTACGGCCTGAAGGTTGCCGGCTTTGACGTTACAAACGAAAACTGCAACGACCTCAGCGTAATCTACGGCGTGAGCGGAACAGCGAAATACGATCCCGAGACAAAGACTCTCTTCCTTGATAACGCAACAATTACGCCTTACAGAGACAACCAGGGCATTTACAACGACACAGTAGACGGGCTTACAATCAACGTAACCGGCGTGAACAACATTACGACAAATGGCGCCTCAATAGTTTTGAACTACAATCCAACGATCATCAAAGGAGGTGGAACGCTCAATGCGGTATCGAAAATCCTTGCAAGTATCTTCTTCAAAAAATCACTTGAGATAGACAGCTGCACAGTATACTCCAAAGGAAAATGGGGTATCTCTGGAAGCACCGAAGTATTGGGAACCCTTACCATCAACAACGCCGACATAACTGCAGAAGGCAAGGATAAAGGTTCTATCTGCGGCCTCAGCTCTCTCACACTCAACAACTGCTCAATCACACAGCCCAGCAACGCTGCGTTTGACGAGACCGTACATGCAGTTGCAATCAACGAAGAAACTGTAACCAGCAAAGTGGTGATAACCTCCGAGCGTACAATTGGCATCAAGGACGTTAAAGCCAATGTTTCTGCACGCAAGCAAGGCATCTACAGTATTGACGGAATTTACCTCGGCACTGATTTCGAATCTCTGCCCAAGGGAATCTACATCAAGGACGGAAAGAAAGTCATGAAGTAAGATTGCGAAAAAGCCGACAGTTTCCGGCTGAAAGCATACCATACTAATAAAAGGGACAAGCCCGCAACCAGCGAGTTTGTCCCTTTTCGTTGTGCCTAATTGCCGCGCCGAAAACCTTGTTTCGCATGGCGAAAAAACAAGTCGGCATCTCGTAAAAACTCCGGGCCATGAAATTTAAATTCCGACGCATCTCGTAAAAATTAGATGCGGCGGAGTTTTTCACTACATCGCATCTCGTAAAACACGAAATGCGTTGCAGTTTTTAGCATATCCCATGAGTTTTTTCCCATGTCCTATGAAAAACGTCCGAAATCGGCCGTGCGTAAAAATAGGTTGTTTTTTTTTTAATAAATGTTTTGTCGAGTAATTCCTATGATATATCTTTGCAACAAAACCAATACACCTCAGCCTTTCACAAGGCACTACTATCTAAAATATTAACAACCCAACGAGATCTATTCCCGTTTTCCCGAAGGCAAATATTGCCAGGGGAACAACAAAACCTATCAACTATGATAAAATCTAAGAGAACATTTCTTATGGCTTTGGCATTGTCCTGCCTTAGCGCGATGGCATCAAACGAAGGAGTAACATTTTTGTTCTCCAACGGCAAGCAAGCCAGTTTTGCCTTCACCTCAAAACCCGTAATCACCTACAGCGGCAGCGGACTCACCGTTACGTCCACCGATGCAGCGGCTGTGAGCTACACGTTCGCCGATGTGCAGCGTTTCTTCTTCGAGGACGATATCACGGTGGACATTAAAGACGCAAACGCAAAGCCTGCCGCCCACCCGATATTCAGCTATGTTGACGGCACAGTGAATGCCAGCGGCCTTGCAGCAGGTGAAAGCGTGAAAATCTACTCCACCGGCGGCGCGCTATTGGGCACAGCACAAGCCAACTGCGACGGAAAAGCCAGCATCAGCCTTAGCTCATTTACAGCAGGCGTTTATGTGGTAAGCACAAGCAACGGCGTAAGTTTTAAAATCAATAAAAAATAATATCATGCGTAAGATCTTAACCCTTTTGTTTGCTGTGGTTCTCACTGCACAGTTCAGCCCGCTCACGGCACAAACTACAAAAATGATTACATGGAAAAACGGAAATGTAAGAAGCATATCTTATACAGCCGATATCGATTCCGTAACGTTCCAAACCATAAATGCGGAGCGTGATGACGACGGAAAATACATTATCAACGGCCACAAATTCGTCGACATGGGTTTGCCCAGCGGTTTGCTTTGGGCGGAAACCAATCTCGGGGCAACCCAACCAACCGACGTGGGCAATTATTACGCTTGGGGCGAAACTACAACAAAAGCCAAGTACAGTTGGTCAACCTACAAGTTCACAAAAGAAGAAGTAAGCTGGGCAGAAGTAAAATTCTCCAAATATGATACCGCCGGGAAAGACGTTGTTCTTGACCAAGACGACGATGCTGTAAACGCAAACTGGGGAAGTCCGTGCCGCATGCCCTCCTACAGCGAAACGAGCGAGCTCTTTAAAAATAGTACCGTAAAAGTAACCACTCAGATGTCGTCTTCAGGGGAAAATGTATCTGGTGTACTTTTTACCAGCAAGCAAAACGGAAACACCATCTTCTTTCCGATGACCGGTTACTATGATGGTAGCGAAATCCAGGACGGCGATAAATACTTCTATTGCATGACAAGAAGTTTAGGTTGGGCAAGCAGTGCAATGGAAGCGTACTGCTACGGATTGGGAAGTAGCTACACGCCAAGCACGTCCATATGGCGTTATTACGGTGCGCCCACTCGTGCTGTTGCAGAGCCGTAAAATTTGAACAATACCTCTCGGGAAGCACATTGCAACGATTAATTTGCGCCGCAGATTCTTTAAGATTTTGGCATATCCCGACGCTGAAAAGATAGCGAGGCAATAGCCCGCAATGCTTTCCCGAGCAAAAACAAATCCCCCGCAATTTGGCAGATTCTGTCAAGTTGCGGGGGAATCCTTTTCTGTCAGTTTACGTTTTTCCGCAGATATTGCGAAGCACAAACCCCATTGTTTCAACAACCAATTTAATGCCGAAAAAACGATGTGCGCAAGGCGAAAAAACAAGTCGGCATCTCGTGAAAACTCCGGGCCATGAAATTTAAATTAGATGCGTCGGAATTTAAATTCCGACGCATCTCGTAAACCACGAGATGCCTTGCAGTTTTCGCGGCATGCAATGCGGTATTAAAAACAGCATAATCAGCTTTTTTGCCGACCATTGTTTCAAAGCTTACAACAGTTGCAAAGCCACAAAACTGCAACAACGGCACAAAACATTCGCATTTGTGCCACTTTTCACGGTTTATGGGGCATAAGATTGCGCTTTTTCGTTATATTTGCAGTTATATCATGAAATTAATCAACTAAAATAGATGAACATATTCAAGATCATTTGTCTGGCATCTGCGGCCTTGCTTGCCACTCCGTCAGACGCCCAAAATTGCGCTCCCGCAGACGGGGCGAAAAAATGTGCTATGAAGTGCTGCACAAACAAGATTCCTGCCCTCCAAGGCATCAGTATGCAAACCGATCGCCGTGTGGTTTCCTACATATTGCCCAAACGCATTATGTGGAAGCAGAGCACAGGTGGCTCAACTATTGAAAACGAGCAGATACTGATGAAAAACAATTACGGACAGACTGCCCTCGGAGGCATATCGTTCTGCCACTTGAAAAACGGCACCGGCGGCATGAATTCCATGCTTTTCGACTTCGGGACAGAGCTTCAGGGCGGAATACAAATCGTTACGGGCGGCAATCCGGCCAATGCCGTGAAGCTGCGCATACGTTTCGGCGAATCGGCATCGGAGGCAATGTGTGATATCGACGGGAAGAATGGCGCCACCAACGACCATGCTATGCGCGACTTCGTACATCAGGTACCCGGAATGGGCGTCTCGGAAGTAGGAAATTCGGGATTCCGTTTCGTGCGTATCGACGTGTTGGGCGACAATACCGACCTGCTTCTGCAAGAAGTGCGCGCCGCTTTCCGATACAGGGACATTCCTTATCTCGGCTCGTTTGAATGCGACAACGAAAGGCTCAACAAAATATGGCAGACGGGCGCGTATACCGTACATCTCAACATGCAGCAATATCTTTGGGACGGCATAAAACGCGACCGCCTGGTGTGGACCGGAGATATCAACCCCGAGGTGCTCACAATTGCTACAGTTTTCGGCGCAAACGATGTGGTGAACAAAAGTCTTGACCTCTCGAAAGAAAATTTCAAGCCCACACAATGGATGTGCACTATATCGAGCTACTCCATTTGGTGGCTGATAACCCATTACCAATGGTATCTCTACACCGGCAACAAGAAATATCTTGACGAGCAGAAGGAATATTCCACAGAGCTCATCAACGAGCTAATGAAATACGTGGACGACAAAGGATATGAGAAACTAAACGCAAGATTCCTCGACTGGCCCTCTTCGGAAAACCCCAAGGGCATCGACGCCGGCCTGCAGGCTATAATGGTAATGGCTTTTGAAACCGGAGAAAAGCTCGAAACAATTTGGGGAAACACCGAACTCGCACAAAAATGCGCCGAACTCGCAAAGAAAATGAAGAAGTGTCGCCGGGATTTCAACAATTCAAAACAAGCTGCGTCGCTAAACGCAATTGCAGGAATGATAGACCCCGCAAAAGCTGCCAAGAAAACTATTCTGCCGGGCGGCGCAAAAGATTTCTCCACCTTCTACGGATATTATATGCTCGAAGCACTCGCTTTGTCGGGCAACTACACCGAAGCAATGGACATAATGAGCGAATACTGGGGCGCAATGCTCGACCTCGGCGCTACAACTTTTTGGGAAGACTTTAATATCGACTGGACAAAGAATGCCGCACGAATTGACGAGCTTGTGCCCGAAGGCAAAACCGACGTTCATCAATCCTACGGCAACTATTGTTACAAAGGTTTCCGTCATTCGTTCTGCCACGGCTGGGCTTCGGGTCCCACCACTTGGTTGAGCGCACACGTTCTCGGAGTGAAAGTGCTTGAACCCGGCTGCAAAAAAGTTTTGATCGAACCTCATCTCGGCAACTTGAAATGGGCAAAAGGCACATTCCCCACGCCCTACGGCGTAATTACCATCTCGCACAAAGTAGGCAGCAACGGGAAAATAGAATCTGAGATAGCTGCGCCCCAAGGCGTGGAAATCGTTAAAAGCGAAAACGACAAATAATATAGCCACAGCATGAAAATTAAAAATATAATAAGAGTCGCAGCCGTATCGGGCGTTGCCATACTCGCGGCAAGCAATGCCGGCGCACAATTCAAGCAGGCACCGATAACGACAATGGAATCAACTTTCCGTTGTATCCCTGATTCGCAAAAGATAGCCGTTTATTGGTACTGGATGTCCGACAACATTTCAAAGGAAGGCGTTGTGAAAGATTTGCAAGCCATGAAACGTGTGGGCATAAACCGAGTTCAGATAGGAAACATCGGAGGTCAGGAAGTGCCCTACGGCAAAGTGAAAGTATTTTCACAGGAATGGTGGGAAGTATTGCACACCGCGCTCAAAACAGCCGGCGACCTCGGAATAGAAGTAGGCATCTTCAATTGCCCGGGTTGGAGCCAGAGCGGCGGACCTTGGGTAAAGCCCAACCAAGCTATGAGATACCTCGCGGAATCACGCACCAAAGTTGTAGGAGGCAAGACCTTGAAAATACAACTCCCCGAAATAGGAAAAGAAGCACAGGACGTAAAAGTTCTCGCATTCCCCGACCTTGAAATTGCATCGACTTTCAAAGCGCAGCAACCCGTCGGCAGTGCAAAGACACTTGACTTCCACAGCGACAAAGCGGCTACCGTGAGAAGCGTAACGTTTACCTGCAAAAAACAAATGTTCCTAAACAGCGCTACACTCTATGCAAAAGAAGGCAATGACTATAAGTTTGTGCGCAACATCACTCTCGATCGTCGCAATGCCGAACTTAATGTAGGCTTTGTGCCTTATGCTCCTATCGTTGTGTCTATCCCGGAAACATCATCTACCGACTTCCGTCTCGTATTTGCCGGCGATGAGGATAAGTTCCAGGATATCGTTTTGTCGGAAAATCCCGTCGTGGACAGTTATCCCGAGAAAACTTTGGAAAAGATGTGGCAAACTCCCCACCCGTTCTGGTATGATTATATGTGGAAGCCGTCGGCAGAATGCAGCGACAAGAATCTTATAATTAATACGCAGCAGGTGATTGATTTGACCGGGAATTTTCAAAACGGTGTGCTCACATGGAACGCACCCAAAGGCAAATGGACAATCCTAAGAACCGCAATGGTGCCCACAGGTACGACCAACGCGCCGGCATCTCCCGAGGCAACAGGATATGAAACCGACAAAATGAGCGCAAAACACGTGGCGGCACATTTTGATGCGTTCCTCGGCGAAATAATGCGCCGCATTCCCGCACAAGACCGCAAAACTTTCAAAATTGTTGTAGAAGACAGCTACGAGACAGGCGGACAAAATTGGACCGACGAGATGATTCCGCAATTCAAGAAACGTTATGGTTACGACCCCGTGCCGTTTATTCCGACTTTCTACGGATATGTGGTAAATTCCGAAGACCAAAGCGAACGCTTCCTTTGGGATGTGCGCCGTCTTATCGCAGATATGGTGAGCTACGAGTATGTTGGCGGACTCAAAAAGGTGAGCAACGAACACGGACTAACCACATGGCTCGAAAACTATGGGCACTGGGGATTCCCAGGTGAGTTCTTGCAATACGGAGGTCAGAGCGACGAAATAGCAGGTGAGTTCTGGAGCGCCGGAGATTTGGGAGATATTGAAAACCGAATAGCCTCATCGTGCGGACATATATATGGCAAACGTCGCGTATGGGCAGAGTCGTTTACTTGCGGCGGTCCTGATTTTTCCAGATACCCCGGAGAAATGAAACAAAGAGGCGACAAATTTTTCGCAGAAGGCATCAACAACACTCTTTATCACCTTTATATTCAGCAGCCGGACGATCGCGCGCCGGGCATAAACGCTCCTTTTGGAAATGAGTTTAATCGTTTGAATACTTGGTTCTCTCAATTAGACGTTTTCAACAAGTATATCAAGCGCTGCAACTATATGCTGCAACAAGGATACTATGTGGCCGACGTGGCATACTATATAGGAGAAGATGCACCCAAGATGACGGGAATTAGAAATCCCGAAATTCCACAAGGATACTCTTACGACTATATCAACGCCGAAGTTATTGAAAAAAGCGGGCGCGTAGAAGACGGGAAACTTGTTATCGACGGAGGTATGAAATACAGCGTACTTGTTTTGCCGCCTCAAAACACAATGCGCCCCGAGTTCATTACAAAATTGCAGAAGCTCGTTAAAGACGGACTTGTTATCATTGGTCCGAAACCCGAGCGCTCTCCGAGTTTACAAAACTACCCAGCTGCGGACAAGCAGGTCTCGGAAATTGCGACAGAGATGTGGGGCGGCGACAAATACTTCAACCGCGTTGTAACTTATGGGAAAGGAAAAGTTTACCCCCACGCTTCGATTGAAGAAGTTATGGCTGATATGGGAATTGTGCCCGACTTCAAGAGCAACGACCCGGTTCTTCCTATTACGTTCTTGCACCGCACTCTTCCCGATGCCGAAGTTTATTTCGTGGCAAACCAAGGCGACAAGGCTATAAGCTTCAATGGTTCGTTCAGAATTAGCGGAAAAACGCCGGAACTTTGGAATCCGCAAACGGCAGAAGTGCGCAATTTGCCGCAATATACCAAACTTTCAAAAACAACCGAAATCCCATTGGAATTGCAACCGCTCGAAAGCGCATTCATCGTGTTCCGCAACAATTCTGACTCTACTAAAACTACGGGTGTAAACTATCCCGAGAAAAATGTATTGGCTGCAATTTCAACCCCATGGACTGTGGCGTTCGAGCAAGGCAAAGGCGGGCCGGAAAACAAGGTTACTTTCAACACTTTGTCGGATTGGTCGAAAAACAATGACAATCAAATTAAATACTTCTCCGGACATGCTATCTACTCCAACAGTTTCAAGATTTCCAAGTTGCCCGAAGGGGAGACCTACATCGACCTTGGAAAAGTAATGGTCATGGCAAAGGTAAAAATCAACGGGGAAGAAGTTGGCGGAGTATGGACGCCGCCTTACCGTCTTAATATCACAAAATTCCTGAAAAAGGGCGTAAACAACATTGAAGTTGACGTTGTGAACAATTGGCGCAACCGATTGATAGGCGAAAAGAACATGCCGGAAAGCGAACGCTTCACATTCCAGACGTTCACCTACCTCAGCAAAGATTCAGAGCTTCAAGAATCCGGACTTATAGGTCCTGTGGAAATTCAAAACTACAAATACGAACTCAAAAAGTAAACTGTCATGCGTTTCAAGCATTTGCTTCTAACGGCAGCCCTCACAGTGTCGGCACTTCCTGTTTTTGCCGACACTGTGCCGTGCATCGCCAACATCATTAACTTTGTGCGCAAAACTGAACCGAGAATCGATGCAATTACCGACGAGATTTTGTTCAAGACCACCGAAAACCAGGCGATGAGCATGCTTAACAATAATCTCAACGGCACATTTCTTTTGCAATACGATGCTCTCATCGACCCCAAATATCAGGAGTTGATGCGTTCACTCCCTGCCGATTTTGAAGTAGGTGCCTGGTGGGAAATCACGCAGCCGCATGTAGAAGCAGCCGGGCTCAAATGGCGTGGGCGCTATCCTTGGGATTGGCATGCCAATGTCGGTTTCGCAACAGGCTACACCCCACGGGAGCGTGAAATGCTTGTAGACGTCTACATGAAGAAATTCAAGGAAATTTTCGGCAGATACCCCGCATCGGTAGGCTCATGGTTTATCGACGCCCACACGCTCAAATATCTTGTCGACAAATACCATATCGTGGCCTCGTGCAACTGTCGCGATCAAGTTGGAACCGACGGCTATACAATTTGGGGCGGTTATTGGCAGGGCGCATACTATCCGTCGGTAAACAATGCCTATATTCCGGCGCAGACCAAGCGTTCCCAGATTAACGTCCCCGTATTCCGTATGCTCGGGAGCGACCCTCTGTATCAATATGAGTATGGCGTTGGCGGCGTGGCGCAAGGTGTTTCCACTCTCGAGCCCATTTGTCCGGGCGGCGGCGGAAATGAGGCGTGGGTGGACTGGTATTTTCAAACCATCACCCAAGATCCGGCAATGGGATATACCTACTTCCAGGCCGGACAAGAGAACTCGTTTACATGGGCAAGCATGCGCGACGGCTACTTGATGCAATTGCCAAAAATTGCAGCCCTCAAAGACAAAGGAATGGTGAAAGTGGAAACTCTTGAACAGTCGGGAAAAAATTTCTCGAAGCGCAACAAACTCACTCCTCCCACTGCCACATCGGCTTTGAGCGACTACACGCCGCGCAATGCCAAGACGCTTTGGTTCAACAGCCGTTTCTATCGCGCCAACTTGTTTTGGGAAAAAGGCAGGTTCCGTTTCCGCGACATTCAGGTGTTCAACGAAGACAACAAATCGCTCTATCTCACTTCGCCGGGCACTTCCACCGAATGCCACTACTATGCCCTTCCGATTGTTGACGGTTGTCTTTGGAGCACAACCGACTGTATGGCGGGGCTGCGGCTTCTCGAACGTCAGAGCACGGGCGAATTTTCCGAGACAAAGGTTATAGGACAAAACATATCGGCAGACAGATACGAAACCACGGTGAAAATAAACGCCGAAGGCGGCAGGGAATATATCATCAAGTTCAAAGAAAAAATGATTACCCTCACTTCGCCCCAAGGAGATGACTTCTGTTTGGAACTGTCTACGGCATCGGGCGCAAAGTTGCCGTTCACCGACATCACCGAAAAGCAAGTGAAAGCCTCGCGCGACGGTTTTGGATATTCGGCAACGCTCAAAAGCGGAACTTTCGCCGACATGCGAAGCAACCAAGGCAAAGTTTTCAGAATCATGCCCAAATGGGGAATAATCAAACTCTATCTGGCACAAAAATGATGCGCTGAAAAGCAAAAACCACTAACTTTGTTCCTACAACCAAGCTTTTGAAATGGAAGATCTACAACGACAAAACTATCGCCATCGCTTGCCGGTGCAACTACGTTTCAGCGATGTCGACCAATTTGGGCATGTAAACAACTCTGTGATGTTTTCAATCTACGACATGGCCAAGACAGAGTATTTCAAAGCCGTGTTGCGCGAGTTGCTCAACGCCGACACGCTCGCCGTAGTGGTCAACATAAATGCCGACTTCATTCACCCAGTTTTTTATGGCGACCACATCGAGATTCTCACGGCTGTGGTAAGAATAGGAACAAAAAGCATCACAGTTTCGCAGCAGGCCATAAATTGCAAAACGGGCAGCGTGGTAAGCACATGCCGCACAGTGCTTGTGGCATTCTCTGCTTCGCGCAACGACTCCATTGCCGTGCCCGACGAAATACGCCGCCGTTTCACCCAATACGAGAACAATATTCTAATATAAACCACGGCAAAAATTCTACACGGCATCTCGTAAAAACTGCAAGCCATGTAATTTAAATTCCGGGCCACCAAATTTAAATTTGGTGGCCCGGAATTTTTGCGATAACCGATGTAAGAAAAATCTTATTCGCTCTTGATTATTTTCTTTGTCTTAGTCTTCTCATTTGCAACGTTTTGATTGTCCAGGAAATCAAGTTGTACGTAGCATACAACGTCTTCGCCGTATTGCGCACGCGATATTGCGAGATTTACAGTGCCTTCCGGAATTTTGTAAACCGTAAAATAGTCGCAATTCCCGGCTCTCACGGCCTCCATTATCTGAGTTTCGCTAAGATTATCGGCAGAACCGCTGGCGAATTTCTCATTACATTCAGCCGGTTTGCCATATTTTTCGGTCAACTTGGCTTTAAGTGCGTTGTAATCCAATAGGAGCGAATCCCATTTCTCATGATGTTCAAACGTTAAGCCTACGCCAAACACCAAATCCTTTTTGGTGCACGACTGAATGAAGAGCGTAACATTCTTGTAGCCGTCATATTCGCCCATCATCACGGCATTTTTGTCTATATTCGCGTTGAATTCAAAACCTTTCTTCTCCATTTTCTCCACAAATGAGCTCACAGTGCCATCAATAGGCTCCGAAAGAAATTGCAGATGCTTTGCCTTGTTCTGTGCAAAGCCTGCCATGCAAACCATAATGCAGACAAGAGAAATAAAAACCTTTTTCATGCTGATGTTATTTTATATTGTTTGAAATCCAATGTGATTTATTCGTGCTTTTTGAGCAGGAAAAACGCCGAAGTGGTAAAGAAATCCCTAAGATAAGGCACAGCGCTTATCGCTCCGCAGAGAGTGCGCGGCTTGAGTCCGAACTTGGCTTTGTAATGCGGGTTGATAAACCACAGATGTCGGTTCTCAATCTCAAATCCCGCGTTGCGCGCTATTTTTTCAAAGAGTTCAATTGTTGTGCGTGTGGAACGAATGTCCATAAGTTCGGTGATATCCTTTTCACTTACGTCGCAAAATTCAAGCAAAAGGCGATACACAGATTCGGGAAGCAGATGGATAAACGGAGCATGGGAGCAAAACTTGCTGCGGCATATCTGCTGGTGGCCGCCAAAGGGCATAAACCACGCGGGGAAGCCGAAAAAAGCAATTCCGCCAGGACGAAGGAAACGCAAGGCGGCAGACAGGAATCCCGATTTATCGGGCACGTGTTCTATAACGTCGTGCGCGAGGACAATATCAAACTTCCCGGAAAATTCTTCGCCCAAAGTGCTTGCGTCCTGACAGATGAAAGTGCCATGAAAACCGTCCTGGGCAAAAAAAGTCTTGGCCTGCTCTGTACGTTGTCTCACAATATCCACACCAGTTACCTCGCAGCCTCTCTCGGCAAAGGGCTCGAGATTTCCACCTTCGCCGCAGCCAATTTCCAAAACCTTGGTGCCCGGAGCAAGAGGGATATGTTTTTCCAGATATGGTATATAGTATGATTCACTCGTCGTTGCCAATTCGTTGAAATAGCTTCGGCGGTCAAGATGTCGGTTTTGCATTTGTAATGTATCGCATTAGTTGTTTTGCAAATTTAGTGATTTCATGCGGATTTGCTAACTTTGCCGTATAAAATTCCCCCAACGCAGGCTTCGAGGCCTCCTTATTTATATAAGATGAGAATAACGCTAAACCCGAAATATTGCTGCAACGCCGAATTGTGCGAATTTATCGACAACATCGACCGCCGTTTTCCCCAGGGCGCACTTGTGCAGCAAGGCAACCGCAACACGTTGCGCCGATTTACGCTCGGCGGCGAAAATATGGTGGTAAAACATTTCGGCAAACCCAATATTTTCAACCGCGTGGCGTATACATTTTTCCGCAAACCCAAAGGCGTGCGTGCCTACGACTATGCATTCCGTGTGATAAGCGCCGGTTTCAACACTCCCACGCCCGTAGCCTATATTGAGCGGCGCACAGGCGGCTTGGTGGCGGACTCTTATTTCATCAGCACCGAATGTCCTTACACCCGGCGCTTCTATGAATTCGGCGATGCCCGCATCTCGGATTGCGAAGATATCGTGCGCGCTTTCGTGAGAGCCACGGCAGCTTTCCACCAAGCGGGAATGCTTCACCGAGACTTCTCTCCCGGAAACATTTTGTTTGACCAAGTTGAAGGGAAATGGCAATTCGCTTTCGTGGATATAAACCGAATGAGTTTTTCACCCGTTAGCATCAAAAAAGGCTGCCGCAATTTTGCGCGCCTATGGGGGCAGCTCGATTTTTTCCGCGTGATTGCCGAAGAATATGCCCAAGCGCGTGGCGGCGATGCCGCAGAATGTTTCGAAACCATACGCAAGGCGCGGCGCAAGTTCTGGACTCGTTTTGCCAAAAGGCACCGCGTGAAATACCGTCTCGAACTCTAATTTCACTATATAGTATATCGTAAAAACAATGTCTGATATTATTCAAATAATGTCTGACATCGTTTAAAAGATATCAGACATCAGAAAAACGATATTTGATTATATTTGTAGCTTAAAAGATTGCAAGCAATGGACGAGCACAACAGGATAAAACAGCTGCGCGAAGAACTGCACAGACACAATTATCTTTACTACGTGAAGAACGCTCCCGAAATTTCCGACCGGGAGTTTGACGACCTTATGCACGAACTTATGGATCTCGAGGCACGCCACCCCGAATTCTACGATGCAAATTCGCCTTCGCAGCGTGTGGGGAGCGACGTGAGCGCAGAATTTTCGCAAGTTCGCCATCGTTATCCCATGCTTTCGCTTGCAAATACCTACAACCGCGAAGATGTGCGCGCTTTCTACGAACGTGTGAGCGACGGGCTGGGCGGACAGCATTTCGACATCTGTTGCGAGTTGAAATTCGACGGACTTTCCATCTCGCTTACCTATGAGCATGGAAAACTTGTGCGGGCCGTTACGCGCGGCGACGGAGAACAAGGCGACGACGTTACGGCAAATGTGCGCACCATACGCAGCATTCCGCTCCAGCTCGCACCCGGCGACTACCCCGACGCATTTGAGATTCGCGGCGAGGTGCTTATGCCGTGGAAAAGCTTTGAACGTCTAAACGCCGAGCGTGAAGCTGCCGAAGAGCCCTTGTTTGCAAACCCACGAAATGCCGCATCGGGCACACTGAAAAGCAAGAGTTCGGCTGTGGTAGCGCAGAGAGGGTTGGACGCCTACCTATATTATTTGCTCGGCGACTCACTTCCTTCGGACAATCACTATGGAAATCTGCAAAAGGCGGCATCGTGGGGATTCAAAGTCTCAAATGCGATGAAAGTGATGCCGCGCCTCGAAGACATTTACGCATATATTGATTTCTGGGACGAAGAGCGCAAAAAACTTCCCGTAGCTACCGACGGCATTGTGCTGAAAGTAAATTCCCTTGCCCAACAACAGCAGCTCGGATTTACCTCGAAAACTCCACGGTGGGCCATCGCGTATAAATTCCAGGCCGAACGCGCACGCACAAAACTGCTCAAAGTTACGTTTCAAGTGGGCAGAACCGGTGCGATAACGCCCGTGGCAAATATGGAACCCGTTTTGCTTGCAGGCACAATGGTGAAACGGGCGTCGCTCCACAACGAAGATATGATCAAGAAGCTAAATCTTCACGAGGGCGACTATGTTTATGTGGAAAAGGCGGGAGAGATTATTCCGCAGATCGTAGGAGTTGACGCCGACACCCAAGGCAAGGGCGGCGAGAAGGTTGAATTTATAACCCATTGCCCGGAGTGTGGCGCGGAGCTCGTTCGTTATCCGGGCGAGGCGGCCTGGTATTGCACCAATACGGCTTGCCCGCCGCAAATCAAGGGTAGAATAGAGCATTTCATAAGCCACGACGCGATGAACATCGACAGTGTGGGCCCCGAAACGGTTGATGATTTTTTCAAGCGCGGACTTATTTCCGATGCTGCCGACCTTTATCGCCTCAAAGTGGCCGACATTGCGGGCTACGGCAGTTCGCGCGAGAAATCGGCGCGCAAAACGGTGAAAGGAATTGAGGAAAGCAAGAAAATTCCGTTTGAGCGAGTGCTCTACGCATTGGGTATCAGATTTGTGGGAAAGGTTTCCGCCAAAAACATTGCCCGTGCCATGGGAAACATCAACGCCATTGCCAATGCCGATGTGGCACGCCTTTCACAAATCGACGGAGTGGGCGAAATCATTGCCCAAAGCATTTTCCAATATTTCAGGGACGAGAAAAACCGGGACTTCGTGGAGCGTTTGCGAGATGCGGGATTACAGATGTCGATAGGCGAAGAATCAAAACCACAAGGCACTGCGCTCAACGGCAAGTCGGTTGTGATAAGCGGCGTGTTCAGTAATCATTCGCGCGAGGAGTACAAGGCGATAATCGAGCAGCACGGCGGGAAAAACGTGTCGAGCATTTCGTCGAAAACTTCCTTTATTCTCGCCGGCGAAAACATGGGGCCGTCGAAACTTGAAAAGGCGCAGAAACTCGGCATAGCCATTGTGAACGAAAATGATTTTTTGAAAATGCTCGAAGATGCGGAATGATTTTCGGGATAAAGGATAATTTTTAACTGATGAAAGGATTTTACACGATAGCGTTGCTTTTGTTGAGCAACGTATTCATGACGCTTGCCTGGTATGGGCATCTAAAATTGCAACAAACGGGTGTGAGCAGCCGTTGGCCGCTTATAGGCGTTATTGTATTCTCATGGGGAATAGCTTTTTTCGAATATTGTTGCCAGGTGCCGGCTAACCGCATTGGCTTTTCGGGAAACGGCGGACCTTTTTCGCTTGTTCAGCTCAAGGTGATACAAGAATGTGTGAGCCTTGTGGTATTTGCGATGATTGCCAACGTGATTTTTCAAGGGCAAAGCCTGCATTGGAATCATTTGGCGGCATTTCTTTGCCTCATTGCCGCAGTTTATTTCGTTTTCATGAAGTAAACTCTCCCCCACTCCGCACCTGTTGCGAGCTATATGTGCATGCCGAAAAAACTACACGGCATCTCGTAAAAATTCCGGGCCACCAAATTTAAATTCCGACGCATCTCGTAAAAATTAGATGCGGCGGAGTTTTCGCGATATATAATATTGTGATTATCAGATAGGTTTTCGTATGCTTAAGATGCGGTTATTTCTTAAGCATGTAGCGTCCGTTTACCACTACAACCTCGGAGTTTTGCACCATCTCCTCTATAGCCTCGGCAGTAACAGCTACCGGCACTCCGTCAACGCGCAACTCGGTGGCGAAATGGGCTTTGCCGTCGGAGAGAACGGCAAGGATTGCATTGCGCACGGCATTGGCCGAGCCTAATGCGGCATCTCGTTTTTTTCGGCTCAAACATATTTCGCATTTCCCGCAATCGGCGGCATCTGTCTCGCCGAAATATTTTAGCAGGAACCTACTGTGGCATTCCTCGCCCTCGCAATAATCGAGCATAGTTTGAATGCGGGAAATATATTCCTCCTTGCGCATTTCGTAAACCTCGTGGCTTATCACCAGTTCCTCAGACAAAACACGCCGTTGCAGGTAGGTGATGCGCGGTGTGCGCTTGTGGGGGATATAATGTATGATGCGCTGATGCGAAAGACTCTTGAGAATTTCCACTGCACGCTCTCTTGTTATTCCGCAACGCGCTGCAATTTCCTGTTCGTCAATAAAAGCGTAATCGGTAAATATTCCCGCGTAGGTGCGGAGCATTGTCTGAATCACGTTTTCAGCCTCGCGCGTGGTTTGGTCAATGCGATAAAGTTCTTCGCGCGTAATCATAAATACCACACGCGCCTTGATATCCTCTTCCTCGGCATAATAAATGTATCCCGCGCGGGTAAGGATTTTCAATGCGCTTTCCACCGTTTCGGGAAAGAAATGGTAGCGCAACGAAAACTCGGCAAGGTTGAAATCATAGCTCACATAATATCCGTCGCCCAGGGCAAGTTCAAAAAAATACGCAAGACAGTCGTAAATTTTGCGTATGGTGGAAACCGGAGGAAAGTTCTGCGACACCCGCCGGAGCAACTTCGTATGGTCGCTGCCGTTATACAGCAACACGGCATACGCCTGTTTTCCGTCGCGGCCGCCTCTGCCCGCTTCCTGAAAGTATGCCTCGGGCGAATCGGGCGCTTCCATATGAACCACAAGCCTTACGTCGGCTTTGTCAATGCCCATGCCGAAAGCGTTGGTTGATACCATTACCCGCGTCTCGCCTTCCGTCCAACTTCTCTGGCGCAAATCTTTGTCGTAGCGCGTTAGGCCAGCGTGGTAATTGAGTGCCGTGATGTCGTTTTCCTTTAGAAATTTCGCAATCTCAAACGTCTCCTTCCTGTTGCGCGTATAAACAATCGCCGTGCCGCACATGCTTTTGAGAATATGAAGCAACTCGCCCGGTTTGTCCTCTGTCTTTCGCACAACATACGTGAGATTCTTGCGCTCAAAGCTCATGCGGAACACATTGGTCTCGCGGAAATTCAACCGTTTCTGTATATCGTCAACAACTTCTTTGGTGGCAGTAGCAGTGAGAGCCAGCACGGGAGCATTTGGAAAGAGCTTGCGTATCTCGTTTACCTTAAGATATGAAGGACGAAAGTCGTAGCCCCACTGAGATATGCAATGAGCTTCGTCTACAGTTATCATGCTCACGGGAATCTTTGATGCTTTCCAAACGAAAAACTCTGATTCCAATCTTTCGGGCGATACGTAGAGAAACTTATAGTCTCCCAAGATGCAATTCTCAAGCGCCGCAGTGATTTCGTCCTGCTTCATTCCGTTGTAGATTGCCGTAGCTTTGATTCCGCGCATTCTCAGCGCCGCCACCTGGTCTTTCATCAACGCCACAAGGGGAGTAACCACCAAGCAAAGCCCTTGGCGTGCGAGCGTTGGCACTTGGAATGTGATTGATTTGCCGCCGCCGGTCGGCATTAGTCCGAGGGTGTCGCGCCCGGAAGCTATACTGTCGATAATATCACGCTGAATGCCGCGAAAATCTTCGTAGCCCCAGTAACGTTTCAGTATCTCCCTAAACGCATCTCCCATGCCGTTTTCATTCGCCCGCCGGACGGATATCCTCTATCTGCAACTGTAGCTCGCCGTGGCGGTGTGTGTTCTCCTCTATCGAATAACAAATGTCGAAGGAGCGCTTGGTTTTGATATATCTGGCCTGCGAACTTTGCCCGAAAGCGATGCCGTTTACAATATTGTTCGACTTGTTGTCAACAAGTTCGAGCTTGATATGTTCTTGTTCGCGCCCAACCACTTTACTTGTGCCGTAGTCGTAAACTTTCCTGGTGCAGAAAAGCGGTTTGGGGTTGCCGGGGCCAAAAGGATTGAACTTTTTGAGATCATTGCGGAACTTGGTCGTAATATCCCGGAAATCAATCACAGCAGATATGTCGATGCTCGCTTCGGTCTGCTCCTCGCTTATATTATTCTCGACATAATTTTCAAAGCGACGCTTGAATTCCGCCACATTCTCCGGTTTCAACGTAAGACCTACGGCATAGGTGTGCCCGCCAAAGTTCTCAAGAAGATCGCGACAGCTTTCCACGGCTTTATATACGTCGAAACCCACCACGGAACGGGCGCTGCCAGTTGCGAAACCGTCGCTAAGCGTGAGCACAACGGCCGGGCGGTAATATACCTCGGTTAGGCGCGAAGCTACAATGCCTACAACTCCTTTATGCCACGACGGATCGTAAACCACAAGCGAGCGAAGGTTGTCGAGATTGTCTATGCTGTCAACAATCTTGTTTGCTTCTTCGGTCATCTGCTTGTCAATATCTTTTCGCGCCTCGTTGTAAAGGTTTATACGGTTTGCCCTTTCAATTGCAGCGTCGTGTTCGTGTTCGGTAAGCAATGCCACGGTTTCCTTACCGTTCATCATTCGTCCCGAAGCGTTTATGCGCGGCCCTATCTTGAACACAATGTCATTCATAGTGAGTTCTTTTCCCTCCAGTCCGCATAGCTCGATAATTGCCTCCACTCCCATCGACGGGTTGCTGTTCAGACGGCGCAATCCGTGGTATGCAAGAATGCGGTTTTCCCCTGTAACGGGCACGATGTCGCTTGCAATGCTTATCGCGCACAGGTCGAGGAGCGGAATGAGCTTATTAAATTCAATTCCGTTGTCTTGTGCGAAAGCCTGCATCAGTTTGAATCCCACTCCGCAGCCACAAAGATGGTCATAAGGATAGGTGGAATCAAAACGTTTGGGGTTAAGAATAGCCACAGCATCGGGCAATTCCTTGTCGGGCACGTGATGGTCGCAGATTATCACGCCTATCCCGCGCGACTTGGCGTATGCCACTTCGTCGATAGCCTTTATACCGCAGTCGAGAACAATCATAAGTTTCACTCCGGTTTCAAAAGCATAGTCTATGCAGCGTTTCGACAGTCCGTAGCCCTCATCATAGCGATCCGGGATATAGTAGTCGATGTTCGAACAATAGGCTTTCAAAAATTTGTAGACCACGGTAACAGCCGTGCATCCGTCAACATCGTAATCGCCGAACACGAGAATGCGGTCGTTGTGCCCCACAGCATGGTTCACAGCGTCAACCGCCTCACGCATATCGTTCATCAAAAACGGGTCGTGAAGATCGGCGAGTTGCGGATGGAAAAACTTTTTTGCCTCAGTTGTTGTCGTTATGCATCGGTTCTGCAACAAACGCCCCAGAATGGGGTGAATGCCCAGAGACTCCGCGAGCGAACGAGCAGCGTCCTCTTCTTCTTGCGAAGGAGGGGTGTATTTCCATTTGTAGTTCATTATATAGTGTCATTTTTTATTCTTGATTTATAAAACTTTGCGCCCGATATTTTACCAATAGGCGCTAATTATCCAAATTTACAAGCGTAAAATTACAAATAAAATGGCAATATCATGGTTTTTCGGCATGACAAAAGCAATTTTCCTTGTTTCAAAACTTTGCCCAAGCCCGCAATTTTGCCTATATCAAACAAGAAAAAAACTACACGGCATCTCGTAAAAACTCCGCCGCATCTAATTTTTACGAGATGCGTCGGAATTTAAATTTCATGGCCCGGAGTTTTTCCGCCATGCGCATATCGTTTTTTCGGCATGCAACACCTCCGAAAATGCAAGGGGAATAAATTAAACAGCCCGCATTCCCTTTCGGAAAATGCGGGCCGCAACTTGTAATACTTCTGTGTTGTATAATAAGTTTAAGCTATGGTGCTTTAGAATTTTACGAGGGCATTTTTCAGACGTCCCACAAAGTCGTCGGCCTGAGCCATGCTGAGAGTGAGAGGCGGGAGAAGGCGCAGAATATTTGTGCCCGCACCGCCGGTGAAGACGCGCTGCTCGAAAATCAGATCCTTGCGAAGTTCTTTCACGGGCTTTGCAAATTCAAGTCCAATCATCAAGCCCTCGCCGCGAATGTCTTTTATTTCGTCGATTTCCTCAAAACGTTTCATGAGATGCGCTCCCACTTCGCCGGCATTGCTCACAAGATTTTCGTTTTCAATCACATCGAGCACCGCCAGGGCTGCCGCGCATGCAAGATGGTTGCCGCCGAAAGTTGTGCCCAGCATGCCGTAAACGGGCTTGAACTTCGGGGAAATCAGAAGCCCGCCCATCGGAAATCCGCAGGCTATGCCTTTTGCTACAGTTATCAAGTCGGGCTTCACATCGAGATGTTGATGAGCGAAGAACTTACCGCTTCTGCCGTATCCACACTGCACTTCGTCGCAGATGAGCACTGTGTTGTATTCATCACAGGCCTTGCGCAAAGCATGCATGAACTCTTTTGTAGCAAGATGTATTCCGCCAACTCCTTGAATGCACTCCACAATCACGGCACACACATTGCCTTTGGCTATCTCGCTTACAAAAGCCTCCGTGTCGTTGAGCGGGAGAAATGTAACGTGGTTGTTCGCATTTACAGGCGCATTGATTTTAGGATTGTCGGTAGCTTCGACAGCCAGCGAGGTACGTCCGTGAAACGCTCCGCCCGCAGCGAGAATTCTTGAGCGTCCGTTGTGGAACGAAGCAAGCTTCATTGCGTTTTCGTTGGCTTCTGCGCCCGAATTTACCATAAACAGCGAATAATCCTCGTATCCGCAGGCTTTTCCCAAGCGTTCCGCAAACTCCGTCTGCAAATGGTTTTGCACCGAATTGGAATAGAATCCCAACAAGTTGAGCTGCCGTGTTACGCATTCTATATAGTGGGGGTGGCAATGTCCGATGCTGATCACGGCATGACCGCCATAGAGATCAAGATATTCGTTGCCGTCGGCGTCCCAAACGTTGCAGCCGCTACCGCGAACTATTTCCACATCATAAAGTGGGAATACATCAAATGGTTTCATCTTATCATCAATTTTCAAAAGGCCGCAGCCTTGAGTTTAAGCCCCTCCGTTTCGGGGAGACCAAACATTATATTCATATTCTCAACTGCCTGCCCCGCTGCACCCTTCAAAAGATTGTCGATAACCGAGGTTACAAGCAGACGGTCGCCATATTTCTGTGCGTGAACCAATGCGCGATTGGTATTGACCACTTGTTTCAAATCGATGTCCTTTGAAATGTAATGCGTAAACGGTTCTTGGGCATACATGGAGTAACATTCGTCGATTTGTTCCTGCGACAATTCGGTGCGCATGAACACAGTGGTGAAAATTCCGCGCGCAAAATCGCCACGATAAGGCACAAAATCGAGTTCTCCGCTGAAATCGGGCTGAAATTCCTTGATGCTTTGGTTGATTTCAAGGAGATGCTGATGCGTAAATACCTTGTAAACACTGATATTTCCGTTGCGCCAGCTAAAATGTGTGGTGGCCTGCGGTTTTACTCCCGCCCCGGTTGAACCGGTAAGGGCATTGATCACCACATCTCCCTTCAGCGCGCCCGCTTTTGCGAGCGGAAGCAACGCAAGTTGTATGCAAGTGGCAAAACAACCCGGATTGGCAACATGCTGCGCCTTGGAAATCTCCGCGCGATGGGTTTCGGGCAAACCATATACGTAGTCGTTGCCCGGAGCTGCGATTCTGAAATCCTGCGCAAAGTCTACAATCTTCACGTTGTTGGGCACAGGATTTTTTTCAAGGAATTCCGCGCTCTTGCCATGCCCCAGACATATAAACAAAACGTCTATCTTGTCGAGCGCAAGGGTATCTGTAAATTTCATGTCGGTTTCGCCGAGCAATCCCTCGTGTACATCTGAAAATAGATTGCCCGCATTGCTGCCCGAATGGGCGAACACGATTTCTACCTGCGGGTGATTTACGAGAATACGGATTAACTCGCCTGCAGCATAGCCCGCCGCTCCTACGATTCCAGCCTTTACCATATCAACGACGCTCGTCTTTGTGTTTGGAATAGTAAATGCGCAAAGGAGTAGAGCTAACTTTTATAAAGCCTTTGGCCTCTTCTGAAGTCCAGCCCTTCTGCGTTTCGCCATATTCGCCGAAAGGATTCTTTACAAGGTCGTCCTTTGAATCCACTCCCACAGTTTCAAAAGAATATGGGCGGAGTTTCAACGTTACCACGCCGTTGACATTTCTTTGCGAGGATGTAAGCATTGCTTCTATGTCTGTCATTACAGGTTCCAGGTATTGGCTTTCGTGCAAGAACATTCCATACCAATTCGAGACCTGATCTTTCCAATACTGCTGCCATTTTGAGAGCGTGTATTTCTCAAGGAAACGGTGCGCTCCTATGATAAGCATCGGCGCAGCTGCCTCGAAACCTACACGACCTTTGAGCCCGACGATAGTATCTCCCACATGGCAATCACGACCTATGGCATAAGCCGCGCCAATCTTCTCTATTTCTTGAATTGCCTTGATTTTGTCGGAATATTCCTTGCCGTCAACGCTCACTATTTCGCCGTCTTTAAAACCAATCTTGAGTTCGCGTTCACCTTCGGCGGTTACGTGTTTAAGATATGCCGTTTCGGGGAGTCCTTGGTTGCTGTCGAGAATTTCTCCGCCGCATATCGAGGTACCCCAGATGCCTACATTATAGGAATATTTGAGCTTTGCAAAATCCGCCTCAAAGCCATGGGCGTTAAGATAGTCGATTTCTTCCTTACGGGTAAGCACCTTGTCGCGCGTGAGTGTGATGATTTCTTTTCCGGGAGCCATTACGAGGAACGTCATGTCAAAGCGAATTTGATCGTTCCCGGCTCCTGTTGAACCGTGAGCTATGGCATCGGCGCCCACCTCGTTGGCGTAGCGCGCAATTGCTATTGCCTGGAAAATTCTCTCGCTCGAAACGGAAACGGGATAGCAGTTGTTGCGCAGCACATTGCCGAAAATCATAAATTTCAGGCTCTTCTCGTAGTATTCCTGCGTAACGTCGAGCGTAACATATTTGGTAGCGCCGAGTTTATATGCGTTTTCTTCGTTCTGTTTCAGTTGTTCGGGGCTAAATCCACCGGTATTGGCGCATGCGGCGTGCACTTCGTATCCCATTTCGTGGGCAAGATACATCACGGTGTAGGACGTGTCGAGTCCTCCGCTGTATGCCACCACCACTTTCTTTTTCATATTCATTGCTTGAAGAGTTTTTATTTTTTTCTAACGTAAGCCTTTTGCTGCGGCATTCTTTGCCATTTCCACCACATCGGGCGGGAGCTCCACGGGCAGCGCATCTCCTTCGTGGTCGGCGGGATCGTAGAGCATTCCGGTGCACACGCAATATTTTCTGCCTGTGCGGGCGAGCACGTCGCAGTTCACACAGCACGGATGTTCCGGCGTACCGCAGCCCTTCCAATAGTCGTCGTCCTGAGTGAGGTCGCACAACGGCACTGGCACATAGCCTAGTTTTGTGTTTATCCTCATCACTGCACCCTGGCTTGTGAGACCAAAAAGTTTCGCGTGCGGCCAGCGCAGACGGCTGAGCGTAAATGCTGTTTCCTTGATGCGCGTGGCGAGGTGATGATTACGGAATTTGGGAACTACTATAAGCCCCGAATTTGCCACATAATGCTTGTTTTCCCAGCTCTCTATGTAGCAGAATCCGGCGAACTCCTCGCCGTAGAGAGCTATTATGGCCTTGCGTTCACGCATCTTCTGCGCAACATATTCGTGTGTCCTTGAAGCGATTCCCGAGCCGCGCACTTTTGCGGCATCGGCTATTGTTTTCAGAATCGTATCCACATATTTCTCATGAGACGCGTCGGCCACCAACACGTCTATTCCATCGTTATAAGTCATTTGCTATTAAGATAATCTGCCCCGAAACACGTTTCGGGCGCTCACCTTACTTTTCGTCCGAGATTTGTCGGTTTTTGATTTGCGGCACTATTCCGCTAAGATCTTCTATAATCTGCTCGCGCGTATAGCCTTTCTTGCCCATCACCATCACGGTGTCGTCGCCTGCCAATGTGCCGGCCACGCTATTGTAGTGCTTGCTGTCGATTGTGCCAGCCAAGGCGTTTGCAAAGCCGGGTATGGTGTGAAGCACAAGCATCACGCCGCCGTCGTCGAAATTGAGCAAACTGTTCTCGATAGGCACCTCGTTCACAATGCGGCGCTTCACCACATGAGTGTAGTTGGGGTTGGTGGGAAGGATGTAGCGCATGTTTCCAAACTGGTCGGACGTGCGCAATGCGCGCAACTGATGAAGGTCGCGCGAGAGCGTAGCTTGGGTTGACACACAGCCTACCATAGCAAGTTTCTCAAGCAAATCTTCCTGACTGCGTACGTTCTGCAGCGTAAGGATTCTGCGGATGTGTTCCAAACGGAGTTCTTTTCTCGTCATAATTGCAAATCTTTTTCGTTTTGGCAAAAATACGGTTTTTCCGAACTCCGTGCAAGTTTTTCGGAATAAAATTTTTGAATATCTTCCGCGATATGCGGTTTTTATTCTATCTTATGCAGTTTTTCTTATCCATCTTGTCGTTATCCTTAGATAGTATTTTATATCTGACAAACAAGATAATAAACACATTTCACCCATTTCTCCCAAAATCCCCAACCGCCAAAAATCAGCTATATTTAATGAATATATGCAGAGAATGCTTTTTGTAAAGTAAATATTGCTTTTCATACAATCACGCGTTTATTTCGCACAAATTTCCTCCTTTGCATTTCCTATTGTTGCAGCGTTCCGCTTTTCCCAAATTTCAAGCCGAAAAAACTACACGGCATCTAGTAAAAAACTCCGGGCCATGAAATTTAAATTCC
>CAVFYC010000016.1:0-37225 GCA_963626585.1 Christensenellaceae bacterium Phil1 | reverse complement strand
CTGCGGCATCGGTGATTGCTTCGTTGAGTTCGGTGAAATAGGGTGCGTCAACTTTTTCTATTTTCCAGAATCCGTCGGTGGGGTGGTAGTCGTTGTTTGAAGAAACTACGTTGCCGTAGTCAGCATTCCAGAAGTTGTTGTTATCGCTTGAGTAGATTTGGAAGATGTTGCTGTTACTGTGCTTGAAAGTCTGGTAGTTTTTGCTTGTTCCAGCCATTCTCGGAAGACCCCATACGTATCCTGTTGACATGGAAACCATATAGGTGGAATCTTGTGTGCCGCAGTTTTTGAGCACGAGGTTGCCGTCGGCATTCTTTATGACGTGCCAAACGGTGCTTTGGTCGAGAGTGGGATCAACTACGTCGTGGCCAAGATACCATTCGCCGTTCTTGAAATAGGGCTTGAGGAAACTGCCCGAATATTCCATATTCTCAAAAGTATAGTAGCCTTCGCTCACGGGAATTATCTTCTCGATGAGAGCGTTGGTGGCGTTGTTGAGTTCGGCTATGAGAGCGGAATGGTCATCATCGCTGCCGGCTGCTGCTGTTGCCTTTTCGTAAACGGCAGCCCAGGTGTCGTAGTCTTCCTGCGATACTTGTCCGGGATTAGTTCCCACGGTGAACTGTTGGCCTGCCGCATAGCTGATAGCCTCTTGCAGCTTGAGCGAATTGGTAACGTCGCTGGCAGGAACGGGCAGGAATTTCACCATCGAAGCCGAGGTGTGGTTTGTCTGTGTCTCTATGTTCCCCGTTTCAATGTTGATGGCGTAGTTGTAGTCGTTGTCGGTGGAATAAACATAAGCACAGCCGTTGCTAAGGAACTGGAGTTTGAACGTAGCGGGGTGCTTGCCCGTCATAAGGATATAGGGACTTACTTTGTCGCCCTTGGTTACGTTTTCGATGTAGGTGAGATCCTGTGCGCCGCAGTTCTTGAACGAATAGGTTTCGCCGTCGGCGTTTTTGGTTACGTGCCAAATAAAGGAATTGTCGTAGTTGCTGTTGTCGCGCGAGTATGCGCCGAGTCTCCAAAGTTCTCCGTCCTGAACGGGCACCATGCAGGTGGTGGGGTCGGTGTAGTTTGAGAAATTGATAAAATAGTAGCCGTCGTCGAGCGAGCCGTCCACTTCAATAACATCTTCTATGTCGTCGAGTTTCGAAGGGTCGATCTTGTCGAAATACCACGAGTGTTCGGAGCCGGGATTAGCCATATCGCCCCAATAACCGGTGATTTGTTCGCCATTGTATACTCCCTGATAGCCCAAGAGTGGTCCGTAGGTGAGATTGGCTTTTACGTTGGCGATGAGATAAGAACCGTCGACAACGCTTGAGGGCGGGAGCTGGATTTCGGTGGGTGTGTCCACAAAACCTGCGCCTTCGCCGTAGCCCATACCGCTGACACGGCCGATATACATGTTGCTAACGTAGTTGCGAACAGTGTAGCCGTCTTCATACTTCTTGATTTCCCAAATAAAGGGTTTGTCGGTGGAGGTAAGTTTGTCGGGAGTAACATGGCTTGCATAGTGAATGCGCAAAGCCTGGTCGGTTCCCGTGTTGTTGTAAAGGAGCGCATCGGTGGGGTGGGCCGCACTTGAGATAAAGTAGTAGCCTTCGGCCGGACCGTCGTCCTGAGCAACAACCGTCTGCCCGATACTTCCGAGAACGAGCAGAACCATGGCGCTAAGGATACGCGCCGTCCATGATTTTAGTTGCTTCATGATAAATTTATTTTGTTAAACATGTAAAATTCCCTTCCTGCCGTTTTTCATGTGTTTCATGGAGTTTTCATGATATTCCGGCATATTGTGTTGCTAAAATAGGCAAAATATAGATATGCGCCGCAAAATGGGGGGGGGGAATATGTTAAAAATAATAATCAAATAGGATTTCTTTAAAAAATCTGTTGTTTTCGGAACGTTTGGAGGGGAGGAAATTTTCGTTTTTCGGCGAAAGAAGTTTGTAGATGCGCCTCGGCGAAAACCGTTGTTGTGGGCGAAAAAAACAGACGGCATCTCGTAAAAACTCCGGGCCACCAAATTTAAATTAGATGCGTCGGAATTTAAATTAGGTCTGACCTCGTAAAAACGATATTTGGGGCCGCTTTTTGCGGGTGTTTTCGGACGAAACAATTTCGTGCCTATACATATTATATATATAAGGTGTGGCATTATATATATAAGGCGTGAGGGAAACAATGTGGGACTTGAAAAATTGCAGATGCAGATTTTTGCGAAAATTTTTGCTGCCCGTTGTGTTTCAAAACGTTTGCGCGGAAAATTCTTGCCGTTTCCCTGCCGTTTTGCATTCATATAGCTTCAACGCGGTGGGGAGGCAATGTATCTTTGCATCGTCAACGTTGATACGCAAGTCGCCTGACGCCGCACAAGGCCGCTCACGACGAGCAAAAACTAAACTACTAACCTATTCAAAACAAACAAAACCATGATTTACTACAATGTGATTAAGCGCAAGAGCCCCAAAGACGGCACCGTAAAGTTTTATGCTATGATCAACAGGGCATCGTATGTAACCCTCAACCAAGTGGCGGAAAACATCAGCCGCGAGTGTACCCTCACCGTGCATGACATTAAAGCCGTGCTCTCGTCTTTGCAGGAACAGATAATACTTCAGTTGCAGGACGGCAAAAGCGTGAGATTCGGCGACCTCGGTTCTTTCCGCGCCACCCTACAGTCGCAGGGCGTAGCCAACAAGGAGGATTTCAAGAAGAGCAACATATCGCGCGTAATGGTGCGCTTTGTGAGAAGCTCCGCGATGCGTTCGGCCTTTGCCCTTACCAATCAGGATATCAAGCTCGTGAATAAGGACGACACCGACAGCTCCGACAACGGCAGCGACGTAGATCCCAACGCCTAACCTGAGAGTCTCCCCGCCCCGCTCCGCGCCGGGAGGAATGGGGCAGGGGAATACCATGAAAACAACAATCAAAAAAACTAAACCATGAACGAACGAACCAAGAAGCTAATCGAAATCCTCGTGCGCGTACTCAAGGCCCTGCTCGCCGCCCTGGCGGGAAGCGCAGCAAGCAACAGCAAAGCCTGACAAGGCGCGCCGAAACAACATTAGCGGAGCCGGGAAGAAAATCCCGGCCCCGCTTTTTTAGTGCATGCCCCGCAGGTTTTGCACCGGCAGATACCATATCGTCTGAAAATCAGAGTGTGCGAAATGCATCGGCAGAAAGTATGTTTTTTAGCCACGAAGCAAAAAAAGTTGCACTAATTTTTTGCATATCACAAAAGTATAACTAATTTTGCAGCCGTAAAATTCGACAGAGGGGCAGAAATGCCATGGATTTGTCGGGAAACAAGAATATAATAAACTAATAATAAATTAATAACAAACATGATCGTAGTACCTGTAAAAGAAGGCGAAAACATCGAAAGAGCTTTGAAAAAATTCAAGCGCAAATTTGAAAAGACAGGCGTGGTGAAGGAATTGCGCAGCCGTCAGCAGTTTAACAAGCCTTCAGTAGTTCGCCGTTTGAACATGGAGCACGCAATCTACGTGCAGAAGCTCAACGCAGAGAAAGAGGATTAAATCCTCCCGCTTTCCTATACATATAATATAAGGAGAAAAATAATTTCCCGGAGATGCTTGCGTCTTCGGGAAAATTTGTTTATATTCGTTGCGTGAAACAATCACGTAACGAATTTATGCATATAAAGGAATTTTGTGATTATCTGAAATACGAGCGCAACTATTCGGCTCTCACCGTGGAAAGCTACGCGCGCGACCTTGCGAAGTTTGAAAGCTACGCGCGCGGACTGATGAACCTCGACCCCGGCACAAATCTGGACGAAACCCGAATAGACGAACGCTGCCTGCGACGCTGGCTTGCCTCGATGATGGAAAGCGGAAATTCCGCCGCATCGGTAAACCGCCGCCTGAGCTCCATAAGAAGCTATTTCAAATTCCTTGTCGTTACGGGCAGATATGATTCCGATCCCACCCAACGCATTCTCGGCCCCAAGAAAGAAAAGGCCCTGCCATATTTCGTGAAGGAAAAAGAAATGGACATGTTGTTGGACGACATACCCGTGGCACCCACGTTTGAAGGGCTGCGAGACCATTTTATAATAGAGATGTTTTACGACACGGGCATACGCCTTTCGGAACTCACTTCATTAAATATAGACGACGTGGACTTCTGTGCGAAACAAATAAAGGTAACCGGAAAAAGAAACAAGCAACGCATAATTCCCGTCGTACCGAGGCTGCTGGCAACGGCAAAGGAATTTATCGGAAAATACGGCGGGAAAAACGGCACGGCATTGTTTGCCGACGAAAAGGGATGCCGCCTCTCCAATGCGGCCGTGCGCGAAATCGTAAACCGGGAACTTTCGCTCGTTACCACAATGAAAAAACGCTCGCCCCATGTGCTGCGCCATTCCTTCGCCACTGCAATGCTCAACCACGGCGCAGATCTTGAAGCCGTGAAACGTCTGCTCGGACACGAGAGCCTTGCGACAACCGAAATATACACCCACACTTCACTCGAAGAACTGAAGAAAAATTATCAACTCGCCCACCCAAGGGCATAAAAGGATATGAATATGGAACTGAAGATTAAATCAATTCGATTCGATGTAGGTGAAAAACTCTATGAGTTCGTTGAGAAAAAACTCACCAAGCTGACAAAATCGTGCGACCAGATCGGAACGGCAGAAGTAACCCTGAAAGTCGTGAAACCCGAAACCGCAAAAAACAAATCAACGGGCATTCGTATCTCAGTGCCAAACGACGAACTTTTCGCGGAGAAAACTTGCGACACATTTGAAGAAGGAGTTGACCTTTGCGTCGACGCTTTGCAGCGACAAGTGGCAAAGTATAAAGAAAAACAACGCGGACACTAAAAAAAATGCCGCAAAAATTTTGCAATTTGAATTTAATAAGTAACTTTGCAGCCGTTTCGGGGATACAGCAACACTCGGGACGGCTGCAAAAGCATTGTAAACACAATTCGCACGCAGCAATTTTATGGGCAAGTTCCAGAGCGGTCAAATGGGGCAGACTGTAAATCTGCTGGCTTTCGCCTTCGGTGGTTCGAATCCGTCCTTGCCCACTAAAAAGAAAACATAAAATTGCGGAAATAGCTCAGTCGATAGAGCACTAGCCTTCCAAGCTGGGGGTCGCGGGTTTGAGTCCCGTTTTCCGCTCTATTTTGCTGTTATAGCTCAGTGGTAGAGCACTTCCTTGGTAAGGAAGAGGTCCCGAGTTCAAGTCTCGGTAACAGCTCTATCGTTAGAAATAACAATGTGAAGAATATTCACTGAAATAACAATTATAAAAGAGTAAAGCTATGGCTAAAGAACAATTTGTGCGTACCAAACCGCATGTTAACATCGGTACTATTGGTCACGTAGACCACGGAAAGACAACTCTTACAGCTGCCATTTCCAAAGTTCTCCATGAGCGTTTGGGCACCGGCGAAGACGTTAAGTCTTTCGATCAGATTGACAATGCTCCTGAAGAAAAAGAGCGTGGTATTACCATTAACACCGCTCACATTGAATACGAAACTACAAAACGTCATTATGCACACGTAGACTGCCCGGGACACGCCGACTATGTGAAGAACATGGTAACTGGTGCTGCTCAGATGGACGGTGCTATTATCGTTGTTGCTGCAACTGACGGTCCTATGCCCCAAACTCGTGAGCACATCCTTTTGGCTCGCCAGGTAAACGTTCCCCGTCTTGTTGTATTCCTTAACAAGTGCGACCTTGTTGAAGATGAAGAGATGCTCGAACTCGTAGAAATGGAAATGCGTGAACTTCTTACGCAATACGACTACGAAGAGGATACTCCTATCGTTCGCGGTTCTGCTCTTGGTGCACTTAACGGTGTTGCTAAGTGGGAAGACAAGGTGATGGAACTTATGGACAACGTTGACGAATGGATTCAGGAACCCCAGCGTGAGGTTGACAAACCGTTCCTTATGCCTGTAGAGGATATCTTCTCTATTACTGGTCGTGGTACTGTTGCAACAGGCCGTATCGAAACTGGTAAGGTTAAGGTTGGTGATGAAGTTCAGATCCTTGGTCTCGGTGAAGACAAGAAGTCAGTTGTAACTGGCGTTGAGATGTTCCGTAAGATTCTTGACGAAGGTGAAGCTGGTGATAACGTAGGTCTTCTCCTCCGTGGTATCGACAAGGCAGAAATCAAGAGAGGTATGGTTATTACCCACCCGGGTGCAATCACTCCTCACTCCAAGTTCAAAGCTTCTATCTATGTATTGAAGAAAGAAGAAGGTGGTCGTCATACTCCGTTCGGAAACAAGTATCGTCCCCAGTTCTATCTCCGTACAATGGACTGCACCGGTGAAATCTCTCTTCCGGAAGGAACTGAAATGGTAATGCCGGGCGATAACGTTGAGATTTCTGTAGAACTCATCTATCCTGTTGCTCTTAACGTAGGTCTCCGTTTCGCTATCCGCGAAGGTGGTCGTACTGTAGGTTCAGGTCAGATTACTCAGGTATTCGACTAATCGTATAGTAAAAATATAAGGCTTCCGTTTAATCGGAAGTCTTTATTACGGGAATAGCTCAGTTTGGTAGAGCACTGGTCTCCAAAACCAGGTGTCGGGAGTTCGAGTCTCTCTTCCCGTGCAGAAAAGAAAATAAAAACATGTTGAAGAAAGCATTTGCATATTGCAAGGCTTCTTATGAAGAACTTGCGTATAAGACAACTTGGCCTTCCAGTCGTGAATTGGCGCACAATGCAGTGGTTGTTTTGACAGCTTCCATAATCATTGCTTTGGTGGTCTTTGCTATAGACCAATGCTTCCAATTTATAATGGAAAACGTCTATCCGCATTAATCTCCTGTCTGCAATGGAAAATAAAACTACTACACCTGCAGAAATGAGGTGGTATGTACTACGCGCAGTAAGTGGCAAAGAAGGGAAAGTTAAAGAATATATCGATCTCGGTATAAAAAACGGACACTTCAATGGCAACGTACTGCAAGTACTTATTCCTACAGAAAAGGTGGTTTATTCAAGCCCGAATGGAAAGCGCGTAGTAAAAGAACGTAATTCTATGCCGGGGTATGTGCTGGTAGAGGCAAAACTTGTAGGTGAGGTGGCGCAGGATTTGCGTTACACTCCTAATGTTTTGGGCTTCCTTGGCGGTATGGAAAACCCTGCGCCACTTCGCTCAAGTGAAGTGAATCGCATTTTGGGTAGTATCGATGAAATGGAAAATGAAAGCCAGGAAATCTTGCCGCAATTTGTAGTTGGTGAAAGTGTAAAAGTTACCGAGGGACCATTTAGTAACTTCAGTGGAGTTGTTGAAGAAATCAATAACGAGAAGAAGAAACTTACGGTTTCTGTGAAGGTGTTTGGACGCAACACACCATTAGAATTGGGGTTTATGCAAGTGGAAAAAGAATAGCATGATAGTGTTACGTGTCGTGCGGTTCTTGAAATAATTATTATAAAAACAAATCAAGATGGCAAAAGAAGTTGCTGGATTAATCAAATTACAGATTAAAGGTGGCGCTGCAAATCCTTCGCCTCCCGTTGGTCCTGCATTGGGTTCCAAGGGAATTAATATTATGGATTTCTGCAAGCAGTTCAATGCCAGGACAAAGGAAAAAGCAGGCAAAGTTCTGCCTGTAGTCATTACTTATTTTACGGACAAATCGTTCTCGTTTGTAGTAAAGACTCCTCCTGCTGCAATACAATTGCTTGAAGTTACCAAGAAAAAAAGCGGATCTGCAGAGCCTAACCGTGTGAAAGTAGCTGAGGTAACATGGGATCAAGTTCGTGCTATCGCAGAAGATAAAATGAACGACTTGAACTGCTTTACCATAGAGTCTGCTATGAAAATGGTAGCCGGTACAGCTCGTAGCATGGGTATAACCGTAAAAGGGGACTTCCCTAATAAATAATATAAAACTTCAATTAAGATGAGTAAACTGACAAAAAATCAAAAGTCTGTAGCCGACAAGATTGAAGCAGGGAAGATTTATACGCTCAGTGAGGCGTCGAAACTTGTAAAGGAAATAACTACTACAAAGTTTGATGCTTCTCTTGACATTGATGTGCGTTTGGGAGTTGATCCTCGCAAAGCAAATCAAATGGTTCGCGGTGTTGTTTCGCTTCCTAACGGAACGGGTAAAACCGTGCGTGTGCTTTGCCTTTGTACTTCTGATTTGGAGGAAGCTGCAAAAGCGGCAGGTGCAGACTATGTAGGTCTTGACGAATATATCGAAAAGATCAAAGGTGGCTGGACTGATGTTGATGTTATTATCACGATGCCTTCGATTATGGGAAAATTAGGACCTTTGGGTCGTGTTCTTGGTCCTCGTGGCCTTATGCCTAACCCTAAGAGCGGCACTGTAACAATGGATGTTGCTAAGGCTGTACGTGAAGTGAAACAAGGTAAAATCGACTTTAAGGTTGATAAATCAGGTATTGTTCATACATCGATCGGTAAAATTTCGTTCACACCTGAAAAAATCGCTCAGAATGCGAAAGAGTTCCTTAATACAATAATCAAACTTAAACCTGCTGCGGCTAAGGGTACTTATATAAAGAGCATTTTCTTGTCGAGCACTATGAGCCGTGGACTTCGTGTAGATCCGAAATCAATCGGTGTCGAAGACCAAAATTAATTGAATTATGAAGAAGGAACAAAAAACTATAGTTATCGAGAATATCGGTGCTCTTCTTAAGGAATACGCCAATTTTTATTTGGTTGACGTAACCGCAATGAATGCAGAGGATACAACTGCTCTTCGTCGCGAGTGCTTCAAGCGTGAGATAAAAATGGTCGTAGTTAAGAATACGTTGCTTCACAAAGCATTTGAAGCTAGCGATATCGATTATTCTCCTCTTTATGACAGTTTGAAAGGCACTACCGCTCTCATGCTTTGCAATACTGCAAATGTGCCTGCAAAACTGATTAAAGAAAAAGGCAAAGACGGTATTCCTGGTCTTAAAGCTGCTTATGCAGAACAGAGTTTCTATGTAGGTGCAGAAAACCTTGGCGCTTTGGCTGCATTGAAGAGCAAGAACGAAGTTATCGCAGAAATCGTTGCTCTCTTGCAATCGCCTGCTAAGAACGTTATCTCTGCACTTCAGAGTGGTGGTCAGACTATCCATGGAGTATTGAAAACATTGGGCGAACGTCCAGAATAACAAATAAATCAGAATAAAAACAATAAAAAATAGAAAAAATGGCAGATATTAAAGCTATTGCTGAAGAATTGGTAAATTTGACAGTAAAAGAAGTAAACGAGTTAGCTCAGGTCCTCAAGGACGAGTATGGAATTGAGCCCGCTGCAGCAGCAGTTGCTGTGGCAGCTGGTCCTGCAGCAGGTGCAGAAGCAGCTGAGGAGAAGACAGCATTTGATGTTATCCTCAAGAGCGCAGGTAGTGCTAAACTCCAGGTTGTTAAGGCTGTTAAGGAAGCTTGCGGTCTTGGCTTGAAAGAAGCTAAGGATCTTGTTGACGCAGCAGCAAGCGCACCCGCAAAACTCAAAGAGGGTGTTGCCAAGGAAGAGGCTGAAGCTCTCAAGAAGGCTGTTGAGGCAGCTGGAGCTGAGGTTGAGATTAAGTAATCGAAACAACTCTTACAATATAGTTAAGAATCCTCTGGTAGAGGGTTCTTAACTTTTTGCGTATATAAATTTCATATAACCAAGATATAACGAATGTCTTCAAAATTAGTAAACCAGAGAATAAATTTCGCTTCGGTGAAGGAACCGATGCCATTTCCTGACTTTCTTGACGTTCAGATAAAATCTTTTAGGGATTTCCTACAGTTGGATACACCGCCTGAACAACGTAAGAATGACGGACTCTATAAGGTTTTTGCAGAGAACTTCCCTATTGCCGACACGCGTAATAATTTTGTTCTCGAATTTCTTGACTATTCAATTGATTCTCCGAGATATTCAATTGAAGAATGCCTTGAACGCGGGCTAACGTATTGTGTTCCTTTGAAAGCCAAACTGAAACTATACTGTACGGATCCAGGTCATGAGGATTTTGACACTGTAGTGCAAAATGTTTTCTTGGGCCCCATTCCATACATGACCGATTATGGTACATTCGTTATCAACGGTGCTGAACGTGTGGTGGTGTCTCAACTTCACCGTTCGCCCGGTGTGTTCTTTGGCTCAAGTGTTCATGCCAACGGAACACAATTATATTCTGCTCGTATTATTCCGTTCAAAGGTTCTTGGATTGAGTTCGCTACAGACATCAATAATGTGATGTATGCTTATATCGACCGTAAGAAAAAGTTGCCAGTTACCACGTTGTTACGTGCCATTGGTTTTGAGACGGATAAAGATGTTCTTGATATCTTCGATCTTGCCGAGAGTGTAAAGGTTAACAAGGCTAACCTTAAGAAATATATAGGTAGCCGTGTTGCGGGAAGGGTAGTCAAGAGTTGGCTTGAGGATTTTGTAGACGAAAGTACGGGTGAAATGGTATCTATCGAGCGTAATGAGATTATTCTCGAACGCGAGGAGATGATTACCGAAGAAAATATTCCATCGATTATAGATAGTGGAGAGAAGACTATCCTTGTACACAAGGAGGATACCGGAGGTCTTGACTATTCTATAATATTCAATACATTAAAGAAAGACCCCTGTAATTCTGAGAAGGAAGCGGTACTTCATATATATCGTCAACTTCGTAATGCAGATCCTGCCGATGACGCGAGTGCTCGCGAAGTTATTAACGGACTTTTCTTTTCTGACAAGCGTTATGATCTTGACGAAGTCGGACGTTATCGAATTAATAAGAAACTTGGTTTGGACACCGATATGAGTGTTCGTGTCCTTACGAAGGAAGATATAATCGAAATCATCAAATACCTTATCAGACTGATAAATTCTAAGGCTACTGTTGATGATATCGACCATTTGAGCAATCGCCGTGTGCGTACGGTAGGTGAGCAGTTGGCAAATCAGTTCGCCATTGGGCTTGCGCGTATGAGCCGTACAATACGTGAGCGTATGAATGTGCGCGACAACGAGGTGTTTACTCCCACCGACCTTATTAACACAAAGACAATATCGTCGGTTATCAATTCGTTCTTCGGGACCAATCCGTTGTCGCAGTTTATGGATCAGACCAATCCGCTTGCCGAGGTTACTCACAAGCGCCGTTTGTCTGCTCTTGGTCCTGGCGGTCTTTCGCGTGAACGTGCTGGATTTGAGGTGCGTGATGTACACTATACCCATTATGGTCGTCTTTGCCCTATTGAGTCGCCTGAAGGTCCTAATATTGGTCTTATTTCTTCACTTTGCGTTTATGCAAAGATCGATAATCTCGGCTTTATCGAGACTCCTTATAGAGTGGTGAAATATTCTGTGGTTGATTTGAACAACGACCATATTGTTTACCTTTCGGCAGAGGAGGAAGAGGAAAAGATTATCGGTCAGGGAAATGCTCCTCTTAATGATGACGGTACATTCATTCGCGACAAAGTGAAATGTCGTCGTGATGCCGACTATCCTGTTGTTCCGCCTTCACAAGTGGATCTTATGGATGTAGCTCCGCAGCAGATAGCTTCTATCGCGGCGGCACTCATTCCTTTCTTGGAGCATGATGATGCTCACCGTGCATTGATGGGATCCAATATGATGCGCCAAGCTGTTCCTTTGATTCACAATGAAGCTCCTATCGTAGGTACAGGTATAGAGAAGCAGGTTTGCGAAAATTCCCGAACGATGATTACCGCAGAGGGCGATGGTATCGTGGATTATGTTGACGCAACTCGCATTGATATCCTTTACGATCGCACGGAAGACGAAGAATTTGTAAGTTTTGAATCAGCACTCAAATCGTATAAGATACCTAAGTTCCGCCGCACCAACCAAAATATGGTAGTTGACCTTCGTCCTATTTGTGAAAAAGGTCAACGTGTAAAGAAAGGTGATATTCTTACCGAGGGTTACGCTACAGAGAAAGGCGAACTGGCATTGGGACGCAATCTTCTCGTAGCTTATATGCCGTGGAAAGGATACAATTACGAGGATGCTATAGTGCTCAGCGAACGTTGCGTGCGCGAAGATGTACTGACCTCTATACATATTGACGAATATTCGCTTGAGGTACGCGAAACAAAGCGTGGTCTCGAAGAACTTACAAATGATATCCCCAACGTAAGCGAGGAAGCAACCAAAGATTTGGATGATAACGGAATTATCCGTGTCGGTGCACGCGTAGAACCGGGTGATATTATGATTGGTAAGATTACCCCTAAGGGAGAGAGCGATCCTTCTCCTGAAGAGAAACTTCTGCGTGCAATCTTCGGAGACAAGGCAGGTGATGTTAAAGATGCATCTCTCAAAGCCAATCCTTCATTGAGTGGCGTGGTAATTGACCGTCGTTTGTTCTCCAAAGCTATGAAGACTCGTGCTTCAAAGGCTGCTGATAAGGTGGAACTTGAAAAACTCGACAAGAAATTCGAGACAGAAACAGCAGAACTCAAGGAAACTTTGGTTGAGAAACTTGTAATCCTTACTAAAGGACGTACTTCGCAGGGTGTTAAAGACAACACAGGTGTGGAAGTTATTTCGAAGGGAGAGAAGTTTAGAAGAGAAATTTTCGAGAATCTCGACTATACTTCTATACAACTCAGTAAATGGACTGCCGATGCTGCAAAAAACGAATTGATTCAGAAACTCATATTGAACTACCTTAAGAAATTCAATATGATGGACGCACAACTCAAACGCAGCAAGTTTGCTATTACTATTGGCGATGAACTTCCTTCTGGAATCATTCAGATGGCTAAGGTCTATATTGCCAAGAAACGTAAGATTGGGGTTGGTGATAAGATGGCTGGTCGTCATGGTAACAAGGGTATTGTTTCTAAAATAGTGCGTCAAGAAGATATGCCATTCCTCGCAGACGGTCGTCCTGTTGATATCGTACTCAACCCATTGGGTGTGCCTTCGCGTATGAACCTTGGACAAATTTTTGAGGCGGTACTTGGTGCTGCCGGCAAACGTTTGGGCGTTAAGTTCAGTACGCCAATCTTTGATGGTGCAAAACTTGAAGACCTTTGCGAATGGACAGATAAGGCCGGATTGCCACGTTATGGTTCTATGCAGCTATATGATGGAGAAACCGGTGAGCCTTTTGATCAGAAAGCGACCGTGGGTGTTACCTATATGCTTAAACTTGGACACATGGTAGAGGATAAGATGCACGCACGTTCCATTGGTCCGTATTCTCTAATCACCCAGCAGCCTCTTGGCGGTAAAGCTCAATTTGGTGGTCAACGTTTCGGAGAAATGGAAGTTTGGGCTCTTGAAGCCTTCGGTGCTTCTCATGTGCTTCAGGAAATGCTTACCATCAAGAGTGATGATGTCGTTGGACGTGCAAAGGCTTACGAATCTATCGTTAAGGGAGATCCTATCGGTACTCCTGGCATACCGGAGTCGCTTAATGTGTTGCTCCACGAACTTCAAGGTCTTGGTCTGAGTGTATCGCTCGAATAATTTGCAGAAAACTCTTTTTCAATATTTATATACATATAAAACATGGCTTTCAAAAAAGAAAACAAGATAAAGAGTCAGTTTTCGAAGATTTCCATAGGTCTTGCTTCACCCGAAGAGATTTTGGAAAATTCGTTTGGCGAGGTGTTGAAACCAGAAACCATTAATTATCGTACCTATAAACCGGAGCGCGATGGTCTTTTCTGCGAACGCATTTTTGGTCCTACCAAGGATTATGAATGTCATTGTGGAAAATATAAAGGTATACGCTATAAAGGTATTGTGTGCGACCGTTGTGGTGTGGAGGTAACAGAAAAGAAAGTACGCCGTGATCGTTGTGGTCATATTCAATTGGTAGTTCCTGTTGCCCATATTTGGTATTTTCGTTCGCTTCCCAACAAAATAGGTTATCTTCTTGGTATTCCCACCAAGAAGCTTGACATGATAATATATTACGAGCGATATGTGGTGATCCAACCGGGCGTGCTTGAAAAGAAAGACGAGGACGATGAGGAAGGCGTAAACAAGATGGATCTTCTCACAGAGGAAGAATATATCAATCTTACCGATAAGTTGCCGAAAGACAACCAATATCTTGACGATTCCGATCCCAATAAGTTCATCGCAAAGATGGGTGGCGAAGCTATCTATGATTTGTTGAAGGATTTGGATCTTGATACTCTTTCATACGAACTACGTGATCGTGCCAATAACGATACATCTCAGCAGCGTAAAACCGAGGCTCTGAAACGTCTTCAAGTAGTAGAAGCGTTCCGTTCAAGCCGTGGACGAAATAAGCCCGAGTGGATGATAATGAACATCATTCCTGTGATTCCGCCCGAGCTTCGTCCGCTTGTTCCCCTTGACGGAGGACGTTTTGCTACTTCTGATCTCAACGACCTTTATCGTCGTGTGCTTATCCGTAACAATCGTCTCAAACGTCTTATCGAAATAAAAGCTCCTGAGGTTATCTTGCGTAATGAGAAACGTATGTTGCAGGAGGCTGTGGATAGTTTGTTCGACAATTCGCGCAAGAGCAGTGCGGTAAAGAGTGAATCCGCTCGTCCGCTCAAATCTCTTTCAGACGCCCTCAAAGGTAAGCCCGGTCGTTTCCGTCAGAATCTTCTCGGTAAACGTGTAGACTATTCCGCACGTTCCGTTATCGTTGTTGGTCCTGAACTTAAGATGGGTGAGTGTGGTTTGCCTAAACTCATGGCTGCAGAACTTTACAAGCCGTTCATAATCCGTAAACTTATTGAACGTGGTATTGTAAAGACTGTGAAGAGTGCCAAGAAAATTATCGATCGCCATGATCCTGTTATTTGGGACATTCTTGAATATGTAATGAAGGGACACCCCGTAATGCTCAACCGTGCGCCGACTCTTCACCGTTTAAGTATTCAGGCGTTCCAACCGAAACTTATCGAAGGCAAGGCTATTCAGTTGCACCCATTGGCATGTACTCCTTTCAACGCGGACTTCGATGGCGACCAGATGGCTGTGCACTTGCCTTTGAGCAATGAAGCTGTTCTCGAAGCTCAGGTTCTCATGCTTCAGAGTCATAACATTCTCAATCCAGCCAATGGAGCTCCTATCACGGTTCCTTCACAGGATATGGTGCTCGGTTTGTATTATATCACTAAGCTCCGTCCGGGAAGCAAAGGCGAAGGACTTACATTCTATGGCCCTGAAGAAGCGATCATTGCCTACAACGAAAAGAGGGTTGATGTTCACGCTCCGGTAAAGGTGCTTGTAAATGATATAAACGAGGACGGAATTCCTGAAAAGCATCTCGTAGAAACTTCCGTAGGCCGTGTGATCGTAAATGAAATCATTCCCGAAGAATGTGGCTTTATCAATAAACTTATATCCAAGAAATCTCTCCGCGATATCATTTCCCTTGTTATTAAGACTGTGGGTATGGCTCGTGCTTGCGAGTTCCTCGACGGAATCAAGAATCTTGGTTATAAGATGGCTTACCTTGCAGGTCTTTCGTTCAACCTTGGTGATATCATTATCCCAGAGGAGAAGAAAGAAATCGTGGCGCGTGGTAACGAAGAGGTTGACCAGATTACGGCTAACTACCAGATGGGTTTCATTACCGACAATGAACGTTACAATCAAGTTATCGACGCATGGACTCATGTCAATACCGACCTCAAGAAAACTCTTATGGAGCAGATGTCGAGCGCTGACGGCGGTTTCAACGCTGTGTATATGATGCTTGACTCCGGAGCCCGTGGTTCTGCCGACCAGATTGCACAGCTTGCCGGTATGCGTGGTCTTATGGCCAAGCCGCAGAAAGCAGGTGCTGAGGGTGCACAGATTATTGAGAACCCGATTCTTTCAAACTTTAAGGAAGGTATGTCGGTGCTTGAGTACTTTATTTCCACCCACGGTGCCCGCAAGGGTCTTGCTGATACGGCTTTGAAGACTGCCGATGCCGGTTATCTTACCCGTCGTCTCGTTGATGTGTCCCATGATGTGATTATAACGGAAGAAGACTGCGGCACGCTTCGCGGACTTGTATGCACATCTTTGAAAGATGGCGAAGATGTCATTTCTTCTCTCTACGATCGTATTCTCGGACGCGTTTCCGTTCACGACATATACAATCCCTCTACCGGCAAACTCATTGTAGCTGCCGGTGAAGAAATCACCGAACCGCTTGCAGAAGAGATCGAAAAATCTCCGATTGAAAGCGTTGAAATTCGCTCGGTTCTCACATGCGAAAGCAAGCATGGCGTTTGCCAGAAGTGCTATGGCCGTAACCTTGCAACCGGTCGTATGGTTCAGCTCGGCGAGGCTGTCGGTGTGATTGCCGCCCAGTCTATCGGTGAGCCGGGTACACAGCTTACTCTTCGTACATTCCACGCCGGTGGTGTGGCTGCCAATGCTGCTGCCAACGCTACCATTGTGTCGAAGCACAAATCTCGTTTGGAATTCGAGGAACTTCGTACAATTGATATCACACATGATGACGGCTCTACCGGTAAAATCGTTGTAGGACGTCTGGCCGAGGTTCACTTTGTGGACGAAAATACAGGAATCGCAATCTCCACGCAAAACGTTCCCTATGGCGCAGAACTTTTCGTAAACGAGGGTGATGTCGTAGAAAAGGGTACTGTTGTAGCAAAATGGGATCCTTTCAATGCCGTAATCGTTACAGAATTTGGCGGCAAGGTTAAGTTTGAAGACGTAATCGACAATATTACCTACCGTGTGGATATCGACGAAGCCACAGGTCTTAGCGAGAAAATTATCATCGAGTCCAAGGAGAAATCCCGTGTACCAACCTGCCATATTCTTGACGAGAATGGCGAGGTGCGCTGCTCCTACAACCTTCCTATTGACGGCCGTCTTGCAGTTGAAGACGGGCAAACGGTCAAGGCGGGCGATGTGCTTGTAAAGATTGCGCGTGCCACGAGTAAGGCGGGCGATATCACCGGTGGTCTGCCGCGTGTTACCGAACTTTTCGAGGCTCGCAATCCGTCCAACCCCGCTGTGGTTTCCGAAATCGACGGAGAAATCACAATGGGCGGCGTGAAGCGCGGAAACCGCGAGATTATTGTTACTCCGAAGATCGGCGAAGCGAAGAAATATCTCGTACCGTTGTCAAAACAGATTCTCGTGCAGCAAAACGACTTTGTACGTGCCGGAACGCCGCTGTCCGCCGGTTCTATCACGCCCGACGACATTCTTGCAATCAAAGGCCCTACCGCTGTGCAGGAATACATTGTCAACGAAGTGCAGGACGTTTACCGTTTGCAGGGTGTGAAGATCAACGACAAACACTTTGAGGTAATCGTGCGTCAGATGATGCGCAAAGTGCAGATAGTCGATCCGGGAGATACGCAGTTCCTTGAAAAGGAAATTGTGGACAAGATAGATTTCTCGGAAGAGAACGACCGCATTTGGGGCAAGAAAGTTGTTACAGATGCAGGCGACAGCGAGAACATGAAGAAGGGTATGATAATTACCGTTCGCCGTTTGCGCGATGAGAACTCAATGCTCAAACGCAAGGACCTTCGTGTTGTTGAAGCCCGCGACGCTATCGCAGCTACTTCGGTGCAGATTCTTCAGGGTATCACGCGTGCCGCATTGCAGACAAAGAGTTTCATGTCGGCTGCATCGTTCCAGGAAACCACCAAGGTGCTCAACGACGCTGCAATACGCGGCAAAGTCGATCCGCTCGAGGGTATGAAGGAAAATGTGATCTGCGGTCATTTGATTCCTGCGGGAACTGGTATGCGCCAGTTCAACAAAGTAATCGTTGTAGACCGCGACGATTACGAACAAGCTATGTATGACAAGAAAAACAGACAGATTGACGAATTCGGCGATGACAATATCGACGCGCCGATGACAATCTAAGTTTTTTAGATATACGGTTTAATTAAGGGGTTGCACCATGTTGTTGTGGTGCAACCCCTTGTTTTTTCTCCGCTTGGCGTGAAGGGTAGGGCGGTGTTTGTTTTTGTGAGCCCGATGTCCGCTGCAAATGTGATGTTATGGCATTTGGTGCGCCGAAAACCGTTTTGATTTTTAGCGGACAGCAATAGTTTCAAAATTTTATAGCTTTGCTTCGTGTTTTGGCCTTATTGTCGGGTTAAAATTCCAGCCTGAATCCTTTTTGTTTCATCTCCTCATACATTTCGTGATTGAAGGTGTAGAGATAGGCGTCCTTCTTGGCGGGTTGTTTCATGGTCTCGTCCAATTGATTTAGGATGCCGAGGTGCTGCATCTTGTTGTAGAAATTCCGCCGGTCAAACTTCGTGTTCAATATTGCCTCATATAGTTGTTGCAAGGCCTTCATCGTGAATTTTTCGGGCAGCAGTTCAAACCCTATTGGCTCGAAATGTATTTGCTTGCGCAGTTCGCGTTCAGCCTTGCGTAGTATCTGGTCGTGATCGAAAGCTAATGCCGGAACTTCGTCAAGCGCAAACCATTGCGCTTTTGCGGCATCGTCTCCGGCTTTCACCTCTTGCAGTCGCACCAAGGCGTAGTAGGCAATGGTTATCACCCGTTCGCGCGGGTCGCGGTTGGGAGCGGAAAAAGTATGGAGCTGCCGAATGTATGCCCCGGTCAGCCCCGTTTCCTCCTGCAACTCGCGCAAAGCCCCCTCCTCGGCCGACTCGTCCATATTCAGAAAGCCTCCGGGGAAAGCCCATTTGCCTTTGAACGGCTCCAAACCGCGCTCGATGAGCAGCACTTTGAGTTTGGCGCCGTCGAAACCGAAGATGACACAGTCGGTAGTAACGCTGGGGTGGGGATATTTGTAGCAAAATTTTTTGTCTTCCATATCGTTTTGTTGTAATGCGTAAATGTTACACAAAGATACGCCGGAATTGTGATAACACAAAGCGCGATGCGTATTATTTGCGCATTGTTCGCAAACAGTTGCGGTTTTAATCCGTAAACATCTCTTTCTTAGAGGGTAAAGCCGTATGTGGGGAAATTGCTATGGGTTGCCGTAAAAGGGCGGCAGCATGTGGTTTTTCCTACATCGCATCTCGCAAAAACTCCGGGCCATGTAATTTAAATTAGATGCGTCGGAATTTAAACGAGATGCCTTGGAGTAAAAGCCATATAACGAGGGGGTGAAAACATGCCGTATTGCATGTTGCGGAATACGTTTGCAGGGCAATGGGCAAAGGGGATAAATCCAAAAACATGGCAAAAGATATGAAACATTAAAAATCATGGTAGTGCGTGGTGGGCGTAATGACAATTATTTCTTACCTTTGCGTATATAATATATTGTAATAAACCTAACACAAGCAATGTCAAAGACAATAAACATCGTATTAGCCTTGGCTGGAGCCGTGGCTCTTACTTCTTGCAGCAAGATGGGCGCCCTGTCTGCTGACAACTTTACCGTAACTCCCAACCCCATGGAAACCAATGGCGGAAAGGTTGACGTTACGATAAACGGAAAATTCCCGCAGAAATATCTTAAACGTAAGGCGGTGGTTACCGTAACTCCCGTAATGAAATACGCCGGCAACCAAACCCCGGGACAGAGCGCAAGATTCCAGGGCGAAAAGGTGGAAGGCAACGACCAGACCATTTCGTACAAGGTGGGCGGAAACTATACGATGAAAAACTCGTTCAAGTATGTTCCCGAAATGCAGCAGAGCGAGCTCTACTTGAAGTTCGACGGCAAAGTGGGCAACAAAACTGTCAAGATTCCCGACGTAAAGGTTGCCGACGGCGTTGTGGCCACGAGCGAACTTTTGAAACGTACACTTGCTTCGGCCAATCCCGCAATTGCTCCCGACGCTTTCGTTCATGTTTTGAAACAAAAGCAGGAGGCAAGCATCAACTTCCTTATTCAGCAGGCCAAAATCCGCAACTCGGAGCTCAAGAAGACTTCGGTGCAGGATTTCATCAAGACCCTTCGCGACATCAAGTCAGACCAGGAACGCAAGGAACTTAACAATGTGGAAGTTTCGGCATACGCTTCGCCCGACGGCGGTTTGAAACTCAACGACAAACTCGCTGCGCAGCGCGAAAAGTCGAGCAAGGGATACGTAAACCAACTCTTGAAGAAAGAAAAAGTAGCTACAAATGTCGACACCCGCTACACGGCGCAGGACTGGGACGGTTTCCAACAACTTGTCTCGGCTTCGAATATCCAGGACAAAGAAGTGATTCTCCGTGTGCTCTCAATGTATAAGGATCCCGAACAGCGCGAGCAGCAAATCAAGAACATTTCTTCCGCATTCCGTGAACTCGCCGACGAAGTGCTCCCGCAACTCCGCCGTTCGCGTCTCACCATCAACTACGACCTCATCGGCCGCAGCGACGACGAGATTACCGAGCAATACAAGAGCGATCCTTCACAGCTCTCCGTAGAAGAACTTCTCTATTTCGCAACATTTACCGACAACAACGCAGAAAAAGAAGGCATCTACAAGAAGACTGCAGAACTCTACCCGAAAGATTATCGCGCCTACAACAATCTTGCAGCCATTGCCTATCAGAACGGCAACAACGTGGAGGCTAAAAACTACATCGCCAAAGCAAATGGCGCCAAAGCCAACAATCCCGAAGCCTGTGTCAATGCCGGTATGATTGCCCTCGCAGAAGGTGATGTTGAAACAGCCCAGGCTTACATCGCCAAAGGCACAGGCGCTGACAACTACAGCGAAGCTCTCGGCAATCTCAATATCGCTCAGGGCAACTACGCTCAGGCTGCAAACTATCTGCGCGGCGTGAAGACCAACAGCGCAGCCCTTGCACAAATTCTCAGCAAAGATTACGACAGCGCAGCAAAAACTCTTGCCGGAGTCTCAAATGCCGACGCCACCACAAGCTACCTTAAAGCCGTTCTCGCAGCGCGCACAGGCAGCAAGCAAGACGTTATCTCCAACCTCAAAGATGCTGTGGCAAAAGACGCAACCTATTCCTCCTATGCCGCAAAAGATCTCGAGTTTGCCAAATACGCTGCTGATTCCGCCTTTAAGAGTATCGCGAAATAACCGCGCGGCGCGCATCATATCATGCAAAGCCGCTCTTATATCCTAATAGCCCTCGCAACTCTCGTTTTGGGGAGTTGCGGGGTGCCTAAAAACAAGTTTCGGCTGAACGGAAAATTCAAAAATATCCGTTCAGCCGATATTTTCATCTATTCCGAAGAACGCTACGACACACTTCATATCCGCGACGGCAAATTTTCTTACGAGCGCGAGCTTGATGAACCGGAAATCCTCACTATACAATATCCCGATTTCTCGCAGCGTAAAATTATTGCCGAACCTGGGCAGAAAGTAAACTTTACCACCGACGCCGCCGACCTTACGAAAACGCGCGTGAAGGGCACGGAGGAAAACGAGCTCCTTTCGCAATTCTACGACGACGTATCCGGGAAACACGGCGAGCAAGTAAAAAATATCGCCGCCGACTTCGTGAACAAAAACGCCAAGACACTCGCCGCACAAGCCGTGCTGGAATCTTATCTGCTTGCCGTGAAAAACGTGGACGGACCGCTTACGAAACGACTTTTGTCCCGTTTGCTCAAACTGCAACCCCACAACGCGCAGCTCAGTTCGCTTGCCGGAAAAACGATGCCCATGCTCGCCACTATGCCGGGCGCAAAAGCTCCCGATTTCAAGGTAAAAGCTTACAACGGCACCGATATCTCGCTCGCAACATTCAAGGGCAAATATTTACTAGTAAGCTTCTGGGCCTCGTGGCAATACGACAGTTTTCAACAGATACGCGGCTTGAAGGGACTGATAAAGCCTTTCCGCAGTCAGATGGGGCTTATAAACGTGTGTCTTGACTATGATATCCGAAGTTTCCGCAACACCCTTTCGCGCGATACGCTTCCGGAATACAACATATGCGACCAGTTGGCTTGGAAAACGCCCCTCGTCCGCTTGTTCGGCGTATCCTATGTGCCCGGCAACGTTTTGATTTCGCCCGACGGCAAGATTCTTGCGCGCGACATCAAGGCTTCGGAACTCAAGGCGCGTCTTGGTAAATTCATTAAGCCTTAGATATGTTGGTGCGCTTGTTTTCGGCAGCCGTAAACGGGCTTGACGTCCGCACGGTAGAGGTTGAAGTGAATATTTCAAAGGGTATGGGGTATTCGCTCGTGGGACTTCCCGACAGCGCGGTGCGTGAGAGTTACACGCGCACCCAAACGGCGATAGCCAACAGCGGTTTCCATTTTGCCACAAACAGCATTGTGGTCAACCTTGCTCCCGCCGATTTGCGAAAAGAAGGCTCCGGCTACGACCTGCCCATAGCTTTGGGAATACTTGCAGCCGAGGGAGCGGTAAACAAGGAACGTCTCAGTAAATACATGCTCGTAGGAGAGCTCGGCCTTGACGGTAGTCTGCGCCCCGTGCGTGGGGCTTTGCCCATAGCAATCCATGCGCGCGCCGAAGAATATGAGGGACTGATTGTTCCGGTTGAGAATGTGCGCGAAGCGGCAGCCGTCAACAAACTTAAGGTATACGGCGCAGAAAATCTTGCACAAGTCGTGGACCATTTCAACGGGCGCGGCGAACTCACGCAAACCATTGTCGACACGCGCAAGGAGTTTTACGACCATCAGACGTCCTATCTCGTGGACTTCTCCGAGGTACGTGGTCAGGAAAACGTCAAGAGAGCGTTTGAAGTAGCTGCGGCGGGCGGGCACAACATATTGCTTGTAGGCAGTCCGGGCTGCGGCAAGTCGATGATGGCAAAGCGTCTGCCCACAATCCTCCCGCCGCTCACACTTTCCGAAAGCCTCGAAACAACGCAGATACACTCTGTTGCGGGAATTCTGGACGGAAAAACCTCGCTCGTTACCGTTCGCCCGTTCCGCAATCCCCATCACACCATTTCCGATGTGGCACTTATTGGCGGCGGCACCAATTTCATGCCCGGCGAAATAAGTCTGGCTCACAATGGAGTGCTTTTTCTTGATGAACTTCCCGAATTCAGTCGTTCCGCCCTCGAAACTCTGCGCCAGCCCCTCGAAGACCGCATGGTCAACATCACCCGCGCAAAATACAACGTAACACTTCCGTGTTCCTTTATGCTTGTAGCGTCGATGAATCCCTGTCCCTGCGGCTACCACAACGACCCCACGCGCACCTGCGTGTGCTCGCCGGGGCAAATACAGCGCTACTTGAACAAAATATCCGGCCCGTTGCTCGACCGCATCGATGTGCAGGTGGAAATACAGCCCGTGCCGTTCAAAGAATTGTCGCAAGCCGCAAAAGGAGAAACCTCTGCCGCAATCCGCAGCCGCGTAATAGCAGCGCGCGAACGGCAAAACCTACGTTTTCAAGGCATAAACGGAGTGCATTGCAACGCCCAAATGCCCGAAAACATGATACATCGTTTTGCCTCCCCCGACGAACAGGGACTGCAACTGCTTCGCATTGCAATGGAAAAGCGTTCGCTCAGCGCCCGCGCCTACAACCGCATACTCAAGGTGGCCCGCACCATTGCCGACCTCGAAGGCTGCGACAACGTGCAGGCAAGCCATATAGGCGAGGCCATAGGCTATCGCAACCTTGACCGAAGCGATTGGGCTGAAAACTGATTTTTTTCGACTTTCAGGACAGTTTTTTTATATTTCTAAGGACTTGATTTTCAGGAGTCCTTAAAACGCAAAAACTCCGACGCATCTCGTTTGAATTAGATGCGGCGGAATTTAAATTTGCTGGCCCGGAGTTTTCGCGAGATGCGATGTCGTTTTTTTGTGCTATTTACCGAGAATTAAAAGTACTCCTTTTGTTGCTGTTTTGTCTTGTTGCGATGCAAAGAAAACGGGTTGCTTTTGTGTTGGAATACTTCTCGGAGCGCGGGGGTGAGGAGGCGGAATTTTGTTGTACGGCCTACGGGTTATTTCTTCCTCAACACGAGCCATGGCGCTACGCCGTGGTGCTTGTCTGTGCGGTAGTGGGCGGCTTTTTCTGTGAAGTGGGCTTGATTGTTTGCGTCGCGCCAGAAACCGCTGTCGTTGCCGCCCGTGAGATATATGGCGTCAACAAATCCATATTCGCGCAAGGCGTCGGCAAAGTCCCAAAGGGTTTCAGCATGTCGGGTCTCGACGACATACAGACGGTCGTCGGCTGTGCGGGCCAGGGCTTTGCGTTCCACTTTGCCGTGCAAAAAGAAACGACGTGGCAGTTCGCCATTTGATACCAGCATGAATTGTCGAAAATATGAGCCGTTGTTTTCAACAATGTGCTCCTTGACGTTTTCAAAGCGCGAGATGCCTATCACAATGTTGCCGCCGGCGATTGCGCAATAGCCCAAGCGCGAAGCATCGCTCCTTAAAATTTTTCCGTCTATGACAAGCGTACCAATATATTTGCCGGTAACGGTGTAGTCGGCGGTGCGGGTGTACATCAGTACGCTTTGGTCGGCGGTGTCGGGCTCTTCGAGGGTCATAGATGCGCTCACGTTGCGAAGTTCGTACATGTTGAGCGCCACGCCGAGCACAGAGTCGCTATGCAAGGCTATTTCCGATTTGCCTTCCTGCGGTTTCATTCCGTCCAGCTTCTTTATATTTTCTTTTGGCGACGTTGAAATGCTCACTCCGAGGTCGTAATAATAGTTGTAGAGGCGTATGGCTTTGTAGCTGCCCAATATTATTAAGATTACAACGGCAATGGCTAAGGCGCGCATGCCCCATGTTTTGAGTTTGCTCCGTTTTCTTACGGCGGAAACCTGCTCTTCGTTTTTCTCGTCGGCATCGCGTTCAATTGTGATGACGGGTTCTTCGAGCATTTCGTGAGATGAAGCCTTGTTGTCGGTATCTTCTATAAATATCAAGGGCTTCTCTTGTTTTTTGTTGTGTTCTGCGCGTTTCATTTGTTGTCTCCTTCCTGTTCCAAAACGTTTTTCAACTCCTTAAGTGCCTCTTTCGATGCTTTTAGCTTGAAATTTTTGTTCATTCGGTGGTCCATAAGTTTCAAGTCCTGGCTTGTGATATTTATGGAGTAGACAAAATTTTTGTTTACAATAAGACTTTTGCCTACGCGCACAAACATTTTTTCTTTCAGCTGGCTCAGCGCTTCCACGAAATAGTGTAACTGGAATGTCATAGTTACTATCTCGCCGTTGAAGAGGCATACATCACAATAATTACCGGAAGCGATGATATATGCAATGTCTTCCGTTGAAACTCTGAACAATCCTACAGATGTGGAGATTTTTAATCTTTCCATAAAGCAAAAGTAAAGAATAACAATGTCTTTTCAAAAAGTAAATTCAAAAAAAGAAGTACAAACTATGCCGCAGAACGAATAAAACTTTCTTGCTATGGGGAAAACTGCGGGAATGCCGTAACAAATTATTGCCGTTCACAATTATACAGTGTCTAATAATGTCTCAATTCGTTCTTGTAGAAATGAAAAACGGAGACGAAAAGAACATCTTCATCGCCGTCAAAAAAGAACCATGGATTGTTTAAAGGGTTGATATTCCTCACCACGTGCGCCTCGCGTGCCGGCGTGTTTCCCTCGGCACACATTATGGCCACTTTCTTCCCCTTGCGTGCCACATCGATTACTATCAAAGCGTGCCCCATCCGTTTGCCTTTTCTTGCCGGATAGACAAGCACATCGCCAGGTTGCACCTCGCTAATCTTACGTGGCTCCGTTTCGCGGCTCACAGAGAATGTGCTGCAAACGCCATAGGCTTTCCTTAGAAATTTCTCCAATGCCTTGCGCGAGTTCCCGCCGCGATACCGCAATATATTGCCGTTCACATCGCGGAAACGGATTTCAGAATACCGTCCCTGGCTGAACAGATATTCCGCCCGCAGCCTCATAGTCATGTCGGCGCATTGCTCGGCATTGCTAAGCACCGGAATGTCGATTACGGCTGCCGACAAAATCTGAAGACGGGCCGTGCCGCCTGTAAAGAGCTTCACCTTGCTGCCTTTCTCTTTCAGCGGCAAACTGCGCATGAACTTTGCGTAGCTGCCCTCCACTCTCGTGTAGCCAATGGGCGCGGAAATTTCGCCCACAGTCCGTGAATTCCACGGGTTGCTCGTAAACGAATACCAATAGACAAAACCTGCGGCAACTATTCCGAGGATTACCAACGCTACAATTGTTTTCAATAATTTCTTCATTCTTTCTTCGATTTTTGATGAGGCAAAACTAAAACAAAGGGAATGGCTACAAAAAGATTATTCGGCGGATTGTACAAAATACCCCTGATAATGTATAAGTTGAAAACTATTTTGTTTTTCTCGCGGGAATGTTTGTACAAAACTTCCTCCGACGATTTTCTCCCTTGAAAAGGAGGCGTTTTTCTGACATCGCATCTCGCAAAAACTCCGACGCATCTCGTTTGAATTAGATGCGGCGGAATTTAAATTTGCTGGCCCGGAGTTTTCGCGAGATGCGATGTCGTTTCAGAGGGTGGGGAATGCTGTTTTGTTTTTGCTTGTTGGCGTGGGTGTAGCTTGCGTTGCGATGCAATCAAAAAGCCTTTGCCGTGCATGAAAAGCAGGACAAAGGCGTATGAAATAGGGTGGGGATAAGGAAATGTCTTAAATCAGTCCCACCAGAAATACCAAATTGTAGATTTTTTCAGTTGTGAGGCAAGCGAAGTAAGGCTTGTTCCTTGGAAAACGCAGTCGGAGCAATATCCCATATGCTCTTCGGCAAGCGACATGGTGTCGCCTGTTGCCGGTTGGGGCAAATGATATTCTATCAAGTCGTTTGAAATGTATGCCACCGAGGCGCCATATTTTTCATACCAATATTTGGCCACCGCAATGTGCTCGCCAGCGTTCGGACATTCGTTCCAGCCGCCAAAAGGTATGTAGACAAACACTTGCCATGGCTCTTTTACGGGAACTTCCACCAGATAGAGTGGCTCGTTGCCTATGATTTCAAAATCATTCATGCCTTCGGGGTTTTCATCTACGCCTATTACTTCTTTTTCCCATTCATCGTTTTGCCGATAATCCTCTTTAATTTCTTCAAAACGCTTGCGAAGAATCTCCTGCCCGTTGTCGGGGGTGGATTCCAGCGCAGTAGCTCGCCATTCCATCTCTTTTGTGATATCCCCCTCGGCATTGATATCAAGAGCCTCGTATAAAAGGTCGTTCATTTCCAGCACAACGGGATAAGTGTTCCCGTTCTGTTTCCCTTTTTCATAGGCTTCAAGCCACAATTGCTTGATTTCAGTTGCAGACATACCGTTTTCAATGGGAGTAATCTTGCATTCTGCAAGAAGTTCCTCTATGAAAATTTGTTGGGGCGTGCTGTCTTGCGAAATGGAATGCTTCATGTTTTTGTATGAAACCATGTAAAGCTGAACCAACTTGATGAATCTCCAGGCTACAAAGGCACAGATAATGACAGAACCCGAGAATCGGCCTCCTTTAACAAAGCGCAAAACAAGGAGTACAATTAACAATGCAAGAACAAGGCCCCAAATAATAAGTTGCTTGCGCAAAATGCGGCAGACACCTTGCCAGTCATTGGCTTCAACAAGAGCCTGTAGTTTGTTGCCCATTTTGTTTTCCACCTTTTTCTTTTTTCTGTACAAAACAACGAACACTGCAATTACAATGATGCCGATGATGATATAAGTTTGCATATTTGAGATTTTTATCTCCGCGAAGGTAAAAATTTTTCTTGAGAACTAAGAATTTTCCAACAGACAGCCTCGCTTTTTGCATTGTGAATGAGGCCATATGTCGTGTTTTATCATAAAAAATGAGGCTCGGAAAAGCTTTGTAGAAGAGGCGTTTCTTGCGTGTTACTATATCGCAAAAACGATGTCAGACTTTATTTGAATAATGTCTGACATTGTTTGAATTATATCAGACATTGTTTTCGCGAGATGCGATGCCGTTTTTGAGGGGGCGGGACATAGTTTTCTTGAAGCCACAAAAACGATTAGAAATAAGTTTTTACGGCAAACAGGAATTGCTCTATGAAGATTTTCTTGAATGCAGCGATGTTGTTCTGCTCGTAGAACATGAGCATGGCTTTCTTGTAGTCGATAGAATCAACCGTGCGGAAAGAAATGGGGCAATAACCGTTGGCTATAAGAATGGCATTGCTTGTTATGCGTGCCGTTCGTTTGTTGCCGTCGGTAAAAGCTTGTATGTATGACAACAGCACCAAAGCAAGGATGGCTTTCTCAAACACATTCTTTTTGCCGTTGATTAAGACACATGTATCCTCAAGAGCCTCGCGGATTTTAAATTCGTTGTCGAGCGGACGATAGTTGGTACCAGTGATACCCACACGACGGTGGCGAATGTTTCGGTCTACACCAAGTTCCTTTGTCAGTATAGAATGGATGTCTTCTATCCTGTGTACGGAAATCTCTTTCAGATAATCGGGCACGTCAAGAACGAAGTCAAGAGCGTCTTTATGGTTCAAAAGCATAATGGCCTCTTCCTTAGTTTTGCCAGAAGCGGTCTGCTTGTCTTTCAGCAATCTCTCCGTTTCCAAGAGCGAATAGGTGTTGCCTTCTATCTGCGAAGATTTCCACGACAGGTCTACGCCGAGCCGCTCCATCTCTTTGCGATATTCAAGTTCGGTCATACCTTTCGTGTTATGTTCAAAGGTATTTTGAGCATCTTGCAAAATGGCGAGTTCATCTGCGGTAAAGATTTCAACTTTGGGAAGTGTCTCCCGAATGAGGTCAAAATTGAACGTTTCCTGTACCTCACGTTCGTCAATGTCTTTGTCAAAGTAGGTGTCAAGGTCAAGAGGCATAGTTACATGTGCCTGCGCAGAGAGTTTGTATCTCGTCGCAGGTCCACGTCCGCAAACTTCCACCATACCTTCATTGACCATGTTGCGGATTATCCTTTTTAACGTACTTTCGCTTGGCGCATCCGTTAACGATTGGGCGATCTGGTCTCTACTTGAAAGAGGGTGATAGTGCAAATGTTGAAGAATAGATACGTATAGCGTCATCTTTGCAAACTTTAATCGGGTCAAAAATACGATTTTTGTTTTGCTTATCAGGTCAGTTAGACCTGATTTTATTCATGATTAACTGTGTTTTGGCCCGATTGTGGCATTTTGAGCTATTCTTGTTCTGGCTGACAGCTATTCTTTGTCATAGTTTTGTTCCCAGAATATTGTCGGTATTTTGTTAACCCTCAACTTCTCCGCATCTTCATGGAGAAGTGAAATTTTCGGTTGGGTTATCATATATCCGTCTTGTCGTTGTATGAAAAAGACAGGCGTCGCACCCACGCGGGGTGCGACCCGACGCTACCGGGCGTGTGATACGTGAGTACAAGTTTCAATCCACGCACCCACGCGGGGTGCGACCCAACGTAACAACCGCAGGGCAGTAATGTTGCAGTTTCAATCCACGCACCCACGCGGGGTGCGACTGTATGATTTCAAAATGTTTGAAAATCATAGGACAAAGGTATATGTTTTGCGAGAGTCTGCAAAATATGTGCGAATAAAAGTTTACTTATAGTTTAAAGTATGGTAAAAGACTAATTTATAACAAGTGCGAAACTAATTGTAAATAATGCAATGCTTGGGTTTCGCACTACTATTATTATATAATAAGTTCGCCGGTAATGTCTATACTAGAATTCTTTCCTAAAGTCTCAACTTTACGTTTCCAATCTTTCCCCAAGATATAGAATCTTATACTATCTTGCTCAGAATCTATTATGCTTTCAATTTGGTTCTTAAGTTTAATATATTGCGCTTCGGTAAGAATGCACTCAAATACCGAGTTCTGAACTCTTTTGCCATGATCAAGACAGACTTTTGCAACATTTCGCAAACGCTTGGCTCCATGAGATGAAGTGATATTTACATCATATGTGATAAGTATAAACATAATTTATTTGATTAAAAATATGGGATAGTCGTCAAGTTCTTTCCGAATAAATCTTGCTAATAGTACAGCTTGTATATATGGCAATAGACCTATATTGATTTTTTCGTTTAAGTATGGGTGGGTTATTTGTTCTTTTTTTCTGTTTTGCCATGCTGTGAGAATTGTTTTTCGTCCGGAGTCTGTCATTAGGATTCCTTCTTCGCCTTGCTTGAGAAAGTCTTTGATTGTGATTTGCTTTTTGTTTATCAAGGAAAGAACCAGTCTGTCGCCAAGGTATGCTCGTAGTTCTTCCATTAGGTCTAAAGCAAGTGATGGTCTTCCTGGTCGCAGAGTATGCATGAACCCGACATAAGGATCTAATCCTACAGTTTCCAAGGCAGAAGTCAGGTCGTTACAAATTAAGGTATATACGAATGACAACATGGCATTGATAGCGTCTTGGGGTGGACGACGGTTGCGTCCTTCAAACTTAAAGTCTTCTTTCTGGTTTAGCAATTGATGTTGGAATACTCCAAAGTACGTATTGGCAGCTTCACCTTCAAATCCTCTAACACTGTCAATGTTGTCGGCGTAGAGGACTTTTCTTTTGCATTTGAGCAAATCTTCGGCAGCATTATTTATTACATCGTTATCTCCATTGTCTCTGATGAAACGCCGAAGAATATTGCGATAGTTTTGAATTTTTCCACCGATAAATAGTTTGCTTAGATGTAGGGCGTAAATAGGGTCGTCGGAATATTTGTATTGTGCCTTCCGTAATAACACATTACCCTTTGTGGGGCCTTGTGAACGACAAATGTATCTGCCTTGTGGAGAAAGGAATGTTAAAGAAACCCCATTGTCGGCACATAGTTTCATCAATCCTGGACTTGCCCCCATGTACCCAAAAGTAACAATCTGTTCGATATTGTGTACTGGTATTCGAAATATCTCTTTTTGTTTAACAGAAACAACGATGTTCAATCCTTCCTTACTCAGATATGCTTCTGGAGTGGTTACATATAATGTGTTAAGTAATATCCTCATAAAAAAGTCTGTTTAAATAAGTTTTTACTTGGGTACAGTTGCAGATTTCTGGCATGCAAATATCTTTCAAAGAGCAGTTTTTGCAATGTGATGCTTTGATGGCTTGCGGAATTGTTCTGCTTTGGAATATGTTGTGCATTTGCTTGGCACATTGTATTGTGGTTTTTCTCAAAGCCTCAGAAATGACAATCGTTTCCCTATGTTTTACTTCATTGTAATATATTGCTCCGTGTAGGATGTTTATTCCGTACATTTCCTCCAGGCACATAGCTTGAGCTGCTAATTGTACTTCATCTCTTTCATCAGGTTTGCTACGTCCTCTTTTGTATTCTATAGGGAAAGGTTTCCAATAGCCTTTATATCTGTTATGAGTAATGGCATCTTCGGAAGTGTCTGACGGAATAAGTTCTACGGCGTCTGTTATGCCATATAATCCTAATTCCTTAGACGCAATATGTATGGAGCGAATAGTAATAGTGTCGCCATTTTTCTGGCGATAGAAGGGGTTGTCTACGTTTTTATGTAGAACTTGTCCTTCGACAGTCAGTTTGTTGTCTGCCCATTGCTGCTCTATGTGTATTAAAGCCCATTGTCGGGGACAAAACATAAAGTGTTGTATCCCCGACAACATGAGCATTTCTTCTTCTGTGTACATAAATGATACTAAATCATTTCTTCTACAACCACTCCGTCAGGAATGGATGATTTGTCGATCGTTACCTTGTAGTCATTGAATGATCTGGGAGTTGTATCTGTTACTTTTTCTATTTTTACCAAGTCGAAAAGTTTGTTGGCAGGAGCGTTGCCTAGTTTTGAGTCGTGATGAAATACGATCAGTTTTTGTGCGCTCATCAAACCGCGTGCGGCGGAACGATCCAGGTCGAACATGTTCTTCAGTGCATCGAAAAAGATTTGTAAGTCTTCTTCGGAAAAACCAGTTTGCTTGGCAAGGTTGGCAGAGATGAAGCCGTGGCATACATAAAGACCATATGGCACTGTAGCTTTGCGGCCCATCGTACGGTTGTCGCCATTCTGCTTTTCCGCTTCCCTCTCCGTGGCTACAGCCATTCGGGTGATAGAGTGCTCGGCAGTGGCGATGGGATCGATGGAGCGGGAGAAGGTCAACTGGATAGGACCTCTTACCTGACCGGCATTCTTGCCTGTAGACATCACGGCACCGAAGGTCCGGATGTCGTAATAGTTCTTGCACATGAAGGCGCGAGCAGCATCAGTCTTATCCTTGGCGCTCTTCACCTCGGAGTCATCGTGGGCCTTATCTATCTCGTTGTTGAGTACGGCTTTCTCCTTGATGAATATGTCGTAGCCTTCGGCGAGTCCCTTCGCCACCTGTACGTAGTTGCGCACCTTTCGCTTCAAACAAACGTCTGTTACGAGGCCCATGCCTGTCTCTGCGTCCACACGTGGGAGATTGCCAGCATCGGGGTCTCCATTGGGGTTACCGTCTTGTACGTCGAATACGTAAACGAAATCAATTCTATTGTTCAATTCAGCCATAATTGTTGTATATTTTAAGAAGTGAATACTTTTTAATCCTTGTTCTCTTCTTTCTTGATGAAGAAGTCTTGTCTTTGGTGGTAATATCCTATAAAGAAGCGTCCCTGGTCCTGAAGGTTGAGGTGGGCAGGGAAACCATCTGCAGGAATCTTGTCTATGATTTCCTGTTTCAACTTCTCATAAAACACTTTCTTGCCTTCGCTTGGGAGTTTCTCCAGATGATGGGCAGAGATGTTGAGAATAGTGGCGAACACAGATGAGGGTGTCGCACTTGCGGCATTCATGTATCTTTCACGGATGCTGCTGATACCATTGGCGTCTTCCTGTATTCTGTCGAGGACAGCAAACAGACGACCGCACAGGTAGCCGGGGTTGGTGTTGATTTTGTCTAACATAGTGTTTATTTTTTTGTTGTTGTCATTTGTTCTGTTGAGATATGCTTTGAGAATGGCGATGCGTCCTATACGAATGGCTTTCTTGTCCACGTCGCCACTCTCTGCCCTGATGCGGCGGATACATGCCGAGAACAGGGTATAGGGATAGGGTATACCTTGGAAGATGCTTTGCACGATAGCCTCGGGGAGATTGGGCGTAGCTTCAGATTGCTTTCCGCCAAGCGTTACAGTTGACAGCATGTCCTTGATGCCTATGTAGGGTTTCCGTTCCTTTCTTGTATCTACGACTTCCATGTCATCGAAATGTTGTAGTATCTTAGAAGCAAAGTCTTTCAGACTACTCTCCGACCAGTAGACCACGGCAATTCTCGCGGAATTAGGGGCAAGACCGAGGATGTAAAAGCTGTCGTCAAGTGAGGTTTTGAGTGTTCCCGAATAAATGGAGGTAAAAACCTTTCTCACTTGCTTTATCTTAGCATTCGGGTCGTCTTGCTTCTCTTCCGTATTTCCCAGCAAGTCGAAGAGGCTATCCTCTGCCTGCTTGGCAGCCTCACTTTTGGAAGATGCCCAAAAGACAAACGTGCGGTTACCTACAGCAAACTTGTTGCATGAGTCGCTTTGTAGCATGGCATTAAGCGACGTCGTATAGGCAAACTCTGCTTCTTTACTAATAGGCGCATTGTCGCATTTCTTCTTGCCATAAGAATCATATCCGGAATTGACCTGGAAGGCGACAAGTTTGGCTGTGGCTTGACTGCCAGGAATCATCGTGGCAGTAGTAGTCTCTACGGGAATTCCTTGCAATCCTGTTACCAAACAGATGTGCTTCTGTTTCTCGCAGTTTTCATTATCTCCTAATAGCAGGAGTTCTTTCTTCTCCGCTATTATCTTGGTATCACCTTCGATTAGAAAAGAGAAAGTAGAGTATTTCTTGGATAAATTCTTTTGGATATCTTCCCATAATGGGTCTTCCGCAATGGCTGCGGCAATTTTTTCTCTGCCTTGTAGATAGAACGACGCCAAGGCGCGCAAGTCTTCGTTCTCTGGAAAAGCATTGAGGATGTTATCCACACTTTGCTTAAAGGTATCGAAATACAACTGTTCCTTCCCATTGCTTTTGTCGGAGACTCCCAGCACATAAGCACTGTTATCGTAGAGATAATTTGCCACAGCGGCACTCGACCTGCCAACGTGCTTCTTCACCAGGTAAGCTCTTGCGTGATTCTGTTCTGTTCGACAATCCTCGAAACGAAGAAACTCACCTGTCTTGGAGATAACGACAAGAAATCCAATTTCCTTGTTCTCCATACCAGGTATAGGCAGATTGTCACACCTATTATAATAGTCATACAAAGCTTTTAGAATCATTTTAGTATCTCCTCGCTGTTTAAGGGTGGAACTATGATTACGCCTTCCGTCATCTGCGCCCGAAAGAACATAGGGATGATGTCCTTGGGATTGCCGAAATCCATATCGTAGAGCATGATGCCCAAGTCTTTCGTGCCGCCCTGTTCTGATGTGATGGCAGACGGCAGGGATTCTTTCTCTATATCTACCATACGGAATGAGGCGGAGAATTCGCGAGTGCCAAGATAAGGCTGGTTGAAGCATTGTCCTTTATTTGCCCTTCGCTCAAACATCTGGTAATACTTCATGGGGTTTTCGTCGTTTCCTGGCTCGTGTACAAAAATGTCTCCATCAGTTTCCCGTTTTGCAACGGAACGGAATTCCATCTTTGCCCAGATTCTATAGTGTACGTCTTTCAGAATTAAAGAGTTCTTTTGTTGCCGTTTGTCTTCTATGTAAATGATAGACTTACTGGCAACAGCACCGACTTCGTTTCTTCTTACAGAAGTCCACTTAATGGGATTTAATACTTCTATCTTGGTAATTTGCCAATGAATTGCTGGCTTCCAAAATATAGCCTCGAAGATAGCTCTGGCAGCCGATGGTGTTATCACGTCATAGCTCACTCGTTCTACCTTCATTTCCGGGCGGGTGAAGCAAGCCATGTCGCCCCATACCTCCAGGCAGAATTCTTTGTCAGTGTATCTCATATTTATTACCTTATGAATTGTTTCTGTTTTTATCTTCAAAGTTGGCGTTTGGTTCTTGTGTTTCAAAGAAAAGTTTTGCCGACTATAGAATTTTTTTCTACGATATCAATATTTCATTAGTCCAATTGTTGTCTATTTGCAATCCCAAAAACGAATCATACTGCTGTTGATATTCAACAACAAACAGTCCTTCTTTTTTCTCGCTCACAACTCCCATGCCCTTCAATTTCTTAAAATCTTCTTCGTGGAGGTTTACTGTATATTTGGCAAGTTTCTTCATCAACATATACGAAGGCCCAAATTGTAACAATTGGTTTACTAAATCCTTGCTGTCTTTCCAATATACAATGACAGAGATATCAGTTTCTTCTATGAGTTGGAATTTTTCGGCACCTTCGGCAAAGTACAATTCTTCTCTCTTGTAAAGAGATTCTTTTATGTCCTTTTTGTCAAAGCTTACCGTTCTGCAATACAATTGTTTGAAATATTCTTTCATTGTGCTTGGGGCAAACCAATCAGATGATTTGTCGAGATTTAGTCTTGCGTAGTTGGCTGCTTGTATATCTCTTGGAAGATTGCGCTCTTTGGCCAGACTAAATACATAAGTCGTGCAAATACTATTGTTGCCCTCTCTGTTACATCTGCCCGCGGCTTGCAGAATAGAATCCAATCCAGCTTCTTGCCTATATACAACGGGGAAATCTATATCTACCCCTGCTTCTATTAATTGGGTAGATACTACACGAATTATTTCTTGACTTTCGTCCTTTAATGTCGCTTTGATTCGTGCTATAGTTTCACTGATATGTGCAGGACACATGTTCTTGGACAGATGTAAAGTGATGCCTTCTTTAGGCAAACGCCTAAATATTTCTTGGGCGTCCTTTCGGGTATTTACAATGCAAAGCACTTTTTTGTGCAAAATCAGTTTTTCTGCAATTTCGTCATACGATTTCCCTTCGTTGTCAATGCTAAGTTTTACGCGGCGGAGTTTCTCGTGTAGTTTAAGCTCTTCGGGGATAATTTCGTTGATATGTTCTATTCCTGAAAAAGCTTTCTGAGGATTACAGCCTTCTATTAGTCCGCTCAATACCGGTTGGCTTGCAGTTGTCAACAACACCGAAACATTAAACAGCCGGTTGTAGGTTTTTAGAGAATCAACGATAGGCTGCAGGAATTCCTTAGGCAGCGTCTGTACTTCGTCGAGAATGATAACGCTATTGACTATGTTGTGCAGTTTTCGGCATACAGAGGGTTTGTTGCTGAACATAGATTCAAACAACTGCACATTGGTCGTTATTATTATGGGATAATCCCAATTCTCTGTTGCCAATTTTGTTTTTTCTTTGAGCTTCTCATCTTTTATTCTCTCCGGATCTACATTGCTATGGTGTTCCAGTACATTTTCTTCTCCAAAAATTTCTCTTAAAACAGAGGCAGTTTGCACAATGATGCTTGTGTAGGGAATGGCAATGATAATTCTTTTCTGTCCATTGCTAATAGCGTGTTTCATCGCCCATAACAACGAAGACAAAGTCTTGCCTCCGCCTGTTGGTACGGTAAGGCTATAAAATCCAATAGGACCTGTTGCTTTCTCTTTACATAATTCTTGCACTTGGTTTCTGATGATGTTTACCTCTGTGGCGTTGGCGCCAGCCTTGAAACTGTTCAGTTTGTTTTCAAGCATCGGCAGTAAGGTCTGTAGGTCTGCTTTGTTTTTTTCTTAGATCAGAAGATTTTTTGTCCATAAAAGATTCTGTGTCGAGGTAGTCGGCATCTACTAAGCAAGAATAGAGCATGCGGCTCAAATGATGAAAATCATTTGGTTTAGGAGTGAAAGGTGTTCTGTTTAAATTCGCTTTTCCCACATTCATATCAATTTCAGGGGGAATTTCATTGCCGTGATTTTTCTTGATTTCCTCTTCAATTAAATCGTCCAACTCGTCTGCGTCGTGCAATCCCGTGTGATGCGAAATTATTGGGTTAACAAATAAATTGTCTAATGCCTTCCCATATAGTTTCCTAGCAATTATGCCGCCTATATATGCGTGGTGGAAATTGCCCGTAACCTTGATGTCAGGGTCGTATCCGCTTTCTTTCCTTATATGTTGCTGAAAGGCATTCGATTCTTTGCCTTTGTCGTGCAGTTTGCCTAAAAATTCGCCCCAAGAAGCCATGCCGAACTCTCCGGCAAACTGTGAAGCTAATTTGGAAACTCCTTTGGTATGTTCTTCGTTTGATTGTATTACCCAACAGGAACTTTTTTCGTCTTGTTACGCTTGTGAAGCAACTGTTTTCATTTTGAACTACTCCGAAGATCTACAACTATAACTTTGGTAATTCGTTTTATTTTTTCGAAAATCTATATAAGATCTTTCAGGTTGTAAAGATAATAAAAACAAATGAATATTGTAGGTATTTCCTCCCCCCCCCCCCCTTTTTTT
>CAVFYC010000015.1:0-37779 GCA_963626585.1 Christensenellaceae bacterium Phil1 | reverse complement strand
TCCGGGCCACCAAATTTAAATTCCGCCGCATCTAATCCACAAAAGTTTCTACCAAGCCAAAATTTGGAGGCTTGGCGTATACGGCGGGGCGCATAAGAAAGAGATGATATGAGATGTAGGGGGTATAAAAAGCAAAATCATCACAACGATATGCTGTGATGATTGCGGTGCGTACGAGACTCGAACTCGTGACCCCATGCGTGACAGGCATGTATTCTAACCAACTGAACTAACGCACCAATTTGTGATCGCTTTTGCGTAGTGGCGGAGACCCGACTCGAACGAGCGACCTCCAGGTTATGAGCCTGGCGAGCTACCAACTGCTCCACTCCGCGATGTATATCGGATTAGTTCCGAATTGCGAGTGCAAAAGTAGGGAGTTTTTTCGAAACGTGCAAATTTTTAGGGAGGAAATTTTGATTTTTCGGCAAAAAAGATTTTCTCGCTCGCACGACGTTCGGGCTAAACGGCTTATTGCGAAAGGTATATGCAATTCCAAGGGGATAACGTCGGATTTCAAAAAAATGAGATGTTTTATCGGGAAAAAGCAATTTCTTATCGGGGAAAGGCTATATCTTATCGGAGAAGGGCGATGTCTTATCAGAAAAAGGCGATTTCGTGCCGAAAAAACAATGTCGGTTTTTGGGAAAACGATGTCTGATATTATTTAAACAATGTCAGACATTATTTGAATTATGTCTGACATTGGAAAAACGGTATGCTTTGTAAGTTTTTTGCCCTTGTCAGAACTTTTTCAGAACTACGGGAATGCCTACGGTAAACTCGGTGAAATCGGCTTTTAGTTTGTGGGCTTTTACATTCAGGCCTATCTGCATTCCGCCGAGTTTGGGAAAACTGTAACGCAGTCCTATGCGCTCGTAAAAAGGAAAGCCTTCGCGCGTAACGTCGTCGTCTTTGCCGAGATGACGATAGAGATAGTGGCCAATTTCCATGCTCGCGGAAAGACGGCGATAGAACACTTCGTGTTTCAGGGCTATTCCGTAGGAAAGATTGTCGTGTTTGAGGTTAAGCCCGTCGGCTTTGTCGATTTCTTCCACGCGTTTTGCGTAGGTGCCCTGAAACATGTCGAATCCTATACCCGTTGCCCAACGTCGGGCGTAGCGGAACATTACGTCGGCTTGCAGGGAATAGGCGGCGTAGAGGCGGAATCGTCCGGTGCGATAGCGCGGGGCGCCGGGCTCGGTATGGTGCTGCGTCTTTTTCCAGTCCTCGTTGAGCGTTTTTCCTCCTATGCCGGCGGTAAAGTTTGCGTATATGTATTTTTTGAAGTCCCGGCGGGGAGTTTTTCCGCGCCTTGCCAATGCTTCGTGATAGGGCGCGTAAACCACTCCAAGGAATGCCCCGGCCATGTTAGCCCCTTTGTTTGGTCGGTTGAGCGCTCCATTGCTGTGGTGAAAGAACTTTATTCCGCCGCGAAGCCCGAAATCTTGTGCGAAATACCATGTGGCGTAAACGTAGGCCGTGAAATAAACCAACCATCTCGAACCTATCATTTCGTTGTCCACGTTGTTGTAAGGATTATATTTGGTGTGGCTGTATCCGAGTCCCATTCCGAGGGCGTAGCCTGCGTCCCATTTTTCGCGGCGTACCACGGGGCGCATGAAAGAGCCGTAGAGAGTGAGAATGTTTCCCATGCGCGAGGTGTAGTCAACCGTTTCGGCCATTCCCCAAGCCGGGCTGGGCGAACGGTGCATGGTTATCCCGTGGTCTAAGTCGTATTGCAGGCCCACGGCAAACGTAGGGAAATTGAAATCCTCGGCATATCCGCAGCTGTCGGAGGGCAATGGGGAAAAATGCAAGGCGGCGTTGAGCGAATAAGCCTGCTTGCCTTTCAGCCACATGCGCTGGTATTCGTCGGTGGACAGGGCTCTGACGGGCGCAAACGAGAGGGAGGCGCCGAGACGGGGCACTTTGTTTGCGCTTTGTGCCGTGGCGTTGCAAAGAGCCAGGAGCATGGCTGCAGCGCAAAGCAGAAAGAGTTTTATTCCACTTGTTTCGTTATCCATGCCATGATTAAGTTTACGGCGAAATGCTGTTCGGCTTCGGTTAGCTCGCGTCCCGGTGGAATGCCGTGCCATTTATGAAAGCACCCTCGGCAGCAGCAAGCTGTGGCGTGCTGTGCAAGAAAAACGGGGTGGGCACCATGGCGCATCGGGGTCTGTTTTCCGTCGTTCGGAATATGGGCGGGGGCGAGACGTTGTCGGACTATCTGGGCGGCGTGTTGCCTTATGGTTTCAATGCCTTTCGACATCACGTATTCGCGCTCCGACTTGTTGAGAAAGAAACGGCTTCGGAACTGCGATTTTCGGAGTTTAGCCAAAACCGTGTAGGCATCTTCGAAATCCGAGGTGCCTTGCTGTGAGTTTTCTTCGCTTTGCCAAAACGATGAAAACAGGTCTTGTTCTTCAGTGTGTCCTTTCCCGTTCATATATAAAAGCAATCCCGCCTGCCGCCGCCCTATGGCGTTTGCGGCAAGCGGGAAACTTTGTAGTTTTAATAGGCTACTATATAAATGAGATTATCTTGCGGCAAAGAAATATCCGTCTTGTGTGGCAAGGCGTGCCTGATAAACTCCCTGCTCGTTGAGAGCGAAATCCATGATATTGCCCTTAACGTTAGCCTTTATGCTGCCGTCGCCGTTGAAACGGAAGAGTTCTTTGCTCTCGCCGTTCTTGATTTGGCTCCACGAGTCGGTTTTGTCGTTGTGAATAAGTTCTGTGATTTCTCCGTCGGGAGCAGTGATGCGGTATCCGTCTTTGAGGTATGTGAGGGCGTAGTAGCGTCCGTCCTTACCCATTATGCTTTCGGTTTTGCCGGCTTTGCAGGCCATGGGGTTGTTTCCGCTCCAGAATTCAATGGTATTGAGGATTAACACGTCAACCACGCTGCACACAGCATAGGCGGGAGAGATTACCAGGAAGATTATTTCGTTGAGAAACTTGGAACCTGTGGCCTTTTTGTTCCATTGTGCAAGATGGTTGAACAGCCCGAAACTACCCACGCACGAAGATGTAACAACGCTTGCCGCCATGAGAAGCGCGGCTACTTTAAGATGTTTGATTTTCATAAACTCTTGTTTTTAATAAGTTGTTTAACAAATAATTCTCAATCTTTTTCGTAAGGCGCACATCTTTTTGCATTCCTTAGCGGTGGTAAAAGTAAGAAAAAGCTGCCACGCGCGTATATATATAGTGGTGTTTTAACACAAAAATCCGGATTTTCGCGCCATTTCCTCCCCATTCGCAAAGTGGCTGAAACAACGGCGAAAAAATCAGATGCGTTGTCGTGAAAATTCCGGGCCACCAAATTTAAATTCCGACGCATCTAATTTAAACTAGATGCCTTGGAATTTTTGCCCCTCGTAATGCCATGAAAATGTGAAGCCTATGTTTTGCAAAATTCATGCGACATTTTCGGCAAAACAAGCCGTAAAATGCGTTTTTTCCCGATTTCACGGCTTATTCCGACTGTTTGCGTTTATTGAATTTGCCTATATTTTGTAATTCTGAAAAATATTTCTACCTTTGAACTCAAATTACTAACGCTTGGAAATGGACTTTACGCAAAAGTTGGGGGAAGTGTTGGCCGACATGCCCAAGATAGGGCTTGCCGAAACAGGAAAAGTGAGGCTTATGAACCGCACCGACCGAAAATATCTTGCCAACAAAAAACAACTCCTCAGATTTCTGGAACTCACAAAGGGCGATTATATGGTGCTTGTGGCTTCGGAAAGTCCTGTGTCGGTTTACTCCACTACTTACTGGGACACCGACGACCACGTTTTCTATGTGAATCATCACAACGGCATGCGGCCGCGCACCAAGGTGAGGGTGAGAACTTACGTTGACACCGACACGACATTTCTTGAGGTGAAAAACAAGGACAATCACAACAAGACACGCAAAAGCCGCGTGGAACTTATGTCGCCCGACGAGATAAACAACAGCGAGGACGAAGAGTTTCTTGAAGACAAGGCCGCCGTTTCGATGAAAGACATTCACCCGTGTCTTAAAAACCGATTCACGCGGCTCACTCTCGTAAACAAGAGATTCACCGAGAGACTCACGGTGGATTTCGACGTATCGTTTACGAATGTCGAGACGGAACAAAACGCAAAACTGGGCGATATAGTGATTATGGAACTGAAACGTTCGGGCAAAAGCGACTCGCCGGCATTCGACGCGCTCATAAAACTGCGCATCAAGCCACAAGGATTCAGCAAATACTGCATTGGAACGTATCTTACCAACCCCGAGGTGAAACACAACCGTTTCAAAAAGAAAATGGTGGTGATGAACCGACTCAACAACGAAGAATAATCCTATTACAAACAACAACAACTAAAATATCCTGAAAAAGTATCATGATAGCACTATTAGAAAGCATCTCAGATATCACACTCTTCGGAGTACAACTGATCAACGTGCCGGGACTTGTGGAAATGTTCGCAAGATTCCTGCTTAACTCCGTGTTTGCATTCACTGTAATACATTTCTTCTACTATCCCCGAAGCCACAGACGCGACTATTATTTCACGTTCCTGCTTCTGTCGGTGAGCATATTCATGATGCTTTACCTCATGGACGGCTCAAAAATAAAAATAGGCGCCGCCCTCGGACTTTTTGCCGTGTTCGGAATTATCCGCTACCGCACAGAAAGTATTCCAATCCGCGAAATGACCTATTTGTTCTTTGTCGTGGCAATTTCTGTCATAAATGGTATTGCCGCGAAACTGAGCCTGGTGGAACTTCTGGCGGCCAACATGATTTTCCTCGTGGTTGTGGCAGTGGCAGAAAGCAACAAACTCGTAAAAAGAGTGGGCTGCAAATACGTTAGATACGACAACATAAAACTTATAACGCCGCAAAGAAACGCAGAACTCATTGAAGATCTCACGCAACGCACCGGACTGCATGTGCTGCGCGTTGAAGTGGGCTCGATTGACTTTATGAACGACACGGCACTCATTAAAATGTATTACGTCTCAAAGAACGAGAACGAAAACGACGTAGACACGATGCCCAAACTGCCTAAGAAATACGAAGAATCGTAATATCATTCAAAAACAAACCCTGAAAAAACCTGTTACAATGAAGAAAATCTTAACCATGGCGCTTATTGCCGCCACAACCTCAGCTTTCGTTCCGGCTAATGCCTCTGATTTCGGACTTTGGACCGATGTAGGCGCTTCGAAAAAGGTGGGACTTTTTAATTTCTCGCTCGAAGGAGGCGTAAGACTGCAAAACAATTGGAACAGCATCGACCGCTGGCAAATTGGGGGCGGTGTGGATTTCAAACCATCCGCATATTTTTCGCTCGGGGCCTCATACAGTTTTCTCTACAACTATAAGAATGAGCGCAAGGAGGCAAAATATGAAACCTACAAGGACTTGGACGATGACGGCAACGAAATAACGGTAACCGATTACGAAGGTTATAATTTGAAGAAGCCATATTGGCGCTGCAAGAACCGTTTGAATTTCGACGTAACGGGAAAACTTCCTGTCGGGCGCTTTACTTTTTCGTTGCGCGAGCGTTATCAATACACTCACGCGAACCATGTGAAATCCGTGGTCGACAAATATCGTCTCGTGTCGGGAAATGATGTGCCGCAGTACAAGAAGTCGGAAGACAAGATGCACGATGCTGACGACGATTCGAGACTTCGTTCGCGTTTCATGGCTGAGTATAATATCCGCCACTGTCCTCTTTCGCCCTACGCCTATGTAGAACTGACCAACAACCTTTGCAGTCAGATGCGCTTGCAGAAGACGCGCGTGGGAGTGGGAACTGAATTCAAGATTAACAAGAAGAATAAAATCGACGTGGGATATGTTTACCAATATTCCAAAGACGATGATTTCGACGGCGTAGAACATGTGATCGACATATCCTACAAATATAAATTCTAACAAACAAAAAGCATCTGATTATGAAGAAAATTCTACTGATGGTGTTTGCCGTAATGTTTACGGCATTTGTGTCGCAGGCAACAAACGTTGCCAACGAATTTCGCTACATGACATTTACACTTACAGACGGTAGCGAAGTGAGCTATTCCCTCAACGGATTCGTGATAACCTATGATTCCGTGAACACATACGTGGAAAGCGAGGGAGAAAAGTATACCATTCCAACGGCTACTATTGTAAAGATGAATTTCACGGAGAATCCCACTTCGATATCCTCTCCGCGCGTCAAGGCAACGCTTTCTGTGGGCGCGGGAGGCGTTATCACCATTACTGGCGGGCAGCCCGGAACGCTTAGAGTCTATTCCACCGACGGCGCAATGGTTTATTCTTCAACGGCGAGCGCCGGCGAAACGCGCATCGACCTGTCTGGTTTGCCTGATGGCATATATATAGTGAAAGTTAACGGACAATCCCTCAAATTCGAGAAGAAATGAAAAAAACTCTTTTGATACCGGCTTTTCTGTTGGCGGTCTCCGCTGCAAAAGCTCAAACCGTGTATTTCTGGAAAGGCAATGTGGCGCTCGCAGTTGAGGCATCGGCCGCCGGAGATATGGTTTACAGCCAAAACGGAACGGCTCTCACGGTTATCGACTCCGTGATGAGCGTGCAGAATATCGACAGTATCACAATGGGAGAGCCCGTTGACGCGCAGACAGTCAATGTGGCGTATGCGGGAGCTAATGCCACGGCAGTGATACCCTTTGCCCTTGCGCGCAAGGTGAATGTCGCAATCGACGGAGCCTATGTAGCAGCTACATCAACGGCTGTCGACGGCGACGAAATAGTTTATTCTCTTTCGGGAACAAGCAACGACGGCGCTTTCTCGCAGGAAGGGAAATACAAATGCACTTTGAATCTCAACGGCGTGAGCCTAACGTCCCAAAGAGGTGCGGCGGTGAGCATCGCAAACGGCAAACGCATCAAAGTGGTACTGGCCGACGGAACGACAAATACCTTCTCCGACCTTGCTGGAGGCGCGCAGAAATCCTGCTTCTACGTCAAGGGACACCCCGAGTTTGAAGGAAACGGAACGATAAACGTTACCGGCAACAATTCCCACGCCATTTCCACGGGCGAATACATGGAAGTGAAATCCGGCAACATAAATGTGCTTTCTTCGGCCAACGATGGTATCCACGCCGGGCAGTATTTTAAAATCAGCGCGGGCAATGTAACCGTCAAGAACACCAAGGGCGACGGAATACAAGCCGATGTAACAAATGATGCTACCGACGAATTGAATGGACAACTGATAGTGGAAGGCGGAACTATTGATATCAATATTCAGGCCGACGACATCAAGGCATTGCGTTGCGACAGCCTCATGACCATAAGCGGCGGAGAAATCACGATAAACGTCAAAGGGAACGGAAGCAAGGGTATTGCAACCGACGGCTCGCTTGTAATCAACCAGTCTACGGGGACTACAAAAATCGATATCGCTATCAATGGCGGCGTGTACACAGATCCTACAACGGCAGAGGAGAGCAAAACGCGCGGCATAAAGGTTGACGGAGATTTGAGCGTGCTTGCTGGAACGCTTACCATAAATGCAACAGGCAAGAAGGCCAAGACCATAAATCTCGACGGAATTTCCACGCGCAGCAAGTCGGCCACGATAACCTTGAACGACGATTATCAGTTTGACAAGACGGTGAATTAATCCAAGATATTTTATAGAAAAAACTATGTCTGACATCGTAAAAAACTCCGACGCATCTAATTTAAATTTGGTGGCCCGGAATTTAAATTAGGTCAGACCTCGTAAAAACGATATCCGATGTAGTTTTTCCAACGACAAATATCACAAAAACAATAAAGGACTTTGCCTATGCAAAGTCCTTTATTTATAGTATTTTATTCCGTTTCGCGCCGCTGCAGAGCAGTTGCGCAATTTCGGAATGGTCAGTCGTTATACTGCGCAGTGAGCTCGCAAATCTTTATTACGGTATTCATTGCCTTTTCCATCGACTGTATCGGTACAAACTCGTATGGGCCGTGGAAATTGATGCCTCCCGCAAAGATATTGGGGCATGGCAAACCTTTGAAAGAGAGTTGCGCGCCGTCGGTACCGCCTCTTATTGCGCGCACCTTGGGCGAAATTCCCACTTCCTGCATTGCCTTTATCACGATGTCGATGATGTGGATAACGGGCTCAATCTTCTCGAGCATGTTGTAGTAGGAGTCGCTTATTTCCACGCTCACCACACCTTCGCCATACTTATCGTTAAGTTTGTCAACAAGCTTGCGGAAAAATTCCTTGCGTGCCTCGAATTTCTTGCGGTCGTGGTCGCGAATGATATAGCTCACCGTTGCGTTTTCCACGTTTCCCTCCACTCCCGTAAGGTGGTAGAAACCCTCGTAGTCCTGAGTGGTTTCGGGCGTTTCGGCATCAGGAATCATCTCTATCAGTTCTGCGGCAATACGCCCTGCGTTCTTCATCTTTCCTTTTGCGTATCCCGGGTGAACGCTGACGCCCGTGATTTTCACCTTGGCCGATGCAGCGTTGAAATTCTCGTATTCAATTTCTCCCACTTCGCCGCCGTCCATCGTGTAGGCCCAATCACAGCCGAATTTCTTCACGTCGAAAAGATGCGCGCCCATACCTATTTCTTCGTCTGGGTTGAAGCCAAGGCGAATCTTGCCGTGCTTGATTTCGGGATGTTGCTTGAGATACACCATAGCCTGCACAATTTCCGCAATTCCCGCCTTGTCGTCCGCGCCGAGAAGCGTGTTGCCGTCAGTAACTATGAGGTCTTCCCCCTTGTGGGGCGTAAGTTCCGGAAACATCTTGGGCGAAAGCACACGGCCACTGCTCTCGGAGAGCAGAATGTCGCCGCCGTCGTAATTCTTCACGATGCGCGGTTTGATATTCGCCCCGCTGCAATCCGGACTCGTGTCGTAGTGGGAGATGAAACCTATTGTAGGAGTTTTCTTGTCAGTATTCGCCGGTAATGTGGCGTATATATATCCGTGGCTGTCGAGAGACACATCGTCGAAGTCCAAATCTTCGAGTTGCTCTTTCAAATGCTCTGCAAACACCAACTGCTTTGGTGTGCTCGGAGTGCCTTCAGCTGTTTCACTCGATTGGGTGTCGTAGCTCACATAATCTAAAAAACGTTCTATCAAGTCCATATTTTTGTGTTTTTGTCAGTTCTCGTTCATTCGGCATGGCATCTCTAATCCACCACGCCTATTATCTCGTCCACCGATTTGCAACCATGTTTGTCGAGCCAGGCACTTATTCCGTCTGCCATCTCACCTGCTATTGCCGGGTTGAGGAAATTGGCCGTTCCTATCTCTATGGCTTTTGCGCCGGCCATGAGGAATTCCACCGCATCTTCGACCGAGGAAATTCCTCCAAGCCCGATAACCGGAATCTTTACCGCGCGAGCCACCTGCCAGACCATTCTGACTGCAACAGGTTTGACGGCGGGTCCCGAAAGTCCCCCGGTTTTTATGCTAAGCTTCATCTTGCGGCGTTCTATGTCGATTGCCATTCCCATAAGAGTGTTTATCAGCGAAACGGCATCGGCTCCTGCGTCTTCCACAGCGCGTGCAATTTCGGTGATGTCGGTTACGTTTGGCGACAGCTTCACTATTATCGGTTTGTCATAGGCTTTCCTAACGGCCGCAACCACGCTCGCCGCTCCTGCAGCCGTTACGCCGAACGCCATACCCCCGTTTTTTACGTTTGGGCAGGATATATTCAGTTCGATACACGGAATTCGTTCGAGCGATGTCAGACGTGCGGCACATTCCGCGTAGTCTTCGGGCGAAGAACCGGCCACATTGACGATAACATGTGTGTCGAGATTTTTGATTTCGGGGTATATGTTTTCCACGAAATAGTCCACGCCCTTGTTTTGAAGCCCCACGCAGTTAAGCATACCTGCCGGAGTTTCCGCCATACGCGGATAAGGGTTTCCTTCGCGCGGTTTGAGCGTTGTTCCTTTCACTATTATTCCGCCCATTTTGCGGAAGTCTACGAAATCGGCGAATTCCGGGCCGTATCCGAACGTACCTGATGCGGTCAATATTGGGTTGCGGAATTCAATGCCCGCGATATTGGTTGTTAGTTGAGCCATGACAGTTGATTTATATTGAACACAGGGCCTTCTTTGCACACACATACGTTGTGCCCCTCGCCGTTTTCTTCCACGCAGCACAGACATGCGCCCAAACCGCAGGCCATCAAGTTTTCGAGAGATGCCTCGCAGGGGGTGCCGCTTTGCGCTGCATATTTTGCCACAGCCATCATCATCGGTTTTGGTCCGCATGTGGCTATAAAATCAAACTTTTCGCGTTGCAGCAGACTGTGTTGCGTTACAAATCCCTGCTCTCCTGCCGATGCGTCCTCGGTTGTAAGAAAAACTCGCCCGTATTTCGCGAATTCGTCGAGCTGAAGAATATCGCCTGCCGAGCGTCCGCCGAGAAGGAATGTGGGTTCTATTCCGCGCAGTTGCAGTTCTTTTCCGAGATACAACAGAGGTGCTGTGCCCACTCCGCCGCCTACGAGCAACTGTTTGCCCACTCGTTCATCTCCCCTGGGCGCAAGGGTGAAACCATTGCCGAGGGGCAGCACAATATTTGCCGTGTCGCCCGCACGGAGTGAGCATATATAATTTGTGCCCTGGCCTACATTATGGACGAGAAGCCACAACTCGTTTTTTTCGCGGCTCAGAAAGTTTATCGAAATGGGACGGCGTAAAAGCGGCAAGCCACCTTCGTCGCACGCGCGCACCTGAACGAATTGCCCGGGACGCATGTCGGGAAGAGCTTTCTGCTCGTCGGTGAGACGAAGCAGGGAATAGCCTTTACCAAACTGCTCGTTGGAGACAACTTTCAGGTTGAGAATATATTTTTTCATGTTATTTTTTATATCAATTACAAAGGTAGGAAATTCCGTTCAAATTCCGGCGGAAATAAAACCCAACATCGTGAAAACGATATCAGACATTATTCAAATAATGTCTGATATTATTCAAACAATGTCTGACATTGTTTTTGCGGTATGCCGGCTTGTTTTTTCGAGAGAGGTAGAGCGCTGAATGTTTGCGCTTTTCAGAAGTTTTGCGTGCCTTGCAAAATATGCGGCAAGGCTTTGCTTATATCCGAGAAGGTTTGTTCGAAATCTCCCGTGTACCAAGGATCGGCCACATCGCGGTCTTCGCCCGCAAGCGACATGAGCAATTTTATTTTTCCGGCGGCCTTTTCTGGATTGCTCACCGCATATTTCAGCCACCTCAGGTTGTTGTGGTCCATGAGGTATATCTGGTCGTAATTATCAAGGTCGGCGTCTGTGATTTGTCGCGCGGCGCGGCGGGTGAACGGTATGTTGTGGCGGCGCATACAGGCTTTGGCGGGCGGATATACGTCGTTGCCGATTTCTTCTGTGGAAGTGGCTGCCGAGTCTGCCTCGAAATCGTTTTCACGTCCCGCGTCTTTCACCATTTTCTTGAATATGAATTCCGCCATAGGGCTTCGGCAAATGTTGCCGTGGCATACGAAAAGAATCTTCTGCATAGTCGTCGTGGTTTTATTTGTTTTCAGTTATGTTTTCCCGCTCAAGAATTGCCAGTTGTTTGCGGAATTTTCGCAGATATAGTATGCCCGCCGCCGAAAGTCCGAACGGAAAGGCGAGCCAAACGCCCAGAATTCCGAGTTTGAACGGGAAACCGAGAATATATCCCAATGGAAGGTTTACGATGAAGTAGGCAAAAAATGCGTAATACACCATTGGCTTCACGCAGGCTATTCCGCGCAGCGCGTTGGCAAAGCTATATTGCAGGCCGTCGCTGAACTGGAAAATTACGAGCACTATGCAGAGCATGGCAACCATTTTCTGCACTTCTACGTCGGTTGTAAAAAGCGCGCCTATCTCGTGTCGGAAAATCAACACGGGCACCGACATCGCCGCAGCTATGAGCAAAACCAAACGGAATCCGTCGGCGGCGTTGGCGCGTACCGCTGCAAAATCGCGCATTCCGCAAAACAGACTGATGCGTATTGACACTGCCGACGCGAGACCAGACAAAACAAGATAGAATAGCTGCGAAGTTGTAATCATAATCTGATGCGCGGCGAGCGAAAGCGTTCCCAGCCACCCTGCCATGATGCAACTCAGGCTGAAAGCCGCTGTCTCCATTCCGAGCTGCAATGCCACGGGCCAGCCAAGGCGGTTCATTTCTCTGAAGTCGCTTTTGTTTATTCGGCTTTCGAGGAGTGATTTTTTGTACACCGCATATTGTTTGTCCGAGAACAGTATCACGCCGAGCGCCAAGGCCATGAGCACGCGCGAGCCCATGGTTGAAATTCCCGCGCCAAGCAGCCCGAGTTCCGGAAAACCGCAGGCGCCGTAAATTAGAAGCCAGTTGAAGAGAATGTTGACGAGGTTTCCGCCCACCATCACCCACATCGGCACGCGTGTGCGGGTTATCCCGTCGAAGAGTTGCTTGAGGGTGTTGAATATTCCCACAAAAGGAATGCTCACGAGGTTTACTATGAAATACGGGCGTATCAGCGGCAAAAGTTCATCGGGTTGGCCGATGTTTCCAAGGCAGAAATAAAGCACTGTCATCACGGCCATAAGCATTACTCCCACGAGCATGTTGGCGAGAAGCGAGTTGCGCAGTTTTCCGCCTATTTCGGTTTGCCGGTTCATGCCGAAAAGTTTTCCCACAATAGGCGTCAGCCCGTAGGAAAAGCCCAGATAGAAAAGCAGCACAAGTCCGTAGACATTGTTGACCAATCCTGCGGCGGCAAGCTCGTTTGTGCTGTGGTGTCCAATCATCAGCGTGTCGGCAAAGCCCAACACAATCGTTCCGAGTTGCCCTATTACGATGGGCGTGCCTATAAGCAGAATGTCCTTATAGTGGTGTCGTTGTCTTTTTAGCATGTAAATTCTGTGTCGTGTCGCATAAACGTTTGCAAAGGTACAACCATTTTCCCATACCAAGCCTTTGCCGGCGGGTTGCGAGCCTTTTGTTTAAGGCTTGTTTTGAGGAGAAAAAAACGAGGTGGCTTGTCGCAAAAACTCCGCCGCATCTAATTTTTACGAGATGCGTCGGAATTTAAATTTGGTGGCCCGGAGTTTTCACGAGATGCGGTGTGCCGAAAACGGCGCGGCAAACGGTTGGTTTAATCTCCCGTCTTGCTGTATGCGCGAAGCATTTCGTCGGCCTCGCGCCGCAGGTCGTTTTTCAGACTTTCGGGCGAAACCACCCTTATTCCCGCACCATAATAAAGAAGTTCGTGAAGAAAGTCGGCAGTAACGCATATATCGAGTTCAAAGCGGGACGTATATTTTCCGCCGTCGGCTTTTGGGGGAAATTCCCTCTGTGAAGAATGGAGCGGGAGCGTGCGCAAGAACGACGAGTTCAAGGCATCGGCTTCCAAAACGATATGTTCCGCTTTTGGGTTCATACCTCCGTAAACTCCGAAACTGTGGGCGAAATATTCGCGTGCGTCAAATTTCGGCGCGCGCGGGAAAGGTTTCGGCGTAGGCGCGAGGCTAACAATGCGGTCAAGGGCAAAGGTGCGCACTTCTCCGTGGAATGACGAAAAACCTACCACATAGCAACGCCCGCGAAAGACGCGCAGGCAATAAGGAGCGAGGAGCATGGAATATTGGGGCTTGTCGAACGGTGCATAAACCACCTCCCCACACGTATGTGCCTCCATGGCGCGCGAAATTGCGGCAATATAAATATAGCCTGCGGGGCGCGGTTCGCGTATAACGGTTGGCGGAAGCGCGTTGTCCTCTTCCTCGCAAAACAGTTGCCGCAAAAACACTTGTTCACGCCCTTCGCGAAGTTCCAGACTGTAAAGCCCGTTGTCGGTGCGCACGCTTATTCCGTAGCGCTCCCACAACAGATGCAGGTTGTCGTAGAACGTGGACGACGCCATGGGCTGCGCCTTTTCGTCGCACGCCGCCCATGCGTCCAATATCTCCTTGCGCGACAGCTGCCCGCGCCTAAACAATAGTTTTGCAAGCCATATAGCTTTGTTTCTACTCATATATATATTGTGCAGTGGCTTGAAGTTATTCCGATATCAAACATCTAAAAAATTTTGCGGCATGTCATACGCATTCCGACATTTTCGGACTCGCCGAAGATAACTTTGCACTGTCGTTCGACAAAGATAGCATATCCGAAAACAATATCCGCGGAAAAGACAACAAACAAATTTGACAACCAATCAAGAAAAACCTGTTTACCATGAAACTGAATTCAATCTTCAAGCTCTACAAAAACTACTATCCCTGTGCCACGGTGCAACGAATTACCTTCTCCGACAACGGACAACTCATAGCGGTGAGCGACAAAAGCCGCAGTTTCCGCCTGAATCTTCTCCCCGTTGAAACGCTCTGCGACATGCAGCACAACGACAACGCAGAGCGTGGAAAACTAATGGGACAATTTGTGCACGACAACCGGCGCGAACTGTTTATGCTCCGCGAAACGCGCTGTCTCTACGGCATAGTGTACGCCGAAAACCTGGCATGCAACCTACGGCTTATGTCGCTCGTTTCACGAAATGCCCACCTGCCACGAACCGAATGCGACGGACTGCGCCTTACCTACCTTTTCGCCCTTACCGATTGCGTATCTGCGCTCCGCTATTCGGCACATACCGTTACCGTTGAGCGCAATGGAGAGGTTTATGTCTCGGCAGGAAACGTTGGCAAGGCATGCGTGGTGAAAGTAGAGCCGGGCGGAAAAGTTTGTGTGGCACAAGGCGCGGCGTGTACGCTCGAAAAAACCAACGACGAGGAAGCACGGCGGTATTCCAACCTGTTTTGGCGCGACAATGCCGAATGGTTTGCCAATTTCGCGGCAGGAAGGGAGGATTTGCTTTGAATGCAATCAAACTGTGTGATTTGGCAGTGAAAATATTTCCCGGCTTGTCGCCCCGAAGTGCGTCGCAACGCCTGCGGCGGTGGATATGCGGCGACCCGGAACTCAAACGGCGGCTCGCACGACGCGGATACGCCAAAGGACAACGCCTGCTAACGCAAAACCAAGCGAGAATAATAAAACGATGGCTGGGATAGGACGCACAAAAGGCGATATGTCCCCCCTTTGATGCGAGAAAGAACGCCCCAGATGCTATGCTGTATCAATGAAAACGCGAAGCCGCGCCGCAAGGTGCGGCTTTTTTATGCCCATGCGGGAAGTTTTGCAGCCTGCGTGCCTTATGGTTGAAAAAAGAAATCTTAACTTTGACGCGATTAAAAACGTAGAGAAAAATGTTGGGCAAAGAAATAAATTTCGACCGCTTCGTGAGGGGGCTGATAATGGTTTGCGTAGTTGTGGCGGGCTATTTCCTCGTAAGCTACCTCAGTCCCGTGCTAATTCCGTTTGTTGTGGCGTGGGCTCTGGCGTATATGCTTTTCCCGCTGGTGGAGTTCTTTCAATACAAGTGCCGGCTGCATTTCCGCATGTTAAGTATAATGCTCACGCTCGTGCTTGTATTTGGCGCGATATCGTTGCTGCTTTATTTCTTTGTGCCTGCAATGGGGCGCGAGTTGCTTCATTTGAAAGACGTGGCGGTTGCATATGTCTCGGGAAGCACCGGAGCGGAAAACGTACCCGCTGCCGTGCAGAAATTCTTGCAGGAAAATTTCGACAAACTGCGTATAGAACGGCTGCTCAACGAGAAAGACATGCTTGCAGGGCTTAAGGAAACCCTGCCAAAGGTTTGGCGCATGCTGCTGTCTACTGCCAATGTGATAATAAGCGTTGTGTCGTCGCTGATGGCGCTTTTGTATCTCGTTTTCATGCTCAACGATTACGACAGAGTGAAGAAAGGCTGGATAAGGTTTGTTCCCCGCAGCAAGAGAACGCTTGCGCAAAAGGTTGTGAGCGATGTTGACAGCGGAATGAGCGGCTATTTTCGCGGCCAAGCCCTTGTGGCTCTCGCCAACTGCGTGCTGTTTTCCATAGGCTTTGTTATTCTCGGAATTCCGATGCCTGTGGGATTGGGAGTGTTTATTGGAATCATAAGTTTTATACCTTACGTTCAATTGCTGGGCTTTATTCCCGCCACGATACTTGCTGTGCTTTGCGCGGTTGACACGGGACGGAACTTTTGGATGCTTATGCTTGGAGTTGTGGCGGTATATGGTGTGGTGCAGATACTTCAGGATTCCATCATCACGCCGCACATTATGGGCAAGATACTTGGTCTGCGCCCCGCGGTGGTACTTCTTTCGCTCACGGTCTGGGGTTATTTGCTCGGCATCATAGGTCTTATTGTTGCATTGCCTCTCACGCAAATTCTTATATCCTATTACAGATATTATGTGGTGGAAGATCCGCTCGACAGCGAAAAAGAACGGGCGGAAAAGCGCCAGGAGAAAAACGAGAAATAGTATCGCAGCGCTGAAATTGCTTTTCGTAGGGCTGAAAACGCAGGAAATCGCAACGAAATGCGCAAAAAGTCGAAATAATACGGCGAAAAATTTGGCTGGTATCAAAGAAGTCTGTATTTTTGCACTCGCTTAACGGCAATAAAGAGGCTGATTCGTTAGCTCAGCTGGTAGAGCACAACACTTTTAATGTTGGGGTCTTGGGTTCGAGCCCCAAACGAATCACGAAGAAGGCAAGTATTCTAAATCAGAATGCTTGCTTTTTTTCTTTCTCCGGATATCATCAGTTTTTTTTGCGTACAAAATCGTGGCGGAAACAAAAAAAACAGACTGCATGCCGCACACGCGACACACAGCCTGAAACAATATGAAAATTTCGCTATGTCAAAGCATCGATTTAATGCGCTCCATTGCTTCCTTGGCGTCCTCGTGGCTGCCGAAAGCCGTTAAACGTATGAATCCTTCGCCACTTGGTCCGAATCCCACGCCGGGCGTGGTAACCAATGCGGCATTGTTGAGCAATTTGTCGAAGAACGACCATGACGTTTCGCCCGCAGGAATCTTCACCCACAGATATGGCGAATTCACTCCGCCGTAGACGGTGAGCCCGAAAGCCTCGAGCGAACTCTTCATAAGGGTGGCGTTCTCGTGATAGAAGTTTATGTTTGCTTCTATCTCTGCCCTACCCTGCTCAGAATAGACGGCCTCTGCTCCGCGCTGCGACACATACGACGCTCCATTGAACTTCGTTGTCTGTCTGCGCCGCCACATTTGGTTAAGATACAACTTCTCGCCGCCGTCAACCGTTACCGCAAGATTTTTGGGCACAACAGTATATCCGAGACGCACTCCCGTGAAGCCCGCAGTCTTTGAAAAACTCCGGAACTCTATGGCGCAGTCTTTCGCGCCCTCTATCTCGTAAATCGAACGCGGCGTATCGTCGGTAATAAATGCCTCGTAAGCCGCATCAAACAGAATTAGCGAATGATTCGCAAGGGCGTAGTTCACCCAAGCAGTGAGCTGCATTTTCGTCAGAACAGTTCCCGTGGGATTATTAGGGTAGCAGAGGTAAACGAGGTCAAGCGTGCGGTCGGGTATCTCAGGAGAAAAGCCATTCGATTCCAGACATGGCAACGTTACAATATTACCGTAGGAATTACCAAATGCCTTGCCGGCATGACCACTCATGACATTGCTGTCCATATATACGGGATAAACGGGGTCGGTAAGCCCTATCACATTGTTTTCGTCAAATAAATCTGTGATGTTGCCCGTATCACTTTTTGCTCCGTCGCTTACAAATATTTCGTCGGGCGCAATGTCGAGCCCGCGTTTGCGGTAATCGTACTCCGCAATCTTGTCGCGCAAAAAACTATAACCCTGCTCGGGGCCATAACCATGGAAAGTATCTGCCGAAGACTCGTCGTCAACCGCACGATGCATGGCCTTGACCACCTCAGGTACGAGAGGACGCGTAACATCTCCGATGCCCAAACTTATAACGTGCTTGTCGGGATTCGCTTCCTTGTATTGCGCCACCCTACGGGCTATCTCCGCAAAAAGATAATTCTGCGAAAGTTGAGTAAAATTCTTATTTATGCTAATCATTCTGTGTCGTTTTGTTTTAGATTTCAATTTGTCCTTCAAACACGGTTTCCGCGGGCCCCGTCATCAGTATGTTTCCCTCCGCCGTGGTTTCTATTCCGAGCGTTCCGCCGTCAAGAATAATCGAGGTGCGTCCTTGTGTGAGTTTGTTGGCTTCTGCCGCAACATATGTGGCACATGCTCCCGTTCCGCACGCCATTGTTATTCCCGAGCCGCGTTCCCAGACGCGCATTCTTATATTTCCGGGCGACAACACCTGGGCAAATTCCACGTTGGTGCGGTCTTTGAACCACTGATGACGCTCGAAAAGCGGACCAACTCCCGCCACGTCGAAACTCTCTGCGCTTTCCACAAAAAACACAATGTGCGGATTTCCCATTGAAACCGCTGTCCCGCGCATGGTAACGTTTCCTGCCGTGATGGGGCGGTTTATAAACGGCGCAGCATCGTCTCCAAGCGAAAGTATCTGGGATTTTCCCATGTCAACACTCACCGTATTCACTTTTCCGTCGGTTACGTGCAGATTGAGAACCTTTATCCCCGAGCGCGTCTCCAATGTTACGCATTTTTTGTCGGTAAGTCCTTTGTCGTAAACGTATTTTCCTACGCACCGGCTGCCGTTTCCGCACATCATCGCCTCACTTCCGTCGGCGTTGAATATTCGCATTTTGAAATCCGCCTTATCCGAGCGGCTTATCAATATGAGTCCGTCGCTGCCTATTCCCGTATGGAATTTGCTCAGCCGCACGGAAAGTTGTTCGGGATTGTCTATGGGGAAACGATCTGTGTCAACGTAGATATAATCATTGCCCGCGCCGTGCATTTTAGTAAACTCTATCGTCCTGGCCATGGTTCTGTCAAGCGTCGATATGCACATCTTTCACCGCACGTCCCGAGGGCTCGTTCTGATTCTTGAACGAGGCGTCCCATGCAAGGGCTTCAGCCGTAGAGCAAGCCACACTGGGAACGCTGGGAACTGACTTCGCAGCACTTTCGCTGGGGAAATGGCTTTCGAAAATGGTTCGGTAATAATATTCCTCCTTATTTCGTGGTGGATTTATCGGGAAACGCTCCGCAGCATGTGCCATCTCGTCGTCCGATACAGCCGCTGTAGTGATTTCCCTAAGGGTGTCAATCCAATTGTACCCCACTCCGTCGCTAAATTGTTCCTTTTGTCTCCACGCCACGGCCTCGGGAAGAATGTCGGAAAAGGCTTCGCGCACAATTTTCTTCTCAATTGTATTTCCCGGGCACATTTTTGCTTCGGGATTAAGCGTCATTGCTACATCCAAGAAGTCTTTGTCGAGAAACGGCACGCGTCCTTCCACACCCCACGCCGAGAGACTTTTGTTTGCGCGCAGACAATCGTAAAGATGAAGTTTGCCAAGCTTGCGGATTGTCTCCTCGTGAAAAGCTTTTGCATCGGGTGCCTTGTGGAAATAGAGGTATCCGCCGAAAACTTCATCGGCTCCCTCGCCGCTCAGCACCATTTTTATTCCCATGCTCTTTATCACGCGTGCAAGCAGATACATTGGCGTTGACGCGCGCACGGTTGTTACGTCGTAGGTTTCTATATGATAAATCACGTCGGATATAGCGTCGAGGCCTTCCTGTATGGTATAGTTTATTTCATGGTGCACGGTGCCGATATAGTCAGCCACAAGTTTTGCCTTAGCAAGGTCGGGCGCGCCTTTGAGTCCTATTGCAAACGAATGGAGCTGCGGCCACCATGCGGCTGTCTTGCCGCTTTCTTCCACGCGCTTCGCAGCAAATTTCTTTGCCACGGCTGATATCACGGAACTGTCGAGACCTCCGCTAAGGAGCACGCCGTAGGGCACATCGCTCATCAGTTGGCGTTTCACTGCGTCCTCGAGCGATTCGCGCAGTTCCTCAACCGATGCGCCGTTGTCCTTTACGTTTTCGTACGAAGTCCAGTCGCGGTTGTACCATTTATGGAACTTGCCGTCGCGGGAGTCGTAATAATGTCCCGGAGGAAAGGTTTGGTATTCGTCGCAAAAGCCTTCGAGAGATTTCAGTTCCGAGCCAAAATATACTTTGCCGTCTTTGTCGCTGCCTATATATAATGGTATGATTCCGATATGGTCTCGGCCAATCATGAAGCAGTCTTTCTCTTCATCGTAGAGCACGAAAGCGAAAATTCCGTTTATATCTTCGAGAAAGTCCATGCCTTTGTCGCGATATAGCGGCAGTATCACTTCGCAGTCGGAGCCGGTTTGGAAATCATACTTTCCTTTGTATTTCTCGCGAATGTCCTTATGGTTGTAAATTTCCCCGTTCACGGCCAACACTTGTTTGCCGTCGGGGGCAAACAAAGGCTGTTTGCCCGATTGGGGGTCAACTATCGACAATCTTTCATGGGCAAGAATAGCTGTCTTGCCGCAATATATGCCCGACCAGTCGGGACCACGGTGGCGCAGTCTCGATGACATTTTCAAAACTTTCGAGCGGAGGGCCTTGTCATGCCCGTTGCAATTCAATATACCAGAAATTCCACACATATTATATATGCATTATATTTTTCTCGCGCCGGGATTTTCCGCGGGCGCTTTCTTACTTTATGTCGCAAAAATACGAATAAACTTTACAAGTTGTTCGTATTTTGCCCACAAAGTTTACTTTTTTGTATTTTATTTGCAAAAATGTCGTCTTCACCTTATATTATCGCGCTTTTTGCCAACATACGCATCTTTATATAAAAGGCAGGAATTGCTTCTGCGCATTTCCTGCCTTGCTTATGCCGGTTGGTTTTGATTTACTTCAACACCAGTGTAGTGAGCGAGTGTTTGGGCACATTGAGACGACACACGCTGCCTGCGATACGGAGCAACGGGCGCAGGTTGCCTTTTTTTGAAAAAAGTTTTTTCATGCCATACACATTTTTGTCAACACGGCAAATATAGCATTTCCCGTTAAGAAACAAAGAGATACGCCGGGGAAAAATTAGATGCCGACGGCGGAAAAACTCCGGGCCATGTAATTTAAATTTGGTGGCCCGGAATTTAAATTAGATGCGGCGGAGTTTTTACGACATCGCATGTAGTTTTTTCGCCGTCGGCACGGCGTTGAAATTATATGGCACAGTGGCGGTACGAGTTCGCTTGTTTTCCGTAAATTTGTAGTTCAAGAACAAACGAAATACTCAAAATATGAAAACAAGAAACATTCTCGCGGCAGCTTTCATGCTTCTCGCCTCAGCAGCAACGGCAAGCGTTACGCTTCCGCCCGACGGCAAATGGATAAAACCCAACGACAAGTCGATAGTTTACGTAGGACGCGTGAGTTTCCGCAATCCCGATGCCCCCATGTTCAACTATCCCGGCACCGAGATACGCGCAGGATTTACCGGCACCTCGCTCAAGATGATTTGCAAGCCCAACACGGGCTATTTCATGGTGAGCATCGACGGCCACAAGGCTTTCAAGGCATGCTACAACTCGGCAAAAGACTCCGTGGTTACTCTTGCCACCGCCCTGAAGCCGGGCAAGCACACCGTGAGGGCGATGTATGTTATCGAGGGGCTTGACCGTAAAGGCGACTTCCGTGGATTTGTAGTTGACGAGGGGTGCAGCCTTTTCACTCCCGAATTGCCGAAACACCGCATCGAGTTTATAGGCAATTCCATCACCTGCGGTTTCGGCAACGAGAGTCTCAGAAATTCCGACCCCTTTGAATTTGAAACCGAGAACCACTACTACACCTACGCCACCATAGTGAGCGAAAAACTCAACGCACTCCACACCGCCATTGCCCGTAGCGGAATAGGCGCCTACCGCAATGCGGGCGGCCCCGGCGAAGGTTCGCCCGACAATATGCAGACACAATATCCCTACACCATATTCAACGACCATTCCGAGCGTTGGGATTTCTCGCGCTTCACTCCCGAAGTGGTCTGCATCAACCTTGGCACAAACGACCTCTCTTCTCCCGGCTACAAGATAGAGCTTTACGAGCAGGCCTACCGCAATTTTCTCGCCACCGTGCGCGGCAAATACCCCAAGGCCTCAATAGTTTTGCTCACCGGCAGTATGCTTCAAGGCGAAGTCAACGAGTTGCAGAAACAAGTGCTCAACCGCATAGCCGACGACTTTCACAAAGCGGGCGACAAGGCAATCTATCGCTTGGACTTCAGTCCCCAAACGGGCGATCTGGGATATGGCGCATGCTGGCACCCAAGCTACGCGCAACACCAAAAGATGGCCGACGAACTGTTGCCGCTTCTCAAAAAACTTTTGAAGTAACCCTCATGACGGCATACGCAAGACGGTTTGCCGGCAAGCCACAAAAAAGGACGCATTGCGGTGCGCCCTTATTTGTTTCCCCATATCCGGCCCACGACCAATGATACCGACCGTAGAATATATAGAGCAAAAATTCCGTGAATACAACGCCGCAATTTTCAACTCCGAGCTTGCGCCGCTGCCAATAAAGCTGAGCCGCGCGCGGACGTTTGTGGGCATCACGAGCTACAAGCGAAAGCGGAAACTGTTGGGCGGAGAACGAAAATATGACTTTTCGCTGCGTTTCAGCAGCCGTTTCGACCTCACGGAAAGCGAGTGGGACGATGTGATAATCCACGAAATGATACACTACTACATCGGCAGCCGGCAGATAAGGGACACATCGGCCCACGGAGCGGTTTTCCGCAAAATGATGACCGACATAAACCATCGGTTTCACCGCAACATCACGATTTCGATGCGCAAGGCGCGCCCCGCAAGCACGGAAACGACCACAAGCCCCGTTTATTTTTGCGTGATAAGGCTGCACGACGGCCGCACAGGCGTTGTAAGCGTGGCAAAAACGCGCATCTTTGAAATTCAAAGCCGCATAACGATGCTTTTCCCCGCAGAAAGTATAAAATGGTACGTATCGCGCGACGAATATTTCGCCCGATTCAGGCGACGACGAAGCCTGCGGACAATATCGATTGCGCCTGCCGAAGAATTGCAAAGGCACCTCGCAAACTGCCGCCCGCTTGTGTTTGAAAAATAACGCCGTCGCGGCCATAATCCAAGGCACTTTGCAATAACAATACGGCACCGCGTTTTAGCGGGAAACCATGCCGGAAAAACAATATCGGTTTTAGCGAAAACGATGTCAGACATTATTCAAACAATGTCTGACATTATTTAAACAATATGGCTTGTCGTTTTTACGAGATGCGGCGGAATTTAAATTAGATGCGGCGGAATTTAAATTTGGTGGCCCGGAATTTTCACGAGATGCGCACATAGTTTTTTCACCACATAATTCGCCCGAAACACATGGCTTGCACACAGGTCTTGGAGCGTTATGGCGGTATCGGCATTTTTTCCTAACTTTGCATTATCATGAGATGTGAAGTTGATATCGACATAAAGGCTTTGCAGGCGGCATGCCTTAAAATTCTTGACGGCTTCGACGCCGTTTGCAGGGCACACAAACTGCGCTACTACATGGCTTGCGGCACTATGCTGGGAGCTGTGAGGCACAAAGGGTTCATTCCGTGGGACGATGACATAGATGTTTATATGCCGCGCCCCGACTACAAGGAATTTCAGAAGCATGCGGCAGAATGGCTGCCGGCAAACCTGAAATTCGTGGACTATTACAGCGACCCCACCTTTCCTCATTACTACGGCAAGGTGGAAGACCTCAATACCACGCTTATAGAACGTACCTATCTGGGACATTACGGCGGCGTTTGGATAGACATTTTCCCCATTGACGGAGCATCGGACGACGAGGGCGAACGCCAACGCCACCGCAAGCGTTATCATCATTGGCGCCACCTGCAATATTTTGTTTACCGCAACCCTTGGAAACACGGGCGCACTCTTGGAGGAATGCTTGTATGGCTCATTCAGAAACTCTACTCGAAGGACAAGGTGAACAACCGGCTTCAAGCAATTTTGCAGGAACAGGATTTCAACTCCTGCGACCTTTTGATGCCCCACAGCGACAACCAGAAAACTTTCACCAAAGAAACGCTGGGACTCGTGCCTACGGAATATGAGTTTGAAGGACGGAAATTCTACGGTGTGAAAGACTACGACAAATATCTCACCACTATTTTTGGCGACTACATGACTCCGCCACCCGTGGAGCAGAGAGTGTTGCACCATAATATCGTGTATTTCGACCCGAATATGCCCGTAGCGGAATATTTGAAGAGCATAGGGAAAACGAAATAGGACATCGCACTAAACACAAGAAATCCGCCGCACCCCAAAGGGCACGGCGGATTTTTTGTGAGGCATAAACGAGAAACGTAATACCCTATTCGTAAACATCGGCGGCATATCCGCTTTCGGGCGCCGTTTTCAATGTGGAATAATCCTCGGAAGAAACCTGTATTCCCCCTTGTCCAATGCCCGAGTCGCCACTATTTGTGCGTATCAAGTCGCCGCAAATTGCAATATCCCAGTCGGTGCGCGCCGCCCATTGCTTGTCGGCAATACTATCGCTGAAATTGCTCGTGCCAACCGGTTTGTTGTCCTCAAGAGAATAGTATGTCCATTTTGTATCTGCGTTTGCAATCGGCGTGGCAACGTTTTCCTTTCCCTTTTTCACGCCTCCCGATTCGGGAGAATCGGACGAACAAGCGCTCACAAGCATAGCAAGCGAAAGAATTGCAAACAGAAAAATATTTTTAGCCTTCATCATTTCAAGAAAGTATAGTTCATGTTGAGATTATCACGGCTGCCGGAGAATTTAAGTTTGGCAACGTGTCCGTTTGCAGTGCGCACGAGAAAAGTTTTGCCGCTTACGTTTCCGCTTTCATCGAGCGCGCTTGCCGCACTTGCCGAGAAATGCCCCGGGTGAAGGGTTGACATGCTGAATTTGTTGCTTCCCAGCTGCAAAGTCTGCCCTTTGATGTTGCGGCAAACGTATTCCACAGGTTTTGCACCGCGATAGTCAAACACGGAAAGGTATTCAATCGTTCCTTCGCCCACTTTCCCGCGCTGGCTGCGCACTATGTCGAGAAAATAACGCCCATACTGCGCATTTTCGGAGGTCATGTGGTCGGTATAGTCAAGCCCGAATTCCAAAATACCTTTGGTTGCCGCATCGCCATAGCTTCCCGTCATTGCATGGTCGCCGCCCTGGTTTGAAACAATTATGCTGTTGTAATTATTTGCCGCGGAACGGGCATACGGATTGGCTTCGGCGGCATAAGAGAGACGCAGATCGTTTCGAGAAGAATAGTTCACGCGAATTTTAAACATGATCTTAGGTTCATGCACATATACATCGCAGCCCTGCATTGTAGAACTTAATTCAATTTCGCTCACATCTTCGCGGTCGGTAAAGTAATGATAGGGTAAATAGAAGCGTCCTCCGTCGCTCCACCAGCGTCCCCATGTGTTCACCACGATAAATGCGCCGTAATGTGTATTGCCCTGTTCGTCCGTGCTCTCCACCGTATCGTCATAACCTGCGATGGTAAGCGCATGAGCTCCGCGCGTGGCAAGTTTTGTAAGTATCGACTTGTATCCCGTAAGGCTCGGACCGCTGTAATTGTTGTTTATCGTCCAATCGGTTGACCGGGTTGAAAACGTCAAGATGCCGCCTGCTTTTGAACCATTGCCGTGGTCGTAAAGATATTGTTTGATTTTCTCCACGCCTTCATCGGTGGTATCGTCAAACTTTACGATTTTCTTTACACGATAACGGGCCGCGTTGTGATATTTCTCGTACCCCGACGCCCATTTGAACTGATAAACCGAAGCATAACCGTAGTCGGCCTCAGACATAACGCCGAAATTTTTGGCAATCATCAATCCCTCGTCAACGAAACCGCCTGTATCGTCGCCGTCATTCACCATATTCCACGTGAAAAGATACGCAAATTGGTTGGCAGTGCTTGCCGAAGCATTTCGGTCGAGCAGACAATTTATTTCATAGGTAAACATATAGCCTATGCCCGATGCCTGCGCACACGAACCGCCTTTCTGGTCGATTATCGGTGGGAAATAGGTGAGTTTTGAATTGTCGACGAACGACGGAAGTGCGGCGGCGTTAAGTCCGCAAAGCATCACCGCAACGCCGACAACGCCTTTCTTTATACGCATAAGGTTCATCGGGGCACTACTTTACGCGATTGTATGTTTTGAGAGCCTCCTCGCGCACTTCAGGTGCGTAACTGCTGTCTTCGCTGACCTTTTTCGCAAATTCGGCAATTGTTGCAGCCTTGCACGAATAGTTTCTCCAACCAAGCGACTCAAGTATCATTTGTTGTATCTCGGCATCCTTTGTAGTTTTCACCGTTTCGATTAGGCGCGGGATCTCATATGCGGGAGTAAAGTTGCGGGTTGTGCGGATTGCCAGGCGACGGTGTTTGATTGAAGTGGTATCGCTGCACGCTTCATCTATGTTCTTGGGCCAACGGGAAGCACTCGCATGTATTGCATTGGCGATCTTTTCACGCACGTCGGCCTTGTTGAGATAACAAATACTGTCGTTGTCGAACTGGCGTTTGAACTCGTCCATAAGTTTAGCCTCGGGGAACATCGCAAGTGCGTTCTGCGCGCTGAAATTACAGCGTTCCGAAGTATTGTTGCTTATAGAAATTTTAATGAGAGAGGGTATCAAACGAAAATCACCGCTTTTCGCGATATCGTTAAGGGCATAGCGCTGCACTAGCTCGTAGCTGTCTTCAACGCCAAGCTTCACCGCTTCGATAAACTCGTTGCTGTGCGTTCCGGCAAGCGATGTCAACGCCTGCACTCTCACAAGTGCGGATTTTGAGGTGCGGAATATTTTGAGCAATTCGGCAGGAGATATTTTTCCGGCCTGACTGTATTGTTCTATCGCCATACTTCGTAAGTCCACGAAGCGCTCGTCGTTCAGATATTTTGCCCACACTTTGTAATTGTTTGCGGCAAGCAGGGCGTTTATATCGGGTGCATTTTCAGCAGGAGCAAACGAAAACGTGGGGTCGCCTATTACCTGCGATTCTAGATAGCCGCTAAAACGGGGGATAAAGCCCACATTCGCTCCTAGACCAAGCAAACCCATATATCGGTCGCTCCATTTATCTTGCAAGACGTTTACAGAATTTGCGATAACCGCAATTGTTTTTCCCGGGTTGAAGATATATTCGTCGGCAATGCAGTCGTCGAGATGAAAAGAACCGGTGAAACACGCATCAATCATGACCACGCGGCAATTAGGTTTGTAGCCGTGCGCCGCGAAATCGGCAATGGTGAGATCGGTATCGGCATCGTCTACGGAATCTTGCTTTACGATTTCCTTGTCATAGGCATTGGCGAGCCAAGATGCGGGAACGTCGAAAAATTTCGTGAGTTTGGCGGTAATGCTGTCCTTGTCTTTTCCTTTTTCATCAACGGCGTGGTGAAGATGTGCCCTCATGTATGCCTGAATAAACTCTTTGGCTTGCTGAGGTGTGTTTACTTCCGGCAGACCATCGAAGTATTGCGTATCGGGTGCGCCATGGTGGTGAAGAATTGCGTAGTCGAGGTCAAGACGTTGGAGCTCGTTCATAAGCAAATACTTTGTAACGGGCTGTTGGTCGTGGGAAATGTAACCTATTCCGTTCTTTTGCTGACGGAGCCAGGGGAAATGTTCATAAAGTCCGATTTTCTCGTCAATGCGAGCCATTACAGAACCCGAGACATAGCCATGGCCATTAAAATAGAGCATTTGGTCGAGAATGTTGTGGCTTCGTTTTTCGGCTACAACCTTACGCAAATACGCGCGGAGCTTATCGTAGCGGCTTGTTCCGCCGGCATCGGTGGGACGAACACGCCCCGAATAAATAGCCGGACGCAGATATTGGCGCGAGTCGGCGGTAAGGGAATAATAAAAGTAGTGTTTGAGCGAATCGTCTTGGCCGATGAATTTGAATTTCAAGTCGAAATCGTCATAATAACGGTCGGAAGGAACAGAAGATTCCCTGCGGTCGTTGTTTTGGTTCATTTTGAACGCCGAGGTCATGTGTTGCGCATCGCGAATCATGGCTATGGGAATATCTCCAAGCAAGACAGTTCCTTCGATAGGGGCTGTTTTTTGATTGTGAAGGCTTTTGAGCGTTGCGCGAATGGAATCGGGCACCCCCCAGCGGTCTTGCACGATATATACTTTGAGTCCGTTTACATCTTCTATGGCTTTGGCGTAGTTTTCTATTTCGTTTTTTGCTTCCTGATAGCTTTTGGGGTCAACCACAATGGCGAATCCGCGTTTCGCAGCGGCATTTGCTTGAGCTGAAACCGCCACGGCTATTGCCAGGGTCAGAAATTTTGCGATTTTCTTGTACATATTGTTTATTGGGGTTTGGGGTTATTTTTTCTGATTTGTATTGTTTTTTCCGTTATAGGTTATGCGGTTATAAGTTTTGAGCGCTTCGGAGCGCACGGCTTCGCTTTCGTTGGGATTTTCGCTTATTTCCTTTGAAATCTTTGCGATCACGGGTGCCTGATACGAGTATTTGTACCAACCCATAGCCTCGAGCAGAGCCACGCGACGCACTTCGTTGCTGCTTGTCTTGATATAATTCATAATGTCGGGGATACGCACGTGGGGGCAATAGAGGCGCATGCAAGCGGCGCTGAAATTGAATGCCTTGTCTTTGATGGTGTCGGCAATTATCTCGTCAACTTCTTTCTCCCAATAGTTTGCGTATTTCGTTATCACGCTTTGATATTTTGCTCCGAGCGAATCCTTGTTCACGTAGTTTGCTTTTGCCCACACTTCGTCGTAGGCTTTTTGCAGCACGCTTTTCGCAAAAAATTCCACAGCCATTCTCGCGTCGGCATTCACGCGTGCCGATGCGCTGTTGTCGGTCCATATTTTCACCAAAGGCTTTGCAAGTTCTTCGCTGCCGTTAGTCTTGGCATAATTCACGGCAAAACGCTGCACCATCTCGGCTTTGTCGGTGAGGGCAACGGTTATTCCTTTCACGAAATCGGCGCCACCGGTGCGGGCGAGCAGTTGCAGGGCTTGCATTCTCACTTGGTCGAAAGGCGAGGTCTTCAATGTTTCGAGCAACTGTGCCGAAGACACTTTGCCCTCTTCGAATCGTTGCAACAGTTTCAGGGATATTCCGTCGGCAGTGGCGCTTTCCTTGATTTTAGTCTCGGGAGCGAAGAAATACGTGGGGTCGCCAATGATGTGGCTTTCGAGAAGTTCCTGATAGTCGTTGATTTCGCCGATGGTATGTGAATAGGCGAGCAAACCTATAAGGCGGTCGTACCATTTGTCTTGTATCACGTTTACGGTGCCGCCCATGCAGGCCACAGTCTTTCCGTCAGAAAAAATATACTCATTGGCAATGCAGTCGGGATTCTGGAACGCGCCGTTGTAGCATGCGTCGAAAATCACTACGCGCGAGTTGGGGCGATAGCCGTATGCCGCGAAATCGGGCAGATGCAGGTCGCGGTGAAGAGCATCTATCGAATCGGGCACATCCTTGTTGGCTTTGCAGAGATACTGTGTGTCGAAATCGCCATGATGATGCAGAATGCTCAAATCAAGGTCCTCCCGCTGCAACTCATTCATGAGAGTGGCCTTGATATATTTCTCCTGGGAATGATCAATATACTTTATGGATTGCTCGCGTGAGTTCTTGAGCCAAGGAAAATGCTCGTAATATTGCGTCTTCTCGTCCATGGCAGCCACGCGGCTTTCGTTGAGCGAACCTTGACCGGTGAAGAAGAACACTTGGTCGAGCTTGTTGCCGGCAAGTTTCTCTGCCACGGCTTTGCGAAGGAACTTGCGCAGTTTTTCGTAGCGGCTTGTTCCGCCCACGTCGGTAGGCCGTATGCGCCCCGTGAATATATCGGCTTTTATATATTGGTCGCCGTCGGCACGGAGTGAGTAGTAGAACAAAGTGGAGGTGCTGTCTTTTTCAAGGTAACGGAATTTAAGCCCGAAGTCATCGTAGAAACGGTCGGAGGGAACTGACGATTTATCTTTCGGCAACTTCTGGCTCATCTTGAAAGCCGATGTGAGATGCTGGGCGTCGCGTATCATTGGAATTGGAATGTCGCCAATGAAAACTGCGCCCTGTATCTGTCCTTTTTTATACATACCATAGAGGCATGCGCGTATGGAATCGGGCACTCCCCAACGGTCCTCGATAGTATAAACCTTCATTTTGTTTACCTGCTCTATGGTGCGGGCATAAGCTTCCACCTCTGTTTTAGCCTGGGCATGGCTTTTGGGGTCGATAATAATGGCAAATCCTTTCGCTGCCCTGATTGGCTGCAAAAGGACAAGCGTCATCGACAAAAGGATTACGATTCTCTTTTTGGTCATATTGTATCTGTATCTTGTTTCATGCGGAATTACCCGCTTTTTCCTGTTCATGCAATTATCTATAACACAAAGCGTTAAAACTACAACGTTTTTCGCGAAAACGAGGTCAGACATAATTTAAATTCCGACGCATCTAATTTAAATTCCGACGCATCTCGTAAAAACGATATCCGACATAGTTTTTTGGACATCGCAAACCGTTTTTTCCGCGTCCGAAATTTGCCTCATTCCAAGGCTCCGAAATCAGAGCGTAAGGTTAAGTCCGAAGTCCATAAAGGTCCTCGACTTTCCGTCGTAAAGATTGCTGTATTCGTTGCTGCCGTTGTAGAATCGGCTCGTGCTTTGCGCGTAAACCGTGAGCCATGTGGGCGTTTTGTAGATATGCACCGGAATGTTCAGAGCGGCACGCACATTGAAGCCCGCGCTTTTTGCTGTGGCATATTCAAACATTGGTGCAGTGTATTCGGTATATAGTTTATTGCGTACCGTGCCGAATGTGGGCGTTCCCAGACCAAAGCGGTAGAATGCACCGAGCGAAGTTTCGAGTCGCAGGGATTTGAGATTCCAATATTTGGTGCCAGCCGCAAGCACATCGGCCATAGCATATTTTTGATTGTTCACGTCAACTTCATACTGCTTGATGTCGGTATTGTCAACGCTTGCCTTTACCCGCGCAGACCATGCAGGCAAATCGCCTTGCAGACCGTCGATGCGGTATTCCAAAGATGCGCCTGAATATATCGACTCGTGCACCTTGTCTTTGCTCAACACGTCGAAATAAACCCGGTTGGCATGCTCAATATCTACCCTTCTCTGCTGATCATACCAGTATCCGTTTCCAGAAACAAGGTAGGCGTTTATCATAACATTGTGGCGCAAGGCTTCGCTGCCGAATGTAAGGCGGTCGTAAAGCGACAACTTTATGTCGTCGTAGTCTCCACCCTTGAATGTATAGCTCGAACCGCCGTCTTCAGCCTTTTCAGAATTGGCTTTGAAGCCCAGTTCAAGCAAATTGTCAAACCCGCCGAATTTTGCATTCCATTGCGCATTTACGCCAAGGCGCAAACCCTTGTAGTCGCGGGCATAGCTATAATTGTCGTTTGATGTAAAAGTATGGTAATCGCCCATACCTTTCATCAGGAAGTAGACATTCGTAATCAAACCGTTGATAATGGTATGCGAAATGCTCGAACGGTAAATGTCAACGTCTGCCGAAAGCCCCACATTGTGGTTGTCGGAAATTTTGTACCATGCGCCCGGATTAATGTCGAAATGCATTGAATTTGTCTTGGGGCGCGGGTCTTCTTGGTCAGACATGCTTCCCGTGATATACTTCAGTTTCAAGCCGGCAACCAATCTGTCGTTGAATTTATAGGCCGAACCCATGTGCAAGTCAAACTGCTCAGTGTTTACGTCGCTTTCAACAGAATCTCCAAGCACAAACGGATTTTCTACACTCATCATATATGCGTTGCTCCAGCGATGATTATAATCTTTGCTGTTTGTATACTTGATATTTCCTGACAAGCTGAATTTTCCAATCTGTTTTAATCCGGAAATATCAAGGCTAAAATCATTATGCTTGCTTGACGCATTTACGGCATTGAATCTGCCCCGTTCTAGATGCCCGTTAAACGTAACGTCGGCCAATGTCTGCACTTTGTTGAACGACAAAGCCGCGGGATTGTGGCTCTCGCTGTAAATATTGTTGAGAAAGTTCAGTTCTTTGTAGTTAAGTCGGTCGGCGCGCGTGGTATCACTGCCAAAAGACGCGGCTTCTGCGTTGGCTGAAATCGCTAATAGGGTGATAAAGAAGAAAACTTTTCTCATTTTGGTGAATGTTTGTAGGGATTTGGTTTGATGAAATTTTAAATCAAAGGGGCGGCGGTTGTATTTGCCGCCCCTTTGTGTTTTTGGAATGTAGGATTATTCTTCTGTGAGGGGTTGATTTGTTTCGAAGTCCTCAGCAGAATTGTTTGTATCCTGATAGTATTTTCTGCCGTTCACAGTCTTGGCAACTTTGCGGCGCTCGCATTTGCCGGTATATGACTCGCTGCAAGGCACACCTTCCTTGTCGTCTTTTGCGAGGAAGAAGCCGTAGTGTTCAGATGCCTTGGGATTCCAAACGTCTACTGCATCGAGCACATACTTCGAGGGAATCATCATATATTCCATGGAGCCGGTTGTTCCGGGAGTTGTCTGGAAATTGTTAGCATCGGCTGCAAAAGCTTCGGGAGTTGTTCCTTCGGGAAGTTTCACGAGAGCGAGTGCGATTGACTGCACGCCAAAGCCCCACATAGGCATGTATTTGTTGTTTGTATAGATAACCTTGAGGTTCTTTGCGGGGTTGTCAACTTCCTGTGAGTTGTAGTCGAGATAAACTTCCCAGTCGGCGTTGCTCAAATCGGGGCAGTTGGGATCATTTGCGTGGTCGGCGTCGGAGTGGTTGGTTGCGTCGTTAGCGATAAGTACGCTCTCGCCCGGCTGAATGGGGTAATCTTTTCCGCTACCCGGGAATGCGAGCACAGCACCGTTGGCCATGGGATAAAGATCGGTGATGCCGTTTGCCTGCCATGCGTTCTGTGTGCTCTGGCCTGCGAGTGCGGAAGCGAGAATAAGGTTGTCGAGATACTGAACTTCGTCGCTGTTGTTCACGATTTCAAAGAAGGAATCTTTGATGTAGTAGAGTTTACCGCCTGCATTGTAGATGGTCTTGAAGATAAGGGTAGACTGGTTTACTTTGCTGAGGTCGATTTTAACGTCGGTCTGAGCGTAAACGTTTGCCTTGGTGAGACCGCTTACAGAAGCTGTGGCTTCGTCGATCACCTTACCGCTTGCAGAGAAAGTGTATACGCCTTGTTTGAGTACAAACGAAGCGGAGTTGCCTGTAACTGCCACGGTGTCGGAAATACCTTTGTCGCTGGTTGCAACAATCTTGAGGTCGGAGATGTTGCTGAACTCTACGCCGTCAACAGAGTTGAGGCTCACAGTTACGGGATAGGACTTCAGTCCTCCGTTGTCGGAGCTGCAGGCTGAGAAAGCCACTGCTGCGCCGATGAACAGCGATGCTGCGAAAAGTTTGTTGATAAATTTCTTCATTTTGTTTGTTGTTTTTTGAAGTTGTTTATTTGTTGTTTTTGTTATGTCTTTTGCGGTTTTTACGAGGTCTGACCTAATTTAAATTCCGGGCCACCAAATTTAAATTAGATGCGTCGGAATTTTTACGATGTCCCATGTAGTTTTCTACGCCGTCAATTCTCGTTTTTCAGAACTTCAATTTCAACTCTGCGCCAAAGTATTGGTCGGGATACAACTGGCGTTTTGTCAAGGAGTTCTTGTTTACGTGATATTTTTTGAGCCCGAGGAAATTGTTTGCCATAAACGAAACTTCGGCAATCTTGCCAAGCTCTTTTGTGAGACGGAAGTTAAGCAACGCCCAAGGCTTTACATGGTCGCTCTTGAAGGCATACAGCAAATATCTTCCGTTCATAAGATAGTATTCGCTCTTGTCTTCGAATTCCTGTTTCCACTCCGTGAAATTTCCCTGACGGTCGTAGAATCCGATGGGCGAGACAATATATCTTGTGCCGTCGGAAGAAGTGTGATAAAGCTTCGTGCCGTTTTTGCTCTCATATATACTGCGTTCGTTTTCATACCATACCACTTGCACCGTAGTGGTGAACACAAGGTTCACGGCGGGAATATGGGTGATGAAACGGAAGTTTGAGTTCACACGGTCGTTTATCGTTCCGCTGCCGGCGGGAAGCATTGGAATATAGTCGTAATTATAACTTATGTAGTTCAGTTTGGTTGCATCGCTCTTGCGTTTGATGTGAAACCATGCGCCGTCTACCACAAGCGATGTGCGGAGTGCCTGCCACGTGCCGAAGTCCCAGGAATATTCAATGCCGTACTTGTCGGTGCGCGTCGTATTTGCGGGGCGGCTCCAAGTGGTGATTTCGTTTCCCTGCGAGGTCTCAGCCGTATGTTGTACGCCGTCGTAGGTATAAGTAACCTTCTTGTCGGCATAAACAAGGTTGGACGCGCCGCCGGGCACGGTGTATTTTGTATAGTTCAAGGCAATGAATTGCGAATTAAAGCCGAATTCGTCGCGATGACGCTCGCTGAAGAAATTCACATAGCCTTTCATTTGGCCTATACGGGCGTTCAAACCGATTTCCCACTTCAAACTTCGCGCGGGCTTGAGTTTAGAATTTTGCGTATCGTCTACAACTCGCGTAGTCATCACTGCCAAACGGGAATTGTCGGTTCCAATCGCGCTTACACTCACGTTGTCGAAGTACGCCTTGTCGGGATAAAGATATAGAAGCGTCGGCATTTTGTTTGAAAGCCCGAAACCGCCGCTGATGCTCAACTTGTCGAACACGCTGTTGTTTTCCTTTGTGAGGAAAGTGAACTCCGTGTTAACGCGAGGCTCTGCCACAAAAATATCACCGCGTTTCGATTTCTCCTTGTCAAGGAAAAGATTGGTGAGACGCACTCCGGCATCGAATTGGAGGTTTGTCTTTCCGATATTGAACGACGACACATCGTTTACAAACCACGAAAGATTGTGGAGAGCGGGAATGTCCTTGAATTTACGGGGTCTGTACGATTGCGCCTCGCCTGCTTTTGGCGGGAGGTCAAGATTAAATTTCAATCCATAGCCCTGATTGTCGTCGAGACGGTATTCCAAACCGGTTTTGATGTTTGTAAAATCGCGGCCGTTCAATTGAATATATTTGTTAGCCTTTACCTGCGCAAATACATTGATTGGAATTCCTTCTATACGGTAGTCGCTGTAATATACCTTGGTCAACATTTTTGCTACGTGCTCTCCAGTTTCCATGCTTCCCGATATCACGCCGTCGGGAGTGGATATCCTGTCGTGATGAGTGTCGAGAGTGCGCGCCACTTGTCCCGAGAAATCGTAATCAAGTCCGGTGAGCCAGCCATTCAATTGGGCGTGTCCGTGAATTGCGAGCCTGCCGCCGGTATTCTTGTTCTTGTAGGTCAAATCAAGTTCGCTCATTTGTTTATCAAACTTGTAGTTGTTCACATTGCTATAGAACGAACCGTTAACGTTAAAGGTTACCGGACGGTCGCTGTTCTTTCCAAAAACATTTGAATAGCCCACAGTTCCTGTGATACGGTCATAACCCATATATTTGCGGCGTGTGTCGGCGTAGGACTGCGACCAATCCACTCCTATATTCATTGTTCCGCTTCCTACACCAAATCCTTTTCCTGCGTAAGCAAGTTTCGAAAACGGGTCAGCCTTGAATTTTGCTTCGAGCGGGCTTCTTCCGGCCTTTGTCTTCACAACTACGACGCCCGAGGTGAGGTTTCCGTACTCCACAGATGGGATGCCGCGAATCACTTCAACGCTTTCAATATTGTCTGCAGAGATTGTGCGCAAGTCTGCGCCTCTTCCCGCGGTGGTTTGGCTGTTTGCGCCGTCGCTGGTGGTGCTTGCATCTTTTCCGTTGCGCGTGGGAGCTATTGCTTGCAGGTTTGCGTCGTTGCTTATAGGCGTTCCGTCGAGAATTACAGCCGTTCCGAGCGCGTTGTTGTCGTTGCTGCTGATTTCTCTAACGTTTGCCTGCGCGAGGTTGTTGAGCGAAGGATTTGTGGTGAGCGCACCAGGCATGAGCTGCAACATATCTGCGAGGCTTTTGGGCTGGATATGGCGCACGGCGTCTTGGTCGATAATCGATTTCGAGCCCATGGCCTGCTGTTTTGCCGTTACGGTAACGCCTTTCAAACTGAGCGAGAGGCGCTGCAACTTGATGTCCAAACGATTTTGTGCGCCGCTTTTCACCGCAACCTTGCCGCGCACTTCCTTGCAGCCGAGACACGACACATAGTAATCGAGTTCACCGGTAGGAGCATTGATGAATTTGAAATTTCCCTTCTCGTCGGTGAGAGTAAACAGGGAATTGTTGAGAATCACCGTGGCAACTTCCACCGGCTTCCCGTCGGTATCGGTAACTGTTCCCTCGATTTTTGCCGTAGCTGCGGTTTGCGCGTTGGCAAAGTTGCAGAAAAGCAAGGCGCTTACGAAAAGCAGCGAGAAAACGAGGCGGAAGTTCAATGTTTTTTCTTTTCTTACCATGTTGTGTAGGCTTGCAATAATTTTAAGTGCAAAGTTACCCGCTTTTGGCTTTATGGTGATACCTACATCTAGGTATTTTGTATCACAAAAGTAAATTATATACACAATTGCTACTCACAAAGTAAAAACCATAGCTTTTTGACACTTAAAGCGCACAATTTCCTGTTAAAAGAAAAGTATTCTCGGGACAGACATTGCTTTTGCGATTTTTCGCGCATTCGGTTTCGTTTGTCTGGCGCGGCATATCCTACGGCAAATGGCTGCAATTTTTCAAAATATTTCCCATAACGGAGAAAATGGTACGCACGCTCCACAAAACGAGATTGTTGTGATGGCGATTTCTCCCCATTTCTGCGGACGCGATTCGGGAAAAAGAAAAAAATTTCCGTATTGCAGGCAAGGTTTTCCCGCATTTGGGATTTACCTTACAGAACAACGAAAAATATTCGTACAACAAATTTCTAACAATTCAAAATTAAAAAATTATGAGAACGAAAAACATTTTCAAGACAATGGTTGCAGCTACATGCTGCTTGGCTGCAGTTGTATTTGCATCGTGCGACAACGACGACAACAAGAAGACAAGCGGTTTGAAATTCAGCGCCACAACAGCTACGGTAACTCCCGGACAAAGCACATCAATCGTGGTGGGCAACGGAACGGCTCCCTACAAGGCTACTACAAGCGACGAAAAACTTGCAACCGTAAAGGTGGACAAGAAAACCATTATCATCACGGGCGTTAAGGTTGGCAGCGCATTGATTACCGTTACCGACACCAACAACCTTAAAGGAAACATCGCTGTAACTGTGAAAGAAGCTGCAAAATCGCTCACATTCGACAAATCGTCGGTTAGCATCGAAAATGGCAAGGAAGACGTGGTAACTGTAAAGGGCGGCACAACTCCCTATACCGCAACTGTAAAAGACGCAAGCATTGCGAGCGCAACCGTTAAGGACGCTACAATCACAGTAAAGGGTCTCAAAGCCGGAACAACCACTGTTACCGTTGCCGACAAGGACAAAATCACGGGCACATTCACTGTAACCGTAAAATAATAGCAGACAAGCTGTAAGCCATAGGCTATTTTAGAAAGACAAGCTGAGAAGGCTAAAAGCACATTGATTTATCCCCAAACCAGGCTGCATATCCGCAAGGGCATGCAGCCTAAGCCCGTAAAACGGGCAGTTTTCACGTTCTCAAAACCATATAAAGCTCTTTTTGGGGAGCGCGTTTTTAAGGCAAAAATGCATATTGAAAATCAGGCATATAACATAGCCTTTCCGATGTCTGACATAATTTAAATTCCGCCGCATCTAATTTAAATTAGATGCGGCGGAGTTTTTACGAGATGCCTTGTAGTTTTTTTGCGCTTTGCTTTCGAGGAAAAAATAACCCGTTTCAGCAGATTT
>CAVFYC010000014.1:0-40585 GCA_963626585.1 Christensenellaceae bacterium Phil1 | reverse complement strand
ACATACAAAGGCACAAAAAAGCGGGAAACACACCGAAATGTATCCCCCGCCAAATTTATCTTTTCAGGACCGAAATCCTATTTCTCGGCTTTGGCTTTTTTGCGGCGCAAGGATATTGCCACCGCTGCCGCAAAGGCGAGAATCATTATCGCAAGTGCTGCATAGGCCAAGGCTTCCGTGGTGTGGAGCGACTGCGGGTCGAACTTCAACACCAGGGTATGCTCGCCCGCCGGCACTCTGAGCGCGCGCAATATATAGTCGACCCTTCCAATAGGTATGTCATTGCCGTCGAGAGTTGCCTTCCAGCCGGGATAGTATACCTCGGAGAGCACCACAAGTCCGCCGTTTTTCGAACCAATCTTGTATGTCAGTTCGTTGGGCTCGTATGCCGTGAGCACAATCTTTGCCGTGGTGTCGGCCGCAGCGTTTGCATATTCCGCTCCAAGCTCTTTTTGGAAACTCTTGTCGGCCACAGCCTCGTTGCGGCGGTTTATCTTCTTGAGCATATCCATCTCAGCCCTCGCGCCGTCAACATACGTGAGTTTGTCAACAAACCATGCGTTGCCCATGGCGTAGGGGTTTTGCAACGGAACGGTCTTGCCTTGCTGCAACGGCAGTATGAAATATTTTCCGTTGAGCATATTGATTGTAGGACAAAGCGAATCGCCGTTTACTTGGGTCATATCGCCGCCCACCTGGGGTATCACTTTCATAAGCGCCTGCATCTCGGGCGCGATACACTCGGTGATCAAATCCTGATAGCGCGCAAGTTTTGCCGCATGGTAGCCGCCGATGCTCTTGTGCCAATACGAAGTTTCGTTTTCGTTGAAAGTGTCGGACGCAAAGTTGAGCACGCGGTAATCAAGGCTGGTATCTTTCAAAATCTGCTCGTCGGTTTCGGTTTTTGCGAACACCTGCTGCTTCTGCAATGGGTCAACAAACATATCATTGTTGAGGTAGCGGCGGTTTACTCCCCACATGTCTACAAGGCAAAGCACTGTTATGGCTGCGACCATGAGTGTGCCGCGCACTTTGCCCGTGCGGTAAATCATAAGAATAGCCATGCCGATGACGATAACCCAGAAGCTGCGCCATGCATCAGACGAAAGAATTGCCTGACGTATTGCCGTGATGTTTCCGGCAAATGCGTTCACCGTTTCGGACGACAACACATTGCGCAACTCGCCTATCACATCGCGCTCGTGGCTCGTGAGACAGTCGCCAAAGAATGCGCCCGGCATCAGAGCAAACAACGCGCACAGCCCGGCGGTTATCCCGAAAGAGATATAGAGAGGAATCGGTTTTTCGCGCAAGAGTTTCGGTTCGCTGAATATTCTCGCCAGCGTGAGAGCGGCAAGCAATGGAATGGTAAACTCTGCAACTACAAGGATTGACGACACCGCGCGGAATTTGTTGTACATCGGGAAATTGTCAATCATCCAATTTGTAAATGCAGGGAAGTTGTGTCCCCACGAAAGGAGTATCGACAAAACTGTAACCACCATCAAACTGCGCCCAACGGCATTCTGACAATAGAAAAGCGACAAAATAAAAAGCATACATATAAATGCTCCGACATACACCGGACCTGAGGTGCCCGGTTGTTCGCCCCAATACTGCGAAAGTCCGGGAGTGTTTGCGCCAAGTTGGGGATAGAGTTGCTGAAGTGTCTGGATATATTCCGTGAAATGCGGATCATTCTGCACTTTCTCGTTCATCGACAGTCCTCCGCTCGCACCTCCTTTTACGTTTGGCACAAGCAGTGAAAACGTTTCGCCCACTCCGTAGCTCCACTGAGTGATGTATTCCTTAGAAAGTCCCGAGGCGGATTTCTTGCCCGGCGTGGAATTTTGCGCAAGTTCGCTGCTCCCGCGCATTGTCTGCTTGCTGTATTGATATGTATGGTAAAGATTCGACGCATTAACCGCCACGCCAACAAGCGCAGCTATTATAAACACGCCTACACCCTTTGCAAATTGCACGAGCTTCTTGTCAATTATCGCGGCAACAAGGAAGCCCAACGACATAAGCACCATCGCGAAAAGGAAGTAGTATGTCATTTGCAGGTGGTTCGACAAAATCTGCCAGGCAATGAAGAACATCGTCATCACACCGCCCCAAAGATATTTTCCACGGTAGCAAAGCACCATTCCGGCAATTGTGGGCGGAATGAAAGCAAGTGTGAGAACTTTCCAAAGGTGTCCCGCGCCGATTATAATGAAGAAGTAAGACGAAAAAGCCCATGCAATCGCGCCGAAAACGGCTACCGGCGGGCGCGCGCGGAATGTACGCATCAATATATAGAATCCCAGCAAAAGGATAAATACATACATTGCGCAATCGGTCAGTCCGAGTTCATACACCCTCTCAAGTCCGCTCAACACATTGCGCGATTGGTAGCTCGGGGCTATCTGATAGGTGGGCATTCCGCTGAAAAGGGCGTTTGTCCATCGGGTATCGTTTCCGGTGCGTTCGAGATATTCCATACGTTCCCGCCCGGCGCCCACACCGCCCGTGATATCGTTGCCCGAGAGTACGAGCCCCTGCGTCATGGGAGTGATGAAATACGCCACGGATATAAGTACAAACAGCACGATGGCCGCTGCGTCGGGGACGATACGCCTTAGGGGTGATTTTGCAGTGCTTGCTTTTTGGTCTTTACTTGTCATTTCCGCAAAGTTTATTTATAAAGGCGGAGCCATTGCCCATTGTGCACGCCCCGCCTTTGATATGTTTTTAATATCTGTAGTGTTCGTCTTTGTAAGGACCGTTTTCGGGTACGCCGATATAGTCTGCCTGTTCTTTGGTAAGCTTGCTGAGATGCGCGCCCACGCTTGCAAGATGCAGGCGGGCCACTTCTTCGTCCAATTCCTTGGGCAGACGATATACTCCAACCTCGTATTTCTTGTTGAAAAGCTCTATCTGCGCGAGCGTCTGGTTTGTAAACGAATTGCTCATCACGAAACTGGGGTGTCCGGTGGCACATCCTAGATTTACGAGGCGTCCGTCGGCGAGCAATGTGATATGATGTCCGTCGGGGAACAGATAGCTGTCAACCTGCGGCTTGATGTTTTCGTGTTTGATGCCGGGCAGTTTTTTCAGTTTCTCAACTTGTATTTCGCTGTCAAAGTGTCCGATGTTGCATACTATGGCTTCGTCGGGCATTTGCTTCATGTGTTCCGTTGTGATTACGTCGATATTTCCCGTGGTGGTAACGAAGATATTTCCAACGGGCGCAGCTTCTTCCATTGTTACCACTTCGTATCCCTCCATAGCGGCCTGGAGCGCACAAATCGGGTCGATTTCCGTAACAAGCACGCGGGCGCCGTAGGAACGAAGGCTTTGGGCGCAACCTTTGCCCACTTCGCCGTAACCGGCTACCACGGCAACTTTTCCTGCTACCATCACGTCGGTTGCGCGCTTGATGCCGTCGGCCAAAGACTCGCGGCAGCCGTAAAGATTGTCGAACTTGCTCTTCGTTACGCTGTCGTTGACATTAAATGCCGGGATAAGGAGTTCACCTTTCTTCGCCATTTGATAAAGACGGTGCACGCCGGTGGTTGTTTCTTCGCTTACGCCGCGCACTTCCTTGGCGGTTTTTGCCCAACGTCCGGGTTCGGCTGCGAGCACACGCTTGAGAATTTTCTTCAGTTCCTCTTCGTCGCCGCTTCCGCTGGGAGTGTCGAGCACCGATGCGTCCTGCTCTGCCTTTGCTCCGAGGTGAATCATAAGTGTAGCGTCGCCGCCGTCGTCAACTATCATGTTGGGCAACTGGCCTCCGGGGAAATTCATCGCCTGAAGCGTGCACCACCAATAGTCCTCAAGGCTTTCGCCTTTCCATGCAAACACGCTCACGCCCATGTCGGCTATGGCAGCTGCGGCATGGTCTTGGGTGCTGTAGATATTGCACGAGCACCAACGCACCTCGGCTCCAAGGGCAACGAGGGTCTTGATGAGCACGGCTGTCTGGATTGTCATGTGAAGCGAACCCATTACGCGTGCGCCTTTCAAGGGTTTCGATTCGCCGTATTTGGCTTGCAGGGCCATAAGACCCGGCATTTCGTGTTCTGCTATACGTATTTCCTTGCGACCAAAATCGGCAAGATTAATATCTGCCACCTTATAGGGCAGAGTGGAAAAGAGTTCCTCCATCTTATATTATATTGTATTATTTCTAAACTGCTGCAAAGATATAAAGAATTTCGCACCGCTACAAAAAGACTATATATAATAAGGCGTATTTGCCATTTTGAACAGCCCTTGCGGGACGTTGAAAAAACTACATCGGATATCGCAAAAACTCCGCCGCATCTAGTTTAAATTAGATGCGGCGGAATTTAAATTACATGGCCCGGAATTTTCGCATTTTGAGAGCCCTGATTTTCAACAACGTACAAAAGCGTTACTTAGCCCCGAAATTATTCTTCCAAATCAAAAAATACGCGCACAAATGTTTTGAGTTTCGCAGAGTTGAGTTAACTTTGCACAAACTTACGTAGGTTTCCCAATTTTATTGATGAACTCCAGCGAGATAAACCAGCTCTTGAACGACACGACAGAGAAGTTGTCGCAGACCACAACGATAAAAAAACTTTATCACCGCCACCGCCATTGCGACGCATTGCCTTCGGGACAAGTGTTGTCGGAAGTTGTGGAACTTTGCCGCGCAGTGCTCTTTCCCGGCTACTATGGCAAATCGACCATCAACGCCGAAACCATGCTCTACACCATAGGCGTGAATATAGAAAGGCTTTTCGACCTGATATACAGGCAAGTGGAAGCCGCTTTGTGCTTTTCCGACGAAGATCAATGCACACGTTGTCTCGACGACATCAACAACTGCGCCACCGAAATGACCGCCAAGTTCATCAAAAGCCTGCCCGACATTCGCGAAATGCTTGCCACCGACGTGGAAGCGGCTTTTCTCGGCGACCCTGCCGCAGAGAGTTACGCCGAAGTGATAAGCTGCTACCCCGTGATAAAGGCCCTTTCAAACTATCGCATAGCCCACGCACTCTACAAGATAGGAGTGCCGCTGCTCCCGCGCATATTGACCGAAATGGCACACAGCGAAACAGGAATAGATATACACCCCGCCGCTGAAATAGGGCGCAGCTTTATGATTGACCACGGCACAGGCGTGGTGATAGGCGCTACCTGCGTAATAGGAAACAACGTAAAACTATATCAGGGCGTTACCCTCGGCGCAAGAAGCTTTCCGCTCGACGAAGAAGGCAACCCCATTAAACGCATTCCCCGCCACCCGATTCTCGAAGACAATGTGATTGTATACTCCAACGCCACCATTCTCGGGCGTGTGAGGATTGGAAAAGGCGCCGTGATAGGCGGAAACATCTGGATCACAGACGATGTTCCCGCCGGGGCACAAATCTCACAAAAGAAACATACCACTCTGAAATAAATTCAATGGAACAAGAATTCGAACTCATCGCCAAGACCTTCCAAGGCATGGAAGACCTCTTGGCCCAAGAGCTTAACGAAATAGGCGCACAGAACATAAAAAAAGGACGGCGCGTGGTTTATTTCACAGGCGACACCGCCATGATGTATCGCGCCAACTATGCTCTGAGAACTGCTATACGCATACTCAAACCCCTCAAACATTTCAGCGCAACAACTGCCGACGAAGTTTACGAGGCTGTGAGAAACTACGAATGGCGGAATCTTCTCGATCTGAAGACTACCTTTGCGGTTGACTCGGTGGTTTATTCCGAAAACTTCAGCTACTCTAAATTCGTGGCCTATAAGGTGAAAGACGCCATAGTAGACTATTTTCGCGAGAACTGCGGCAAACGCCCCAACATCAGCATAGCCAATCCCGACGTGCGCTTTCATATCCACATTTCCGATGACGATTGCACCCTTTCGCTCGACTCTTCGGGCGAGAGCCTTCACAAACGCGGCTATCGCGAAGCCACTGTTGACGCCCCCATAAACGAGGTGCTCGCGGCGGGACTTGTGAAACTCACCGAGTGGAACGGTGAATGCGATTTCATAGACCCCATGTGCGGCTCGGGAACAATTCCTATCGAAGCCGCAATGATTGCACGCAACATAGCCCCCGGAAAATTCCGCAAGGTATTCGCTTTTCAGAAATGGGCAGACTATAGCCCCGAACTCTTCAACGGAATCAAAGAAGAATTCACGTCGCAAGAACGTCCTTTCGAGCACAGAATGTATGCATACGACGTAGACGCAAATGCAGTGGAAGCCACGAAAGCCAACGTGATTGCCGCGCAGCTCGATGAGGACTTCGTTGTGGAACGCCGCGATTTCCGCGACTTCAAACAGCCTGCCAAAAAAGCGATAATGGTTATCAATCCCCCCTACGGCGTGAGAATCAAAAGCGACTCGGCACTGCCCCTACTCTACAAGGCTATCGGCGAAAGACTCAAGCACCAGTTTGTGGGCAACGACGCATGGATTATCTGCAATCACGAAGAACTTTTCCAGAACATCGGACTAAAACCCAGCATCAAGATACCTCTTTACAACGGTTCGCTCGATTGCCAGTTCCAGAAATACCAGATTTTCGACGGCAAGCTAAATGCTTTCCGCGAGGGCGGCAACGACATTAAAACCGACAGAGAACGCCGCGAAATGGCCGACCCGCGCAGGTTTAAGGTGCACCGCGATTTCAAAAAACGCCTTGACGAAGACGAAGAAGTGGACTATGGCGACATTCCCGACTATGTGGTGAGAAAACATCGCGAGTTTGAGGAAAACGAACGCCGCAAGGAATACCGCAATTCCCATGATTCGCGCCGACAAAACCGCAGCAACGACAACGAACGCCGCACGTTCTCGCGCGACGGACGCAAACCCTACGGCGGAGGGGGCAAACGCTTCGAGCACAACGGCAAAGGCGGAGATTTCCAAGGCCGACGCGGCGAACGAGACCGCAACAACTTCGGCCGCGACCGCAAACCGTTTTCCCGAAACGGCGAGCACGACAACTTTCGAGGCAACAAGGGCGGAGGATTCCGCAAAGGAGGCGACAGAAATAGATTCAGGGACTGACTTTCCCGCAACTCAAAATACTTACAAGCATGAACATTAAAAAACTGATATTCGCAATTCCGATTCTTTGCTTAATGATCACACCGGCAACTATGGCGCAGAAAAAATCGTTCACCCTCGACAATCTTCTATGGGGCGGCGACTCGTATTGGAACTATCAACCAAAATACCTCAACGCAACTTGGTGGGGCGACAAGCTTGTAAGACTCGGCGTGGACGAATGTACGTGGCTCACCAACGCCAAAGGACAATCGGTAAAACCCGAAAAACTCTTTACCCTCGAAGATATTAATTCCTGCGAAGGCATTGATGCCGATGCAAAGCCCTACAGTCTGCAAAGCATCAAGTTTCCCGACCCCGAAAAGACAGAAATAATAATTGAAACCGCCCGCAAAATTTATCTCGTAGACTGGAAGGCGAAAAAAGTGGTCAAGAGCCGCGAAATTCCTGCTGGAATCAAAGCGCGCGACCTCAATATTTCAAGCGGCAACGAAGCATATGTGAGCAAAGACAACCTATATGTAATCTCCGCCGAAGGAAAACAAACACAAATCACCCAAGACGGCTCGCGCAACCTTGTTTACGGCCAAAGCGTCCACCGCGACGAATTCGGAATAAGCAAAGGAACTTATTGGAGTCCGAGCGGAAAGAAACTTGCGTTCTACAAAATGGACCAAAGTATGGTTACAGATTATCCGCAAGTGAACATCACTCCCATTTGCGGCGACAATAACAAAGACAGCGCAGGCGTATCACGAATTGCACAGTATGCTCCCGACAAATATCCCATGGCCGGAGAAACAAGCCACAAGGTATACGTAGGCGTATTTGATGTAAATTCCGGCAAAACAATTTACCTTAAAACTTGCGACCCTACCGACAGATATTTCACCAATATAAGTTGGTCGCCCGACGAGAAGACAATCTATCTTTTCGAGCTCAATCGCGACCAAAACCACATGCAACTGATTTCGTACGATGCCGCAACCGGTGAGAACAAAGGTGTGATATTCGAGGAACGCAACGAGAAATACGTTGACCTGAAAGCGCCTCTCAGATTTCTGCCGTGGGACAACAATAAATTCGTATTCGAAAGCCGCCGCGACGGTTTCAATCATCTTTACTCTTATGACCTTTCAAGCAAAACAACAACCCAGCTAACAAAAGGGGAATTTGAAGTAATTGATTTCGTTGGCTTCAACAGCGCGGCGAAAAGCGTGGTTTATATTTCCAACGAAGCAAAACCGATAAACGAGAACCTGTATTCCGTAAACGTCAAAACACTAAAACGCACGGCTCTTGATGATGGAGAAGGCGTTCACAGCGCAGTTTTGTCGCCTTCGGGAAAATTTGTACTCGACCGAGGAAATTCTCCAAGAGTTGCGCGTTACAATAGCGTTACTAACACGGCTACGGCAAAGGCTACGCGACTTGAAACCATTGAGAAACATCCTTGGGAAGAGCAATTCAATATGCCGGAGATCTCATGCGGCACAATAAAAGCCGCCGACGGCACAACGGATCTCTACTATCGTCTTGTTAAACCGGTAAACTTTGATCCCAACAAGAAATATCCTGCAGTTGTTTACGTTTACGGCGGTCCGCGTGCCCACAATGTTTACGGCAATCATTTCTATGGTACACGCGGTTGGGAAATATATATGGCCCAGAAAGGATATGTTTTGTTTGTTGTCGACAATCGCGGCTCCGAAAACCGCGGGCTTGCATTCGAAAGTGTAACTTTCCGCCACCTTGGTGTAGAAGAAATGAAGGATCAGATAAAAGGAGTGGAATTTCTGAAATCTTTGCCCTACGTCGACGCAGATAAACTCGGCGTTCACGGTTGGAGTTTCGGCGGATTCATGACAACAAATCTCATGTGCTCCTATCCTGATGTTTTTAAGGTTGGCGTGGCAGGCGGTCCCGTTATTGATTGGAAGTTCTACGAGGTGATGTATGGCGAACACTATATGGATACTCCGCAACAGAATCCTGAGGGATACAAAGGCAGTAATCTTTTGCTCAAAGCAAAGAATCTCAAAGGGCGTCTGCAGATTATCAACGGCTACAACGACCCGATTTGTGTGCCGCAACATACATTCGCTTTCCTTCGTGCGTGCGAAGATGCGGGAGTACAGTGCGACTATTTCACTTATCCAAACCAGGGACACAATATGACGGGAAAAGATATGGTGCATCTTCACGAAAGAATCACTCGCTATTTCACCGATTTCCTGAAATAAGAAAATACAATACTGCCTAAACGGCACAACACCAAACAGAACGCGCCGGGAAACTTTGTTTTTTCCGGCGCGCTTGGTTTTCAAACGAACCATAATGACTAAAAGCAACGACACATACTTTTCCGACAAAGCGCTGCTGCTATTGTTTCTGCCGATAGCGGGAGAACTTGCGTTGCATTACAGCGTAGGAATTTTCGACTCCATGATGGTTTCGAGCGTAGGCGAGGCAGCGGTGTCGGGAGTGTCGTTGATGGACTTCGTAATTTCGTTTTTCAACAGTTTGCTCACGGCCTTGGCTGTAGGAGGAGGCGTCATGATGGGGCAACATTTCGGGAATTCGCAAAAAGAAGAGAGCTCAGATGTAGCCGTACAGTCTGTTTTGTTGCTTGCAATGGCTGGAATCATTCTTTCTGCCATAATCTACGCCCTGCAACCGTTCATCATTAACCGTCTCTTTGGTGAACTTGCTCCCGAAGTGCGCCGCCATGCTACGGAATACTTCAACATAATTGCGGCATCGCTTCCATTTCTCGGCATATACAGTGCTGCAGCGGCGGCATACCGTGCCTACGGCAACACTACTCTTCCGCTCAGAATCATGATTATTGCAAACGTGCTCAATGTTGCCGGAAATGCGATTACAATCTATCTGCTCGATATGGAAACGCGCGGCGTAGCGCTAACCACGCTCGGCGCGCGCATCTTTGCAGCCGTTGTTATTACCGTAATGCTCCTGCGCAAATTGACAAACAAAGGTAATTTGCTGCGATACCATCTGTATTTTCCCACAATCCGCAAAATAATACGCTTGGGCGTTCCCTATTGTTTCGAAAACGGAATGTTTTATCTCGGGCGCGTACTTGTATTGATCATGGTAGCTTCTTTCGGCACAGCGTCCATTGCCGCCAATGCAGTAACCCAAGCTATTGTGCTTTTTCAGGTTCTCCCCGGAATGGCAGCCGTTACAGGAATTACCGTGGTCGTATCAAGGTGTGTAGGAGCTGCGGAATTCCGAAAGGCAGAATACTACAACCACAGAATCGTATGCGGCATATATATCTTTCATCTTGTAAGTTGTGCGGCGGTAATCATTCTCATGCCGCTGATAATGCACCTGTACAACCTTTCGGCCGAGGCCACGGTTCTCACAAGGCAGCTCGTGTTGCTGCATGCCGGTTTCACCGTCATGATATGGCCCGTGAGCTATGCTCTCCCTGCTACATTCCGCGCGGCAGGCGACACGCGCTTTCCTATGTACGTTAGCGTAACGTGCATGCTGCTTTGCCGCGTAGGCTTCTCGTATATCCTCGGCATTACAATGGGTTTGGGCGTGCTTGGCATCTGGCTTGGAATGTTCGGCGACTGGATTGTGAAAGGCGTAATCTTCATATTGCGCTACCGCAGCCGCAAATGGCAGAAATTCCGCCTTGTGGAATAGCGCCGGCAACCTATCTCAAATTTTCAGAAACAAACTTAATCCTATTACAATGCCTTCCAAAAAATCTGCCGCCCCTTCAAAACGCGCACTCAATATAATATGTCTCGTAGCATGTGCCGCATTGATGGCACTTATTGCCGTGGGGCGTTCCCAAAGTACGGCAAACAAAAATGCCTTGAACGACAGCGCGCCTACAATGGCGCAGAAAGACTCCACGCTAACCGTTATGCCCAACGGCACTATCGTTGTAAATACTTCCGAGATCGGCAAAGATTGCCACGGATACGGAGGAAAAGTACCTTTGAAGGTATATTTCAGAAACGGCAAGGTAGATCATGTGGAGGCTTTGCCCAACAACGAAACGTCTGACTTCTTCAACGTGGTATTGAAAAGCGGTCTGCTCGAAGCGTGGAACGGCAAAACGCCAAGCGAAGCGCTTGCCATGCAAATCGACGGCATCAGCGGAGCCACCTACTCCTCGCGCGGAGTAACGGGAAACATGAACGCGGCGCTTGCCTACGCTGCCCGACATATCACACAGGACGCCGACGGCACGATGACCGTTGCCGCTCCCATTGACTACCGACTGATAGCTGCAATAGCCGTTGCACTGCTCGCGGCATTGCTTCCGCTCTTTATCCGCAGCCGCAAATACCGCCTGGTGCAGCAGGTGCTAAATATTGGAGTGCTTGGTTTTTGGAGCGGCACGTTTCTCTGCCACGCCAGCCTGCTTTCGCTTTTTTCCGCAGGCGCAAGTCTTGCCGTAATTCCTGCTATAATAATGGTAATAACGGCTTTCGTCTACCCGCTGTTTGGAAAGAAAAACTACTACTGCAACAATATTTGTCCCTTTGGCTCATTGCAGGAACTCGCGTCCCATTGCAGCAAACGCAAGTTGCGCATACCGGCAAAACTTATCCGCACACTCGAATGGCTGCGCCGCATAGTGTGGGCGTTGCTCATGCTTCTGCTTTGGAGCGAAACCTTCACCGCATGGCTCGACTGGGAACTTTTTGCCGCTTTCAGCCCCACAGTTGCAGCAATCCCCGTTACAATCGCCGCCGCAGCGTTTATTGTGCTTTCTATGGTTGTCCCACGCCCGTATTGCCGCTTTCTCTGCCCCACCGGCACGCTCTTCAAAGCTGCCCAGGGCAAATGGTGAGAAAACTTAGCCGCATCTCGCAGAAACTACAAGGCATCTTGTTCAAACGAAATCGAATATTGTTCAAACGAAATGCCTTATCGTTCCGACGATTTGCGTAACTTTGCACAATAATGCAAAATGTTTTCTGAAATGGAACAAACAAATTTCAAGCGGACTCTCGTAACCGCCGCTCTTCCATACGCCAACGGTGGAGTGCATATAGGTCATTTGGCCGGCGTTTACGTTCCCGCCGATATATACGTGCGCTACATGCGCCTCAAAAAGCGCGACGTGCTTTTTGTATGCGGCAGCGATGAACACGGAGTGCCCATCACCCTGCGCGCAAAGAAGGAAGGCTGCACGCCGCAGGACGTGTGCGACCGCTTCCACAAGATAATCAAGGACTCATTTGCCGAGTTCGGAATTTCGTTTGACATATACTCACGCACAACCTCGGAAACCCACCGCAAAGTGGCTTCCGACTTTTTCCGCACCCTTTACGACAAAGGCGCATTCGTGGAAAAAGAAAGCGAGCAGTATTACGACGAAGAAGCAAAGACTTTTCTCGCCGACAGATACATTACCGGCGAATGCCCGCACTGTCATTACGAAAAAGCCTACGGAGACCAATGCGAACATTGCGGCTCCACGCTCTCGCCCAACGAACTTATCAATCCCCACAGCGCAGTGAGCGGCTCCAAGCCCGTATTGAAAAAAACCAGCCATTGGTATCTGCCGCTCGACAAGTATCAGAATTGGCTCGAGAAATGGATTCTGCAAGACCACAAGGAATGGCGTTCAAACGTCTATGGGCAATGCAAAAGCTGGCTCGACATGGGATTGCAACCAAGAGCCGTTAGCCGCGATTTGGATTGGGGAATCCCGGTTCCGGTAGAGGGAGCTGAGGGAAAAGTGCTCTATGTTTGGTTTGACGCGCCCATAGGCTATATTTCCAATACCAAAGAACTTTTGCCCGACAGTTGGGAAACTTGGTGGAAAGACCCTTCCACGCGCCTCATTCACTTTATCGGGAAAGACAACATCGTATTCCATTGCATCGTGTTCCCCACAATGCTGAAAGCCGAGGGCAGTTATATCCTCCCCGACAATGTTCCGGCAAACGAATTCCTGAATCTTGAAGACGACAAGATATCCACTTCGCGCAACTGGGCGGTTTGGCTCGACGAATACCTTAAAGATTTCCCCGGCAAGCAGGATGTTTTGCGCTATGTGCTCACGGCAAACGCTCCGGAAACGAAGGACAACAATTTTACATGGAAGGATTTTCAGGCGAGAAACAACAACGAGCTCGTGGCAGTGTATGGAAATTTCATCAACCGCGCCCTCGTGCTCACTTGGAAGTATTACGACGGAAAGGCTCCCGCGCAAGGCACACTCACCGACTATGACAAACAGACTATAGCCGAGTTCACCACGGTGAAAGCCGATGTGGAACGCCTGCTCGACCATTTCCGCTTCCGCGATGCACAGAAAGAGGCTATGAACCTTGCAAGAATCGGAAACAAATACCTTGCCGACAGCGAGCCATGGAAGTTGCAGAAAACCGATCCCGAGAGAGTGAAGACGATAATGAATATATCGCTGCAACTAGCCGCTAACCTTGCAATTGCATTTGAGCCATTTCTCCCGTTCAGCAGCAAAAAATTGCGCGAGATGCTCAATATGCCGAATTTCAACTGGGACGATCTCGGCTCCACCTCACTTGTTGAAGAGGGCCACCAACTTGCGAAGGCCGAACTTCTGTTCGAAAAAATCGAAGATGCGGCTATCGACGCACAGGTTGCGCGACTGGAAACTATCAAAAAGGAAAACAAGGCACGCGAAGCCAAGCCCGAGCCGCAAAAGCCCGTGGTGGATTTCGAGAACTTCGAGAAAATCGACCTGCGTGTGGGAACGGTGGAAGAATGCGTGAAGGTAGAAAAAAGCGACAAGCTTCTGAAACTTACGATAAACGACGGAAACACAAAGCGCACCATTGTGAGCGGAATTGCAAAGCACTACAAGCCCGAAGAACTTGTTGGAAAACAGGTTTGCTTCATTGCAAATCTTGCGCCCCGCAAGCTGCGCGGAATAGAGAGCCAGGGCATGATTCTTTGCTCCGAGAACGCCAACGGCGAATTGGCTTTCGTAACCGTGGACCGCAAGACAAACAACGGCGCATGCGTGAAATAACCGCGCGCCACGCTTGATAGCGAAACCATACCGGAAGTCCGGCGAGCCCCAAGGTTTGCCGGACTTTTATTATGCCCTGATTATACACAGACCCCCCACGGATTATTACCGTTTCCCCTCAAAAACATTCGCCAACCCCACCGACGCAAGCCAAAAGCCCGCCCCGTTTTGCAAGAACGGAATAAAATTCTTAACTTTGCAGATGTGCTGCCACTGATGCGGCACATCTGTCTCTATAGTTCAATGGATAGAACAGCAGTTTCCTAAACTGCTGATCCGGGTTCGATTCCCGGTGGAGATACAAACGGCGAAAAACAAATGCAAACGCTTGTTTTTCAATTCAGAACAAGACTTTTCCCCACTACATTCCCACTTGGCGAAAACAAGGTCAGACATAGCCATTTACGAGGTCAGACCTAATTTAAATTCCGGGCCACCAAATTTAAATTAGATGCGGCGGAGTTTTTGCGAGATGCCGTGTAGTTTTTTCCACTCCCAATTTTATTTTCCGCCAAAGGCATTTTACGGCCTCGGCAAGCCTTGCAACGTGCGCTTTGTGCGTAGATTTTCATAACTTTGCGAGTTGTAAGACATACTATAGCAAAGGGAAAACGATATGGGACTATTTGTGCGCAAGCCATTCGGCATGCTTTACGCCGAAGCTGCTGAAACGGGAAACAAAACATTGAAGCGCGTGCTCGGTCCGATAAGCCTCGTGGCTTTCGGAATAGGCGTGATTGTGGGCGCGGGGCTTTTCTCGATTACAGGAACCGTGGCAGCCAACTACACAGGCGCCGGAATTATCCTCTCGTTCGTTCTCGCATCAATAGGCTGCTGTTTCGCCGCTCTGTGTTACTCCGAATTTGCATCGATAATCCCCGTCTCGGGCAGCGCATACACTTATTCCTACGCCACAATGGGCGAACTTGTTGCGTGGATTATCGGCTGGGATTTAGTGTTGGAATACACCGTGGCGGCAACCACTGTGAGCATAAGTTGGAGCCGCTATTTCAATGTTTTCCTGCAACACATAGGAATTTACCTGCCTCCCGAACTTTGCGCATGCCCTTGGGACGGCGGGATAATCAACCTTCCGGCGGCGGGAATAGTTGTGGTGATGAGTTTGTTTCTTATCCGCGGCATAGAAGGCAGTTCGATTGTCAACACAATCATTGTGATTCTCAAGATATCGGTCATCGCAATATTCGTAATCCTTGGCTGGAAATATGTGAACGCCGAAAATTTCCACCCGTTTGTTCCCGCCAACACCGGAAAGCTCGGCGAATTCGGCATATCGGGAGTGCTTCGCGGCGCAGCCGTTGTATCGTTCGCCTTTCTCGGTTTCGATGCAGTGAGCACCGCCGCTCAGGAATCCAAGAACCCCAAGCGCGACATGCCGATAGGCATTCTTTGCTCGCTGCTCGTTGTTACGATTTTATACATCGCTTTCGGTTACGTTATGACGGGAGTGGCAAACTACAAAGAGTTTGGCGGGCTTGAAGGCATCGCACCTGTGGCGGTCGCTATCCAACATATAGGCACCGTTGATGCGTCGGGGGCGATGCACCCGGCCTATCCGTGGCTCAACGCTGCGATAACGCTTGCAATTCTCGTGGGCTACTGTTCGGTGATAATGGTTACGTTGATGGCGCAAAGCCGTGTGTTTCTCAGCATGAGCCGCGACGGACTTCTGCCGCCGTTTTTCTCGAAGATTCACCCCAAGTTCCGCACTCCGGCACACAGTAACGTGCTTTTCATGGTGTTTGTGGCGTTTCTGGCATCGGTTGTCCCCGCCGAAGTAGCGGGCGAAATGACGAGCATAGGCACTCTGCTTGCGTTCACATTGGTTTGCGCAGCTGTGATAATACTCCGCAAAACGATGCCCGACGTTGAAAGGGCGTTCAAAGTGCCTTTGGTGCCGCTCATACCCATTCTCGGAATTCTCACATGCCTGGGCCTTATGATTTTCCTGCCTGCCGACACGTGGATACGCCTTGTGATTTGGATGATAATAGGCCTCGACATTTATTCAGCCTATGGCATTCACCACAGCAAGCTCGAACCGGGAATGAAACAGCGCAAAGGCAACAGCGTGTTGAATGGATTGGGGCTGACTCTCTCTGTATTTTGTTTCATAACAGGCCTGTGGCACCAGCAAACCGCAGGGTGGAGTTCCGACAAGACACTTCTCGTGATTGCTTTCGCATTCGGCGTAGCCCACTTCGCATTTTATATGGTGCGCATCTATCGCATGGCTTCTGAAAAGGCTTGATTTCCGGTTTTTGCGGCATATGATTTTCAACGCATTGCATACTGCGTAAACGATGTCTGATATTGTTTAAACAATGTCTGACCTCGTTTGAATAATGTCTGACATCATTTTTACGAAAAAGCATATAGTTTTTTCTCCGTCAGAAAACGGCTCCGCAAAATGCGCGGGAAACACAAAAAAAGCGCAGCGCCTTTCAACAAAATCGGCTCTGCGCAATATGTCATCGGAGATTGTTTCCGCTCCCTACAAGAACTTTTCCACAAGCTCCTTCATGCCCTTCGTGGCAGTGGTTTCGAGAAAATGGATTCGCGGCGAATAGGAAATCTTAACCGCTTTGGGGTCGATTACATAAATCGGCGCCGTGCGCGGCACGTAGTTTATCAACCCGGCGGCGGGATACACGTTGAGCGATGTGCCTATCACGATGAATATGTCGGCATCGCGCGCCTCGGCTATGGCTTCCTCCATCTTCGGCACCGCCTCTCCAAACCACACGATATAGGGCCGGAGCAACGAACCGTCGGCGGCTTTCGCCCCATGAGCCACCTCCACCTCATCATCGCGCAGCGTGAGTATGCAATGAGGGTCTTCGGGATTGCGGCTCGAAGTCATTTTCATCAAATCTCCGTGAAGATGTATCACATTTGAAGACCCGGCACGCTCATGCAGGTTGTCAACATTCTGAGTAACCACAACCACCTCATAATCCCGCTCCAATTCCGCAAGAAGCCGGTGGCCGTCGTTGGGTTTTGCCTTTACAAGCTGACGGCGAAGCCCATTGTAGAAATCATTTACCAAGTCGGGATTTTCTTGCCAGCCCTCGGGCGTAGCAACTTGCTCCACAGGATATTTCTCCCACAGACCGCCCGAATCGCGAAAGGTGCTGAAGCCACTCTCAGCGCTCATGCCCGCACCCGTAAGCACTACTATCTTTTTCATCTTTGTATTCATTCCGTTAACTATATACAAAGATATGGAAAAAACGCCGGCTTATTATTCCCACATGAGATAAAAGCGGTATATTTGCGCACAAAAACGAGCAGATATGCCCGACGGTGGCGCGTGCTCCAAAAACAACAGTATGAACAAAGTAAGTTATGCATTAGGATTGGGAATAGGTCGCCAATTGCAGGACCTCTGCGGAGAAGACCTCAACCTTGAAGATTTCGCACAGGCAGTTAAAGACATTTACACCGGCTCAAAGCTCGCTATAGACGAGATTGAAGGCCAGCAGATGGTAATAGAATACCTGCAACGCCGAGATGCCGAGAAAAAAGCCGAACAAGCGGCAGCCGGCGAGGTAGCAAAAAAAGCTGGCGAAGAGTTTTTGAAAGAAAACGCCAAGAAAGAGGGCGTCGTGGTGCTTCCCAGCGGGTTGCAGTACCAAGTTGTGAAAGAAGGCACGGGACGTTCGCCAAAAGCTACCGACAATGTAAAATGCCATTATGAGGGAACGTTAATCGACGGAACGCTTTTCGACAGTTCTATAAAGCGCGGACAACCCGCAACATTCCCCCTCAACGGAGTGATACGCGGCTGGACCGAAGGTTTGCAGCTAATGAAAGAAGGCGCAACCTATAAATTCTTCATTCCCTACGACCTTGCTTACGGCGAAAACGGCGCAGGAAACATGATACCGCCTTTCGCTGCTCTGATATTCGAGGTGCAACTGATTGAAGTGCTCTGAAACAGCAGGAAAACAAATTAGAAACATACAATAAACCATACAGAAATGAAAAAAATCATCATTGCAGCCGCTGGAACTGTTCTGCTCCTCGGCTCGTGCAACAAAGGCGGCAACACAAATGCCAACCTTAAAACAGAAGTGGACTCCGTTTCCTACGAAGTGGGACTGTCCAACTCGCGCGGCATAAAAGAATATCTCTCGCAGCGTCTCGGAGTTGACACAGCCTATCTTGACGATTTTATAAAAGGCGTAAAACAAGGCGCACAAGCAGGCGAAGACAAAAAGAAGGCCGCATATTACGCAGGAATTCAGATTGGACAACAACTTGGCACGCAAATGTTCAAGGGATTGAACTATGAAATTTACGGCGAGGACAGTACAAAAACCATCAGCCTCAAGAATCTTATTGCCGGCTTCGTAGCTGGTGCGCGCGGAAAGGGCATGGCGATGACATACGATGAGGCATTCAAAAACGCGCAACGCCACGTGGATCATCTCAAGTCTTCTACGCTCGAAAAGAGCTTTGGTCCTAACAAAAAGGCAGGCGAGAATTTTATTGCGAAGATGAAAGCTACCGCAGGCGTAAAGGAGCTCCCCGGCGGAACACTCTATAAAGTTATAAAGGAAGGCAAGGGCGCAATTCCTACATCAACTTCCCGCGTGCACGTAAGCTATGAAGGCCGCTTGATAGACGGCAAAGTTTTCGACAGCTCCTATAAAAACAACGACGGAAAGCCTGTAGAAGTTAACGTAAACCAGATGATTCCCGGTTGGACGCAGGCGCTCACACACATGCCCGCCGGTTCTACTTGGGAAGTGTATATCCCGCAGGATCAAGCCTATGGCACACGCGATGTAGGCAATCTTATCAAACCGTTCTCTGCTCTTGTTTTCAAGCTCGAGCTTATTGACGTTATGAAGTCTCACGACGAGGACGAGGCTCCTGCTGTAGTTAAAAAGTAATAGCCGTTAGGCAAAGAATTCTCTTAATTGAAACGAAAAATGAGCAAGTTAGGATTAATTCTGACAATTGTTTGCGCCACTATGTTGGGTGCAAACGGTGCTATGGCGCAAACCAAGACAACCAAGAAGGCTGCCAACGCAAAGGTGGCCAAAGCTGCCAAGACTAAAGCGTCGAAGGACAAGAAGGGCACAAAGGAAGTGAAAGCTGTAGTTGATACTGTTTCGATTGCAGACTTCAGTTATGCAGCGGGCCTCGCAAACACCGAAGGTTTGAAGCCGTATCTTGCAAGCCGCCTCGGAGTTGATACTTCCAAGATGGCTGATTTCATGCGCGGTTTCAACGAAGCGGTGGCCAAGAAGGACGATCAATCGCTCAAGGCCTATGCTGCCGGAATTCAGATAGGTCAGCAAGTTGCCGGCCAGTTTATTCCGGGCTTCAACAAGCAGATTACGGGCAACGAAAACTCAACTTATATCGATGAAAGCAAATTCATCGAGGGTTTCGTGGCTGGTGTTTCGGGCAGCGGCTGCAAGATTCCCGCTGATTCGGCACAGAAAATCGCGCAGAAGCAGATGACATTCTATGTGGAGCGTCTCAAGGAAAAGCAATATGGTCCAAATCGCGAAGCCGGCGAGAAATTCCTTGCCGAGAACGCGAAGAAAGAGGGCGTGAAGCTCATTCCGGGCTCCAAGGTGCAGTATAAGGTAATCAAGGAGGGCAATGGTCCTTGTCCGAAGACTGACGACAAGGTGTCGGTGAATTATGAGGGAAAACTCATCGACGGCACAGTGTTCGACAGCTCATACAAGCGCAACAAGCCCGCCACTTTCGGTTGCAGCCAAGTGATAAAGGGCTGGACAGAAGCCTTGACCCACATGCCCGTTGGCTCTACATGGGAACTCTACATACCGCAGGAACTTGCCTATGGCTCACGCGAGACCGGCGACAAGATCAAACCTTATTCTGCTCTGATATTCAAGGTGGAGCTCCTCTCCATAGAGGATAAAAAGTAAGGCTCGCACGCACGGCGACGTGCCGCGGAAAAACATTATTTGAACAAATCCGGCTCAAAGCCGAATACGTAAAAACGATATGGGAACGCATGCAAATGCGCTCCCATATTTTTTGTTTTCCACGTTTTTCTGGCGTTAAAGATATAACACTAAGTTTCAACGCATTGCAACAAAAGTTTTTCTTGGCCGCAAGGCGGAAAAACTCCAAGGCATCTAATTTAAATTCCGACGCATCTAATTTAAATTTCATGGCCCGGAGTTTTCACGAGATGCCGTGTAGTTTTTTTCGCCTTGCGCAGCAGGATTTTTGCCATGCGCAGCATGGTCTTTGGCTTGCGGTAGAATACTTCAGACTTGCGGGGAAATACCTCCGTTTAGACCTCTGAAACATAGCAAATGAGAGGTGCTAAAAAGCATATAGGATATCGTTTTTTTGATATCTGACATTATTCAAACGATGTCAGACTTTATTTAAAAGATATCAGACATTGTTTTGGGGACAAATATTGTCGTAAAAAACAGATGCCGCAAGGCGATACAAAGATGCCATACCGCCCACGCGATATGGCATCTTTTCTATCCAAAGCGGCAAGCCGTCTGCCTGCCTCGCCTTATGCTTCTATTTCTTCTCGCTCAGTTTGCGGCAAAGTTTGCCGCCAGCCAAACAATATATGCCTATTATTATAAAAGGAATGCTCAGAATTTGGCCCATATCAAAGAGCATGTTCTGCTCAAAGGTTTCCTGCACGTCCTTCACGTATTCTATCAGAAATCGGAACACAAACACGGCGGTCAAGCACCAACCGAAGAAAAAGCCCGTGCCTACCTTTCGGGAATAGATGCGGTATAACACCAATCCTATGAGGAATATAAGGATATAAGCCGTGGATTCGTAAAGCTGCCCGGGGTGGCGCGCAAACGATTCGCCGTTTGCCGCAAACACAAAGCCCCACGGCATGTCCGTTGCCTTGCCCACGATTTCCGAGTTGAAGAGATTTCCCAAGCGTATGAAGCATGCTGTTAACGGCGCGCATATGCCCATGTTATCAAGTATGCGCATGGTATTGACTCCAGTCCTTTTCACGTAAAGATAAAGCGCCACAAGCATTCCGAACACCCCGCCGTGGGAGGAAAGCCCCGCATATCCGGTGCAACGCCAACCGCTATCGGTTTTACCGATAGGCAATATCATCTCCACAGGGTGGGACAAGAAATATCCGGGCTCGTAGAACAGGCAATGCCCGAGCCTTGCGCCGATTATCACACCGAAGAAAATGTAGAAGAAAAGCGGTTCAAACTTTTCGTCGGGTATATGTTGGCGCTTGTAGAGCCGCTGCATCACGAAATATCCCAGCAAAAGACCCATACACCAACAGAGGGCGTACCAACGAACTTCGTGGGAGAACAAAGTAAAGGCTATCGGGTCGGGATTCCAATAGACAAACTGCGGAAGAATTGCGGAAAGCATCATATTCCTGCGCTTTACACGTTGAAACGGAAGTGCATAATATCGCCGTCCTGCACCTCGTAGTCTTTTCCCTCTATATTCAATTTTCCGGCATCGCGCACAGCTGCTTCGCTGCCGTATTTTATATAGTCGTCATACTTTATCACCTCGGCGCGGATAAATCCCTTTTCAAAATCAGTGTGAATCACACCCGCACACTGCGGTGCCTTCCAGCCTTTGTGGTATGTCCAGGCTTTCACCTCCATTTCGCCGGCTGTGATAAAGGTTTGCAGGTTCAGGATATGGTATGCCGACTGAATGAGACGGTTGCAGCCCGATTCTTTAAGCCCTGCCGCTTCGAGAAACTCCTTTCTGTCTTCGGCGTTGTCAAGTTCTGCGATATCGGCCTCGGTTCTCGCAGCCACTATAAGCAGTTCTGCGCCTTCGGGAGCTGTTGCCTCGCGCACGGCATCAACAAACTTGTTTCCGCTCACCGCCGAACCTTCGTCTACATTGCACACATAAATCACGGGCTTGGCCGTAAGTAGAAACAGGTCGTGCGCGGCTTGGATTTCCTCCTTTTTGTCGAATTTCACGGTGCGTGCGGATTTCCCCGCCGATAGGGCTTCGTGATAAGCTTTCAGCACCCCGTATTCAGTCTGTGCCTGCTGGTCTCCACCCACACGCGCCATTTTCTCCACTTTCTTGAGATGCTGCTCCACAGTTTCGAGATCTTTCAACTGAAGTTCGGTGTCGATCACTTCTTTGTCCCTCACGGGGTCAACGCTTCCGTCTACGTGCACCACATTCCCGTCGTCGAAACAACGGAGCACGTGGATAATTGCATCGGTCTGGCGTATGTTTCCGAGAAACTGGTTTCCCAATCCCTCGCCCTTGCTTGCGCCTTTCACGATACCTGCTATATCCACGATTTCCACGGTTGCCGGCACGATTCTTCCCGGGTGTACGATTTCGGCAAGGGCGTTGAGCCTGTCGTCGGGCACTGTAATCACGCCCACATTAGGTTCTATCGTGCAAAAGGGGAAGTTGGCGGCTTGGGCCTTGGCGCTGCTAAGGCAATTAAACAAGGTGGATTTTCCCACATTGGGCAATCCTACGATTCCACACTGTAATCCCATATTTTTCTCTGTTTTTGTTGCGATTGCAAAGGTAGCCAAATTTGCGCAAACTCACGGCGTTTTTGCCACAAGCCCTTTGAAGGTAAAAGAATCTGAAATATTGACAGCATATGGGCTTTTCTTATTATTTTTGTGTCGCAATGAAATGGTGCAGGCTTGTTTTGGTGTTGCTCATGTTGCATGCCGCGTGCAGCGCAAGGGCTCAGAGCAAAAAAGAGGGCATAGACAGTGTGCCTCCTCTGCCGCTTTATGTGCAGGTGGGCAAGACGTTGTACAACGGCGACAGCATTCCCGACATCGTAACGCCGCCGTGCAGGGTCTACCCTCCCATGACGTTCAAAAGCGACAAGGAGCGGCAGGCCTACAACCGCCTGGTGGCTAACGTGAAGAAGGTTTTGCCGTATGCAAAACTGGCTAAGGAGACGCTGATAGAGACTTACGACTTTGTGGAAACCTTGCCAACCGAAAAGGAGCGCAAGGCGCACATCGCCCTTGTGGAGGACGGGATAAAGGAGCAGTACAAGCCGGTGGTGAAGCGCATGAGCCGTTCGCAGGGAAAGCTTCTCATCAAGCTCATCTACCGCGAATGCGACCAGTCGTCGTATGCCCTGATTCAGGCATTCCTCGGCTCGTTCAAGGCTGCCTATTACCAATTCTTTGCAGGGCTTTTCGGAAGCAGCCTAAAGAAAGCCTACGATCCCGAAGGCGATGACAAATACACGGAGCGCGTGGTGCGCCTTGTTGAAAGCGGGCAATTGTAAACTCAAGGCCTTATCTATAGACACCAGCATCTTTTGTTCAAGACACCAGCATCTCTTGACCAAGACACCAGCATCTCCTGATTAAGACACCAGCATCTCTTTTCAAGGGGAAGAAATCTCCCGAAAAAGCGAAGGCTTATTGCAGAAATTACAAGGCATCTCGCAAAAATTCCGGGCCACCAAATTTAAATTCCGCCGCATCTAATTTAAATTAGATGCGGCGGAGTTTTTACGGTTTCCGCATAGGGTTTTTGCAACATCAAATACCATGCGTCTGAAACCTTGTATAAATCTGATTGTCTGCTATCTTTTCACCACAGCCCTCACCATAAACCACAGGTGCATGGCAGTGGCGCGGACAAATCCGTACCTTCGAACCATCACCACATACCGTTCGCGCAACGACTTGCGGTGGTTTTTCACCGTCATGCCGCCGTCGAGATAATCCGCCACTACTGTTTCCGCATTCACAAGCCGGAGCTTCATTCTCTCGGCACGCCGCATCACCCTTATACACCAATCGTAGTCGGCCGAAAAGCGGTAGCGCAAATTATAATTCACCTTGCCCGCAATGGCTGTGCTTGCAAAAAATGCCTGATGACACACCAGCATTCCGTGAAGGAAGCTGCGCGACGTGAGACGCTTGGGCGGCGCAAGACGGCGGTGGCGAATGAAATTTCCGTCAAAGTCCACAATGTCGGTGTCGCCATAAACCACTCCCGTGTCCTCTCTTACACACGAGGCAACCCTCGACAACACATCGGGCGCGTGGAACTTGTCGCCGGCATTGAGAAAGATGATGAAATCGCCCGTTGCCATCTGCAAAGCCTTGTTCATCGCATCGTATATCCCCTTGTCAGGCTCGCTTATAGCGTTTACCTCATGGCGCGCCTCGCGTGCATTACGCTCTTGATAATGTAGGAATTCGGCCAATGTGCCGTCGTGGGAATTCCCGTCCACGATGAGATGCTCCACGTAAGGGTAGTCCTGCTCCTCCACACTGTCGAGAGTGCGTTTTATCACCTCGGCAGCATTATAAGTAACGGTTGCCACCGTGAATTTAACGGGCTTAGTCATCTCTACCTCCCGCAACACTGCTGTATAAGTCAATGTATTTTCTCGAAACAGCCGCTTCGGAGAAATCGGCAGCCACCTTGGCGCGCGCAGCTTCGGAAAGCATCGCGGCACGACCGCCCGAAAGCGACCACAGAATGCCCTCGGCAAAATCGCCGGCGTTCTTGTATTCAGCAATATAGCCGTTCTTTTTATGGTCAATCATCTGCGGAATACCGCCTACGTTGAACGCCACACAGGATACCCCGCACGACATCGATTCCATTATCGTGTTTGGAAGATTGTCCTGCATGGTTGGAATAAGAAAGAGGTTGCACGCATTATATATATCAATCATCTTTTTCTCGTTTGACACATAGCCGAAAGAATACACCTTCACCGGCAGCAATTCCTTCAGCGCATCGCTCTCCTTGCCCACCGCCACAACAGCAATGTTTGAAGTGATGTCGGGGTGCTCATCTGCAAGCTTCGAAATGGCCTGGCACAGATAGTCGATGCCTTTGATTTTGTTTGTTACACGGTAGGCGGCAAACAGCAGCAGCTTCTTTCCCAACGGCAAAGCCAAGGATTCGCGCGCCTCAGCCATATTGCGCGGACAATATAGCTTCATGTTAATAGGATTTGGTATGCTGAACACACGTTTCCCCTCGAGCAACGCACTCGAACGGGCACTGTCGGCAAGCCAATCGCTGCAAGCAACAAACGAAATGTTTGCCGCGCCATACAACTTGCGCTTGCGGGCAAACACCCGGCACGACAAATCGCGCGAGTAGCCACCCCGGTAGAGCAACGGGCATTTTCCGCAAGAATTCTTGAAGCGGTCGCATTCTCCCGTATAGTGGCAAATCCCCGTAAACGGCCACATGTCGTGCATTGTCCATACCACCGGCTTGCCGCAACGCAGGATTTTTGCAATGCCTTTGAGCGAAATAAATCCTTGATTGACCCAGTGAAGATGAATCACGTCGGCCTCCTTGAATTCCTTGAGTCCCGTGATATCCACACCAAATCTCGCTGCGTCGGTCTCAAACAGCCGGTGTTTGTGAAAGCCGTTGGCCTTCCAAATAACAAACCTCTCGCGAAGGAAATTGTATCTAATAAGTGCGGCATCATGGGGCGCAGCCACCGTTATCGCATCTGTTTCCTTTTTGCTCACGAGCATTGTGGCCTTCACGCCGTTGTTTCCCAACGCCTCGCGCAAACGGGCCGCCGCAATTGCCGCCCCGCCTGTACGTTCTGAAGTATTGACTATTAAAACTCTCATTAAGAAAGTAGGAATTACGTGTTGGAACGAAAGAAATCAATAGGTGAATGTGCTGCCACCTATAAATTCGCGCAAAAGCGAAGTGGGCGGCAACCCTTCCTTGGGAATGGAACGGATATACGAGAGGAATTTTACAAGACGTACCGCCTCGGAATGTTCTTCAAAGCGCTCGTCCACACGCATAAGCAATTGAAGAGCCTGAGGTTTGAGCGTGGCAAGCTCAAAAAGCAAGGCGGAATTGAACATTGCGTCGGCAGTTTCCTGATAAGGGAAAATCCATTTCCTTTCTCCCGCCCTGACGCTCGGCCACCGCTTGATAGTTTCCTGAGCCGAGTAGCCGCGATATTTATAGTCGCGCACAATGCGACGGAGAAGGCGGTTGTCGGGCGCGGGAATGTAGTTGTGGTCGTCGAGAAGAATTGAAGTAAGCGCCGAAACGTATACGCGGTATTTGTTCTCCTCTGCAATTTGTTTTGTAAGCTCCGGATTTAGCGCGTGAATGCCCTCAATCACGAGAATCTTGTTGTCGTCTATTCTTAGATTCACACCACTTCTTTCGCTTTTGCCCGTGTAGAAATTATAGCGCGGCAGCTCTACTTCCTTTCCTGCGATGAGGTCATTAAGATCACGGGACAGCATCGGAATATCAAGGGCGTAAACACTTTCGAAGTCGTATTCCCCACTCGCGTCCTTGGGAGTCTTTTCTCTGTCAACGAAGTAATCGTCCATCGATATCGGGAATGGTTTCAATCCGCAGGCAGCCAATTGCACCGACAAGCGCTTGCTGAACGTAGTCTTACCGCTCGAAGACGGCCCAGATATGAGCACAACTTTTACATTCTTGCGCTCCGCAATTTCTTCTGCGATGTTGCTAATCTTTTTCTCCTGCAAAGCTTCCGACACGTTTATCATCAAATTTTCCATACCCTTTGACACCAGTTCGTTGAGGTCTCCAATTGTGTTTAGACCCATTACTGCTTGCCACTTATGGTTTTCATGGAAAATTTCAAACATCTTGTCCTGTTTTACATACGGGCGCAATTTATCGGGATTACTGGGATCGGGCAAACGGAGAAGCACTCCGTCGTGATATTTCTCTATGTCGAAAAGCCATATCCTGCCCGTCGACAAAAGAAGTGCGCCATAATAATAATCCATTGTATCCCCGAGCATATAATATGTAGAATAAAGATTGCCGCATGTCTCAATTAGTTTTGCTTTGCTCTCCATTCCTGCTTCGCGAAAACGCTTTGCCACGGTAGTGGTATGGGCCTTGATGCGACGGAAAGGGATATCGGCGGCAATAAGTTCCTGCATGCGTTTCTTTATAGCCTCGATGTCTTCCACAGATGGCTCGGGAATGTTGAGAATACGGCAATAATATCCGTTGGATACGGGGGTGTCTATTCTTATTGCCGCTTCGGGAAATTTGTCCTTGAATGCCTTGCAAAGCACAAAGAACAAAGAGCGTGTGTAAGTGCGCATGCCCGACGGGAAACTTATGTCAAGATATTTTATGTCGCAGTTAGAAAACAGCACATAGTTCATGCTTTCAACCTTGTTGTTTACCTCGGCACACACAACCGACATGTTCAACCCCAAAGCCTCATAGGCTTCCAACACGGTGCTTCCTAACGGCATTTCTATCTTCTCGCCGTTGTTGCGACATAGTATTTGTATTGTACGTTCCATGACTTCCTTTATTTGCTGTTTCGGAAAGTTCCGAATATGTTACTGAAATTTCGTTGTCTTTGATTTTGCGTTCCGTTATTCCCTGAGTTAAGTTCGGGATATTGAATTCTAGAATGATATATTGTCTTTAGGTTTTCAATAAAGACCTTTTTCGTTTCGGCGATATCGGCAAAAGTTATTGGGCAGTTGCGGAAATATCCTTCTTTCATCTGGTTGTCGATTATACGGTTTACGAGCTCGCTTATCGTTTCTTCGGTGTATTCTTTCAGAGAACGCGAAGCGGCTTCCACCGAATCGGCCATCATCAAAATAGCTTGTTCGCGGGTTGAAGGATTAGGCCCGGGATAAGTAAATACTTCCTCGTCGGGCGTTTCATTCGGGTGCAAGTTTAGCCAGGTAATGTAGAAATATTTCGCCTTACTGCGCCCGTGATGCGTAGCTATGAATGATTTCACGGCAGAAGGCAGATGAAATTTATCGGCAAGCTTCAAGCCTTCCGACACATGGGAGATGATTATTCCTGCGCTCCGTTCCGGCGAAAGTTGGTCGTGTGGATTTACGCCACTCTGGTTTTCCGTGAAGAATGCAGGGTTTTTGATTTTTCCTATGTCGTGATACAGCGCCCCTGTACGCACGAGCAGCGTGTTAGCTCCTATTTTCGCGGCTGCATCAGCGGCAAGGTTTGCAACTTGCATTGAGTGATTGAATGTTCCGGCAGCTTCTTTCGACATTCGGCGCAACAAAGGATTGTTGATGTTTGACAATTCGATGAGCGTAACCGACGAAACGAAACCGAAGACCTTTTCCACCACATAGAGAAGGGGATAAGAGAAAAGCAGAAACACTCCATTCACCACAAGATACACGTACAGCACATTGTCGAGCCCTTTAATTTCCATGCCTTGCGCAAAGTCGAACGCCGCAGCGGTTACAATTGAAACCAAAGTGGCTATCACGGCCGTCTGAAACAGTTGCGAGCGTTGCTGTAAATCGTGAAGGGCGTAAACGGCAGCCACTCCCGAAGCGAAATTGACTATTATGAATTCAAACGGGTCGACAAGAACCAACGCGCTGATGAATATAATTGTTCCAAGAGAGAGAAACGCTGTGTTTGTGTCGGTGAAAATCCGCATGAAGATGACCACCATCGCAAAGGGAACGAGAAACGCTATGGCGTGGGAGGACGTGGGGAGCAGCGTAACTGCTATCGGGAAAATGGTAAGCAACGAAAGCATGAATGCAAACGTCCTTATATCGCGGAAATAGTTTTTGTGATAAATATTGACGTACACAAAAAATGCGGAGAACGCTATCGCCACCAGCAGGAACTGCCCGAACATAATTAGAGGAATTCCTTTTGCGGGAAGGTTTCTCACCTGCGATTCGCGCTCCAATGATTTCAGAATGTCATAGGTTTTCGGCGTAACTATCTCGCCCCGGTCGATAATCTTCTGCCCTCTCTGCACGAGTCCGTAGGTAGGCGAGATAGCTTCCATCAGGTCGTGTTTTGCTGCCGAGGAGCGTTTTTCGTCCAAGTTCAGGTTGGCCTCGATATAGTTCACGAGATTGTATTGCACCAACTGCTCATGCGACACAATGTTGGTGTCGCCATTTATAATATATGCGTATGCGGTGCGCGTGGAATATATCTCCCCGAGTTTCCGGCTCTTGGCCTCGCGCCCGCTCACCACTCTAACGGCTGTGATATTGCTGTCGTTCATAGCGCGTAGCTCTTCGCTTCTCACCACGCCCCCGGAATAAATGTCATTGAGCCTTGCCACAATAAGTTTTACCACATTGACCGGCATTCCTTTGAGACTGCCCGACTGCACATCGTCGACAAACCTCTGTATTTGGGTTTTCTTCACAAGCGCGTCCTCATTATAATAAGGCTGAAAGAGATTTTTCACACTGTCGCGCTCTGTAGCCAAAGCCTCGTCGCTCTTGTAGATCGGGAAATCGTAATCGGCGATAAGTTGTTGGTGAGTCCAAGGTTTGTTGAGCTTGAAATCAAAACCAAAGCGCTTCTCTCTCGGCATGAGATACGCCACAACCATTACGCATGCGAGTATCAAACCCACCCGCAGCACTTTTCCGTTGAACGTTACCTTTTTGGAACCTTCCATTGTATAGCCAAGTTTTTCTTTTAGGGGGCTAATTTACTAAAAAAACGCGCAACCCGCGGGCTTTTGCTTTTCTTTGTGCCTTTTTACGCTGCCCGAGGCGCATTTCCCTCTGACTACATAACACCTTTGCAGTCAAAGAAAATACAACATCAGTTATCGTTTAAAACAATGTCAGTTATTATTAAAACAATGTCGGTTATTATTAAAATAATGTCGGTTATCGTTTTTACCACAATTCTTGCAGCTTGTTCGAAAGACGAGAACGGCAGTGGCAAAAGCACCGAACCAACAGAAATCGAAGACAATGAGTATGCTTTGGTGAAGTGGCGCAACGACGACAACGCATACATGATGGGCAAAAACGGCTATCTTGCCTGCAACACAAAAGACCTCACCCAAGCCGATGCCAAAGTAAACGATGTTTTCTTTCACTTTGTTTTTGATTCGCAAAAACGTCTCACCGACATCAAGAGCGATTTGATGACAATGCACATTGTTTACAACGATACCTCGTCGGCAGTTAAACTATATGCCACATGTTACGGACAAGCTTTCATAATGGAAGACTATGGAGCCGAAAAAGAAACCAAGAGCCACACTGCCTAAACTTTGAAAAATTGGTTTATCGGGCAGATAAAGGCGCCTATCGTGGAGCGAGCCATTAACAAAACGCTCAATATTGAGATGAACACAAAAGAAAACAGCAACGAGTTTTTTGAAAAGCATCTCAAACGCCAAACCATGAAAGACGTCATAAAACTTGCCGACTACATGAACGAATTCATGGATTACCGAGATCAAAGTGCTGTAGAAATTGTAAATAATATAGAAGATAAATATCCCGATATGGGGAAGACGGAATATCTCTTTGGCGCAGTGGTAGAGTTTGACCTTGTTCCTCCAGTAGCATCGAGTTTGATGAGTTTGATAATGAGTAAAATCAAAGACATTCAAGACAAAAACAAAGCCATGCTCGACGACCGCTATGCCCAGCTTCATCGTCCAATAATCTTGTTTGGTTTGGAAACAGGGATTGCAAATGCCGAGCAAACCAGTTGCTCCATTGATACATATGGGGAGCTTATGGCAATTGGCGGCGCCGAAGAAGAAAGTTTTGAGTACGGAGTGTGTGTGAGCGAGGACAGTCTTTCGGCAAAAAACAACGATTGCCACGCAATTGGCTCCTTTGTTATTGGCGGAGACTATGCAGAAACCACGCCTACTATTCCCAGCAAAATATACGTTGACAATCTAAAAACGCAAACCACCTATTTCTACCGCGCCTACTGCAAATCAAAAAACGACAACTCCTTTATTTGGGAAGACAACTGGAAACAATTCACCACCAACGGCGAACTTAATTGCAACAACGATGCTGCGCTTAGCGTTACGAAATCATATTACTATCCTTCTATAGCAGCTTTTAAATGTCAAGCCACAGCAACGAAACCACAAATCGACAATCTTGAAAGTTGGGGCATTTATGTGTATTACGATACCGATGATGATTATCTATATATCGACAATCCTTATCTTTTTGAGGAAGGTAATGCAAAAGAAGCCATATCCGGACATTACCAATACGTAGAAGCTCCGAATTCAACCCTCGACAACAACATCAACTGCAATATCTGGCTCGCCAATATCCATCGCGAAAAATTCTATTCCATAGACTACGACAAACACCAAGCCAAGACTTCGGTAGGAGTAGGCATATGGGCAAAAACAAAAGGGCAGACGAGCAGATTGCTAAGCAAACGAAAGACGCAGGAACTTGTTTACGACCAACAGGTTTCGGTATCGTTTGAATCATACAAGCAATCAGGCGACACTTATAGCGCTACAACTTCAGTGGAAAACGAAGACGGAACATGGAAAACCGTTATTCTTACTGGCATGACGTGGTATCCTTATTCTGTAAACGTCAAAGTTTCGGGAGCATTCTTTATTGATGACGTGAGACACGCAACCAACCAATACATATACAACAGCAACTATCCCAGCGGGCATCTCGTATATAGCAATACTGACGGATATCACTACTATCTTCAAGACGGAGAAAATTCCCTCACTATCCGTCAGCTTACATGCCCAAGCGGCACATACACCGCCGAAGGAAAAAAATATTCTGTCAAAGAAACCTCGGAAAATTGGGAATGGTATATCTTCTACAGCAACGGAAAGAGTTTGTATTCCGACAATGCCATACACTATTTCCACAATAAGAAATCCGGGCTGGAACTTACCACAAACTACAAGACACAGCGCGAAAGTTTTAACAAAAACCAGGGTTTGGAATAAAGAGGCTGCAAATTTCCCGCCCGAGAAAAGGCGCAATATTCGCCTAATCCACTGCACGTTTCGCCTCAAAAGAAATATCAATACGCATGCCGTTGAAACTACACGGCATCTCGTAAAAACTCCGCCGCATCTAATTTAAATTCCAAGGCATCTAATTCAAACTAGATGCCTTGGAGTTTTTCTGACTTCCCGACACATGTTTTCCGCATACCTTTTCACTCCGGAAACATGCCCTGAAATGCGGCGAAACGCGGGTGTTTGAAATTTATTTTCAGCACCCACACAATAAAAAACGCAATAAGTAGTTATAGAAATGAATTATGCGTAAAAAGCTACTGATAACATTTGCCTTACTGACGGCTTTTGTCGCCACTCGGGCGCAGTATGATCCCGAATACACCCATTACTGGATGATGGAAACGGCTTTCAATCCGGCTGCAGCAGGAAACGAAGACGCGCTCAACATCGTAGGGGCCTACTCCATGCAGATGACAGGCTTTCGCAACGCACCAAAAACAATGTTCGCCTCGGCCGACATGCCTTTCATCGTATTGAAAAAACGCCACGGCGTGGGACTTGTGTTCCAGAACGACGAGCTCGGACTCTTTTCCCACAAAAGATTCTCGGCGCAATACGCCTTTCACAGCAAAAAACTGTTTGGCGGACGACTAAGTGTGGGAGCGCAAGCCGATTTGCTTGCCGAAGAATTCGACGGAACCAAGGCCGACGTGGAAACAAGCAACGACCCCGCAATTCCAACCACCAAAGTAACCGGCTCAAAGGTCGACATGAGCGCCGGACTCTTTTACCGCCACAAACTATGGTATGCAGGATTCTCGATGATGCACATACTTTCGCCCACAGTAACCCTAGGCGAAACCAACCAGCTAAAAATCGATCCCATGTATTATTTCACAGCGGGATACAATATTAAAATGAGAAATCCGTTAATTACAATACACCCCGCAGTGCTCTGCATGTATGACGGCACAGACTTCCGCGCCAACATAAGCGGCCGCGTGGAGCTCCACAGCGAGAAGAAAAAACTCTTTGCAGGAGCCACCTACAGCCCGCAGCATTCGGCTTCGGCATTTGTGGGAGGACTTTTTCACGGAGTAACGGTGAGCTACTCGTATGAAGCCTATACTTCGATGCCCGACCTTAAAAGCGGCGCACACGAGATATTGCTGAAATACCAGCTCGACCTGAATTTGTACAAAAAAGGGCGCAACCGCCACAAAAGCGTGCGCTATCTGTAAGATCTGAAACAACAAACGAATATGAAACATATAGCTTATGCCTTGTCGGCCTTGATGGTTTGCCTCACGCTTGCCTCGTGCTTCAGCAGCAAGAAAACCACTGGCGACGGAGGCGAAGTAACAGGACTACGCGGCGTGCGCTCCGAAGAGCCCGCGCCCTACGGAATGGTGAAAGTGCCGAGAGGATACCTCAAAGTGGGACTCGCCGAACAAGATAGCCTGTGGGGAAACATCATACCCCAGAAAGACATCTCGGTTGACGGTTTCTGGATGGATCAAACCGAAGTTACCAACTCCATGTACAAGCAGTTTGTATATTGGGTGCGCGACAGCATTATCCGCGAACGACTTGCCGACCCCAGCTACGGAGGCGATGAAACCTACAAGATAGAGGAAGACAAATACGGCGACCCCGTTACGCCCCATCTCAACTGGAAAAAGCCCATTCCCTGGCGCAAACCCACCGAAGACGAGGAACGCGCAATCGAAAGCGTATATGTTTACCACCCCATCGACGGCTCGCGAATGCTCGATACAAAGCAGCTGAACTATCGCTACGAGATTTTCGACTACGCCAAAGCCGCAATGCGCAAATACAGACTAAATCCCGAAGAACGCTCGCTCGATACCGACAATCCCGCCGACCCCAACGAAGTTGTCATGATTTCGAAAGACACCGCCTATGTAGATGACGACGGGAACATAGTGAGACAAACCATCACGCGGCCTCTGTCGAGCATGTACGACTTTCTGAACACCTACATCGTGAACGTTTATCCCGACACCACATGCTGGGTGAACGATTTCCAGAATGCTAACAACGAAGTGTACCTCAAAACCTACTTCTCTTCGCCCTCATACAACGACTATCCCGTGGTGGGCGTAACATGGGAGCAGGCAAACGCATTCTGCGCGTGGCGGACCGAATACCTGCTGAGAGGACTCGGACCGGAAGCACGCAACATACAACGCTACCGCCTGCCCTCCGAAATAGAATGGGAATACGCCGCACGAGGCAAGGAAGGCAATCCTTTCCCCTGGAAAGACAGCAACACCAAAAACGACAAAGGCTGTTTCTTTGCCAACTTCAAACCCGACAGAGGCAACTACACCGAAGACGGAAACCTCATCACCTCGAAAGTGGGCATCTACGGAGCAAATTCAAACGGTCTGTTTGATATGGCAGGCAACGTAGCCGAATGGACAAACACAGAATACACCGAAGCAGGCGTAAGCAATATGAGCGACATGAACCCTGAGCTAAAATACAACGCAGCCAAGGAAGACCCCTACCGCTTGAAGAAAAAAGTGGTGAGAGGCGGCTCGTGGAAAGACCCGGAATCGCTTATCCGCTCGGCATGGCGCACGTTTGAATACCAAAACCAACCGCGCTCTTTCATAGGATTTCGCTGCGTGCGCTCATTAGCGGGAGCCGAAGCGGGAACAACCAAAGACAAAAAGAAATAAACCATAAATCATGAAGGCAAGCAGCTTAAACATAGTAGTCCGCCTGCAACATTGGATGGACAGTGTGCCCGGACAAACGTTCCTAAACTACGCATACTCCTGGGGCGCATCAATCGTAATCCTTGGCGCCCTCTTCAAACTCACCCACCTTTTCGGCGCCGACATAATGCTTTTTATCGGAATGGGCACCGAGGTAATCGTATTCTTCCTATCGGCATTCGACCGCCCGTTTGACAAAGAAGACGAAACGCCCGAACTCGAAGAAGATTGGGAAGGCGAAGAAAAGGAACAGACCGGCGAAGAAACAAACGCCACTCCCGCAACAGGAAATACCACTATAATTCTCGGCGGAGGCACAGCGGCAGCACCGCAAGCCACATCGGGCGAAACATCTCAGACCATAGCCGCACCACAAGGCACCCCGCAAGGAGGATATGCCGGCGGAGGAATCGTGATGGGCGGAAACGTTGCAACGATAGCCGATGCAGAAAATACGGCAAACCCCGAAATCGGCGACGTAACGCAGAATTATGTCGAAAAGCTCAAAGAACTTACGGAAGTTCTCACAAATGTGGTGGAACAAAGCCGCAAGATGACCACCGACAGCGAGGAAATGAACAACCTCAACCGCACGTTAACCGGAATAAATACCGTATACGAACTACAACTCAAGAACATAAGCTCACAGATAGGCACCATAGACCAAATCAACGAGCAAACACGCAAAATGGCAAAGCAAATCGAAGAACTCAACGGCGTTTACAGCCGAATGATAAAGGCTCTCACCGTGAACATGAAGAATGCTGCGGCGGCTTCATCGGTTACGGACGACGAAATATAAGACCACAGCGAAACAGATTGCCATTAACGCGAAACCACAACTGATAAAATGGGAATAAAAAGAAGACCGGTATCTCCAAGGCAGAAGATGATCAACCTGATGTACATCGTTCTGCTGGCAATGCTTGCTCTCAACGTGTCGCCCGACGTTCTCAACGGATTTACAATCGTTGAAGACAACATAAGACGCTCCACAGCAAGCACGGCATCGGACAACGCGGCTATGTACAAGAACTTCGACGAGCAGATGAAGGCCAATCCCGTAAAAGTAAGGGAATGGTTTGAAAGGGCGCGCCGAGTACGTTCAATGAGCGACTCACTTTATAATTACGCCGAGGAACTTAAACTCGCCATTGTGCGTCATTCCGACGGTTCCAAGGGAGATGTAAACGACATTCTCAATAAAGACGACCTGGAAAGTTCGACCTACGTAATGCTAAATCCCACAAGCGGACAAGGACGTAAGCTCTTCAACGCAATAAATGCGTATCGCAAGAATATTACCTCCATGATCACCGACAAAGAAGAGATTGCCGTAGTGAGCAAAAACCTTGCAACCGTAGTGCCGCGCCGCGAAAACACGCTGGGAAAGAACTGGCAGCAATATATGTTTGAGAACACGCCTACGGCAGCCGCTGTAGCTTTGCTCAGCAAGCTCCAAAACGATGTGAGATACGCCGAAGGGGTGGTTTTGCACAATCTTGTTTCAAACATCGACGTAAAAGATATCCGCGTCAACGAACTTGATGCATTCGTAATCCCCACTTCCAACACCATTGTGCAAGGCGGAAAATTCAGCGCGCGCATCATAATGGCAGCAGTAGACACTACGATGCGCCCATCTATCTACGTGGGCGGACGAAAAGTGGCATCAAACGGACTGTATGAGTTCACCTGCGGAAGCACAGGGGATTTCAATTTCTCGGGATATATAGAAATGCAAAACGGGCAGGGAAATATTGTGCGCCGCGACTTTACCCAGAAATACACTGTGGTAGCTCCTTCTGCCACCGTCTCAGCTGATTTGATGAATGTGCTTTATGCCGGCTACAACAACCCAATGAGTGTTTCCGCGCCCGGAGTTCCGCTCAACAAGATAGGAGTTTCCATGACCGGCGGCACACTTCAGCCCACCGGCAACGGCAAATACATAGCCCGCCCCGCATCTGTGGGAAAAGACGCGGTAATCACGGTAACTGCCAACATGGAAGGGCGCAACGTAGAGATGGGAAAATTCACTTTCCACGTTCGCAAACTCCCCGACCCCACAGCATATATCGCCTATAACGACGACAAGGGCGCAGAGAACCAATACAAGGGTGGCCGCCCGCTTTCGAAATCCTTGCTGATGGGCACACAGGGCATCGGCGCAGCCATCGACGACGGACTGCTCAACATTCCGTTCCGCGTGCTCGGCTTCGAAACCGTATTCTTCGACAACATGGGTAACGCTGTGCCCGAGATTTCCAATTCGGCAAACTTTACCGAAAGACAGAGAAACATGTTCCGCATGCTTTCGCGAGGCAAACGATTCTACATAACGCGTGTAAAAGCCATAGGTCCTGACGGAATCGAACGCACGCTCCCGCAGGCTTTAGAGGTTATAGTAAACTAAACGAACCATAAACCACGAATATATATGTATCACATAAATAAGAAATCACTGCTGCCGGTATTCGCAGCCATCATGGCACTTCTCACCGCTATGCCGGCACACGCCCAGAGCAAGACGGGAGGTGAGGGTTCGACATCCCTGACAGTGCGCCGCCAACGTCAGTCGGCATTCACATCAAGCAAGCCCAAGAAGCAAAAGGCCGACGATACAAAAGCCGCGCAACCCAAGGCTGCGGCTACGGCAAAGCCTGCCGCCACGAAGACTGCCGCTGCCGCAAAGGATACAACAAAGAACGCCAACGAGACACGCCCGCGTTTTGTGCCGCGACAGGCAAGAAATGCTGCGGCCTCGGCAAAGACTTCGGACGACCGCGCACAGACCGATTTCCCCGTGGCACCTGATATGCCCAAGGACGTTTCGTGGCGGCGCGACATCTACCGCACACTCGACCTCACCCAAGATGCAAACGCCACGCTCTATTATCCGCTTGAGCAGCAGGGCGACCAGATAAACCTCTTCACTTATCTGCTAAAACTCATACTGCGCGGACAAATCAAAGCCTATGACTATTCGCTCAACGGCAACGAAAATTTCAACGCGAGCAATCAGGTGAAGCCCAAGGACATTCTTGACCGCTACCATATCTATTATGAAACGAAAGACGGCAAGATGCACATTAACGACAACGACATTCCCGCTGCCGAGGTGCTGGAATATTTCATCAAGGAAAGCTCATATTTTGACCAGCGCACCGCCACATACCACACAAAAGTGATTGCGCTTTGCCCTGTGCTGAAACGAAGCGACGACTTCGGCGGAGCAGATGCAAAATATCCCATGTTCTGGGTGAAATACAGCGACATCTCGGCTTTTCTCACCAAGCTGCCGCTCACCGGAAGCAACTACAACAACGCGGCAACCATGAGCGCCGACGATTACTTTGCCATGAACCGATATCAAGGCAAGATATACAAAACCAATAACCTTCAGGGAAAAGTTTTGGCAAACTACTGCACCACCGACTCGGCTCTCACAAAGGAGCAAAAGAAGATAGAAAAGCAGCTCGTGGACTTCGAACGCCACATCTGGGGCAACGATTCCACCGACTCAACCAAAATCAAGAAAGACACCGTGGTTGAGAAAAAGGAGAAGCGCACGCGCACACTTTCGAGCCGCCGCAGTTCGAGCACATCAACTGCAAAGGAAAAGAAGACCAAGACTTCCAATTCTTCCTCCGCCGGCAGCGCACGCGTATCGGTTCGCCGCCAAAGACATTGACACATCTTTCAACCCATATCCGAAACTCCGCCCGCAAGGCGGAGTTTTGTTTTTCCCCCACCCCATTTCCTAAAATACCGCCGACAAACTGCGCACACGGCAACCGCTTTGCCGCCAATTTCACCCTATGCCGTAAAACCGTAAACAGCAAGCCGATATGCCATATAAGCATCTCGCAAAAACGATAACCGACATTATTTAAACAATATCAGACATTTTTTAAACAATGTCTGACATTATTTCAACGATATCTGATATTATTTTTTACTTTTGCAGGAACAAGAAACATATCTCTGTAATAGTTTAATTCCCAAACAAGTAAAACAAAACTCACACTATGAGAAAATTTATCACATACGCCGCATTGGTTGCAGTATTCCTTCTGTCGGCGTGCAGCGACAATGAAACCGGAACAAAAGCGACTGCCACAATCTCCGGACGCATTGTTGAAGTAAACAGCTACGGCCAGCCCATTCCCAGCTTCACTCCCGCCGAAATGAAAGAGGCAGGATTCGACTATGCCGACCTTATGAACGTGAGAATCGGCAACAGTATTTATCTCACCGACATTCCCTACATATCTTCGTTCAACGAAATGGCGATTCTAAGCCTGGCTTATGTCGACTACAACGCCAAGGGCGACGACTACGGCTTTGGAATGCTCAACGGCGACTTTCATTATTATGTCGGCGGCAATGTAGGCGATACCGTGGTCTTCACTCTTTCAAAGAAAAACGGATACAAAAAAACCTACGACCTGATGAAATCCATATATCCTACGGAGCAGCGCGCAAACGAAACGGCCGAACAATACGCAAACTTCCGTATGGTAACAACCACAGGCATTGCGCCGGGAGTGCTCTACCGTTCCAGCAATCCGCTCAACTGTGCAAAAAATCCCGGGCGCTATAAAGTGGTCGACAGTTTGGCACGCACGGTAGGAATAAAAACCGAAATAGACCTCGCAGATACCCCCGAGAACGTAAACAAGTATATGGCGACCGACGGATATGCGTCAACCTATTGCCCGCAACTGTTCAAAGAGGGTCGTACAATTGCCTGCGGAATGATGGCAAACACTTTCAACGACGATTTCAAGCAACGTCTGGGCAAGGCCATCAAGTTTATGATAGCCAACGAGCCACCCTATCTTATCCACTGCAACGAGGGAAAAGACCGCTGCGGCTTCGTGTCGATGGTGCTTGAGGCTTTTGCCGGCGCAAGCATCGAGGAATTGCAACGAGACTATATGGTAACCATGCTCAACTTCTACCAAATTCCCGACGGCGGCGAATCCTACAAACTGCGTCAGACATTGTCAATCGACCGTATGATATGGCTTCTCTGCAATGAGGACGCACTCAACGACTATACTGCAATAAAATGGGACAAAATTGACCTAAAAGCCCTTGAACCCACTCTGCAAAAAAGCGTAAAGGAATACTTCAAAAGCTGTGGCCTTACCGACGAAGAGTGCACAGCTCTCCACAAAATCCTCACCCAACAACCATAACAGCGCAGCCCCAAGTTTTGCCCCACAACGGTAGGGGGAAACGCATGTAGGCAGAGCGTTTTTACGAGGTCAGACCAAATTAAAAATCCGCCGCATCTAATTCAAATTAGATGCGGCGGATTTTTTACGAGATGCCGTGTAGTTTTTTCGCCGTTGCAAAGCAACTTTTTCAACTTCACAGTTTCCGCCGCCGCTGTCATAAGTGGCAGCAAAAACCGCGTGATTGAAATCAACGAAATCTCTTTTGTAAAATCTCTTATGCTATAGATTTTTCAATATTCCCACTTTATTTTTGCTTACAAAGTCCTTTACACTATAGTTCACCTCTGTCAATTTCGGAGATATGGCATCGTAGTTTACATTGGCGGTTACTATTTTCGGCTTACCGCCAAGGCAATCAGGCATGAAGAGATCTATTTTGAATTTGAGCCGCTTTTTCAATTTTGTCAGCCTTTTATTTTGAACCCATACACCATATGGTTGTATTTTCCCGTCTTTGAATCTTTTGACTTGCAGAGTTGCTAAACCGTACATTCTTGTAACATCGTCTTTTCTACTTAAATAGTAGACTTCCATCACACATCTTATGGTATCTCCAGGTGCAATAATGACTTCGCCAAGTTCTGAACGGTAATTTAAAGCATCTGATGGACGTGGAATTAAAGGTTGGCTGCCTCGGCTCAGCCGGAAGAATCTTGGGTAGTAGCTTTCGGTAATACTATCCTTGTAATATTTTGCGTCATAGCCATATACGTCGGGATATTTTTTCTTATCATTGAAATCGATAATCTGACTATATATTCCACACCAGGCG
>CAVFYC010000013.1:0-40836 GCA_963626585.1 Christensenellaceae bacterium Phil1 | reverse complement strand
TTAAATTAGATGCGGCGGAATTTAAATTAGATGCGGCGGAGTTTTTGCGAGATGCCGTGTAGTTTTTTCGGTGTCTCATAACGGCATTTCAAAGCCTTTTCTCCGAAACCTCAGCGGCTGTTTGTGGAATAGTAAAGTGCTATTGGCTTATTTGCCGTCTAATGGGCGATGCCGTATATTTTTATTGCTTTTAATTTCGCGTATCTAAGGAAAAATGCGAAATTTGCAATTTAGTATGCTCCCAATAGAACCGATAAGTACATTAGAAGTCCTTGTAAAAGGTGTATTCATAGGCATCATAGCCTCCGCTCCCATGGGGCCGGTAGGCGTTCTCTGCTTGCAGCGCACCCTTAACAAAGGAAGGTTTTACGGGCTTGTTACCGGATTCGGGGCTGCGCTAAGCGATATAATATATGCCATAATTACGGGATTGGGCATGAGTTTCGTGATGGACTTTATCACAAACGACAGAAACATGTTTATCCTTCAGCTCGTGGGCAGCGCCATGCTGCTAGTGTTTGGCATTCTCACCTTTCGCAGCAACCCGCGCCGGAGTTTCCGCCCCGCACCTAAGAAAAAGGGAACGCTTGTCCACAACTTCGTTACCTCGTTTCTTCTCACGCTTTCCAATCCTCTGATAATATTCCTGTTTATCGCCTTGTTTGCCCGCTTTGCATTCATAATCCCCAACCACCCTGTGGAACAAGGAGTAGGTTATGCTTCAATAGTGGGCGGCGCAATATTGTGGTGGGTGATGCTCACATATTTCGTTGACAAAGTGCGCACGCGCTTTGAAGTGCGCGGCGTGAAGATACTCAACCGCACCATAGGCGGCATAGTAATCCTCGCATCAATCGCAGGATTTGTGTTCACGCTCACCGGACTTCACAACCCGGCGCTTCATTAATTCGGAAACAGCCATGTTTATCGCGCAAAAGCTAAGACAGGAAAATATTGCAGAATACCTGCTCTATATGTGGCAGGTGGAAGATACGATACGCGCATACGGTTGCGACGAGGAGAGGATTGCGAAAGAATATCTGCCGATGTTCAAACTCTCCGACGAAGATTCCCGGAAACTTGCCAACTGGTATGCGGAACTTTGCCGAATGATGCGCTCCGAAGGAGTGAGGGAAAAAGGACATTTGCAGATAAACAAAAACGTGGTGAACACCTTGGGCGAACTGTCGCAGCAACTGCTGGAAAGTTCCGGCTTCAAGCAATACCACTCTGCCTATTTCCACGCTCTGCCAAACATCATGGAACTGCGCAAGCGAGGCAACGACAGCACCATGGGAGACATTGAAATTTGTTTCAACGCTCTCTATGGAATGATGCTTCTGAAAATAGAAAAGAAAAACGTGTCGGAAGGCACCCAAACCGCCATCAAGGAAATTTCAAACGTGATAGCAATGCTGGCGGCATATTATAGGAAAAACCAAAAAGAACCTTTGGAATTCAATGGCAGTTCCAATGTTTGATTTGGGCAATATTAAAAAACAGGAGTGCGATATTTTTATGAAAAAGATACTTGTAACAGGTGCTAACGGGCAACTTGGAAACGAGTTGCGCCTTATGTCGGAAAATTTTCCGCAGTTTGAATATCTCTTTACCGATATAACCGAACTCGATATCTGCGACAGCAATGCCGTAAACGAATATGTGGAAAAAAACAAAGTAGACGCCATTGTGAATTGCGCCGCATTTACCGCTGTTGACAAAGCCGAAAGCGAGGAAACCAAAGCCGCGCTCATCAATAGCGAAGCCCCGGCAATACTCGCACGCGCAATAGAAAAACGCGGAGGCACCCTCGTGCAGATTTCCACCGACTACGTTTTTCCGGGAAACGCTTGCACACCTATAAGTGAGGATTGCCCCACTTCTCCAACCTCTGTCTACGGACGCACAAAGCTTGCAGGCGAAAAAGCAGCGCAAGCCGCATGTGCTCAAACCGTTATAATCCGCACGGCATGGCTATACTCCTCGTTTGGAAACAATTTCGTGAAGACCATGATAAGGCTCGGGCGCGAAAGAGAGAACATCGGCGTGGTTTTCGACCAGATAGGCACACCGACATACGCCCGCGACCTTGCAAAAGCCATTATGCAAATACTTGCAAAGGGAGTAGTGCCGGGAATTTACCATTTCACAGACGAGGGAGTGGCTTCGTGGTATGATTTCACCAAGATGATTCATAAATTCGCGGGAATAACAACATGCAATGTGGCTCCTCTTCACACCGAAGACTATCCCACGCCCGCCGCAAGGCCACATTACAGCGTGCTCGACAAGACAAAAATTAAAAACACTTTCGCAATAGAAATTCCATATTGGACAGACAGCGTAAAAGAATGCGTTGAAATTCTGCTTAAACAAGAAAACAACTGATGAACGAAATACAAAGACGGCGCACTTTCGCGATAATTTCCCACCCTGACGCAGGAAAAACAACTTTAACGGAGAAATTCCTACTTTTTGGCGGGCAAATTCAGGTTGCAGGCGCGGTGAAAAGCCATAAGATACGCAAAACCGCCACCTCAGACTGGATGGATATCGAACGCCAACGCGGAATATCGGTAACTACATCGGTTATGGAGTTCGACTATCGCGATTATAAGGTGAACATTCTCGATACTCCGGGACACCAAGACTTCGCGGAAGATACATTCCGTACGCTCACGGCAGTAGACTCGGCAATTATCGTAGTCGATTCGGCAAAGGGCGTGGAAGCGCAGACGCGCAAACTTATGAATGTGTGCCGCATGAGAAATACTCCCGTGATTATCTTTGTGAACAAAATGGACCGCGAAGGAAAAGATCCGTTCAGTTTGCTCGACGAGCTGGAAGACGAATTGCAGATAAAGGTCCGCCCGCTTTCCTGGCCCATAAATCAGGGATTCAACTTCAAGGGCGTTTACAATATATACGAACATAATCTAAATCTTTTCGCACCCGACAAACAAAAGGTTACCCAAAAGGTGGAAGTAGACATAAACAGCACCGAACTTGAGAACCATGTGGGCGAAAAAGACGCAGAACAACTGCGCAACGACCTAGAACTCGTTGACGGAGTCTATTCTGAGTTCAACCGCGAGGATTATCTGAACGCCGAAGTGGCTCCGGTTTTCTTTGGCTCGGCACTCAATAATTTTGGCGTGAAAGAACTTCTTGACTGTTTCGTGGAAATCGCGCCCTCGCCCCAACCTGTTGTGGCGGAAGAGCGCGAGGTAAAGCCCGAAGAGCCGAAGTTTACAGGTTTTGTCTTTAAGATTACGGCCAATATCGACCCTAATCATCGCTCCTGCATAGCTTTTTGCAAAATCTGTAGCGGAAAGTTTGTCAGAAACACTCCTTATCTTCACGTTCGCCAAGGAAAAACAATGCGTTTCTCTTCTCCGGCACAATTTATGGCACAACGTAAAAGCACCGTCGATGAAGCTTACGCCGGCGACATAGTTGGTTTGCCCGACAACGGCACCTTCAAAATAGGAGATACGCTTACGGAAGGCGAACAACTGCATTTCAAAGGACTGCCGAGCTTCTCGCCCGAAATGTTCAAGTATATAGAAAATGCAGACCCGATGAAAAGCAAACAATTGAGCAAGGGCGTGGAACAACTAATGGACGAAGGCGTTGCACAACTCTTTGTAAGTCAATTCAACGGCAGAAAGATTATCGGCACCGTGGGACAGTTGCAATTCGAAGTGATACAATATCGTCTCGAGAACGAATATAATGCAAAATGCCGCTGGGAACCTGTTTCTTTGTACAAAGCTTGTTGGATTGAAAGCAGTGATGAAGCAGAACTTGACGATTTCCGTCGCCGCAAATACCAATATATGGCGCGCGATCGCGAAGGACGTGAAGTTTTCCTCGCAGACAGTTCGTATGTCCTACAGATGGCGCAGCAAGATTTCAAGAATATAAAATTCCACTTTACCTCGGAATTTTAACGATATCGAAAAAGAAATGGACGAAAAGGCAAAAAACGTAGATTCCAACCAATATAGCGAAGACATTCGTCAGGCTTTGGACGTGATGAATCGCGGAGGAATAATTTTATATCCCACAGATACTATTTGGGGATTGGGGTGCGATGCCACGAATGCCGATGCTGTTCGCCGCATATACGAGATAAAGCATCGCGATGACTCAAAGGCTTTGATTACTCTCGTAGATTCCGAAGCCAAGGTGGAGTTTTACGTAAAAGAAGTGCCTGAAGTGGCGTGGCAGCTCCTTGAAGTGGCCGACAAACCTATGACAATAATCTACGACGGTGCGAGGAATCTTGCGCCAAATCTGATTGCCGAGGACGGGAGTATAGCTATAAGGATTACGGCAGAGCCTTTCAGCCGCGAATTGTGCCGCCGTTTTAAAAAGGCAATAGTTTCGACGTCTGCAAACATAAGCGGAGAGCCTGCGCCAAGGACTTTCGCGGAAATTAGTCCCGAAATACTTGCTGCGGCAGATTATGTATGTACGAGCAGACGCGATGAAAATGCCCTCCATGTGCCTTCTTCTATAATCAAGCTCGGAGTATCGGGCGAAGTAAAAGTAATAAGATAAAAATGCAAGCAACGACACAGACACAAGCTACCGCAATGCACCGCATAAATGCGTGGCGCGAAAAACATTTGTCGCAGCAGCAGTTTGTGCTCTTGCTTAGTTTTCTCATAGGAATCTTTACTGCGTGCGCGGCATACTTCCTGCGAAAATTTATAGCCTGGATTCAGTCGCTGTTGACCGCGGGTTTTGATATTACAAACGCCAACTGGTTGTTTTTGGTGTATCCCGTGGTGGGTATATTCCTTACGGCGCTATTTATAAAGTATGTAGTTCGCGACAACATTAGCCATGGTGTAACCAGGATACTCTACGCAATTTCCCGCAGGCAAAGTCATCTAAAAAAGCACAACTGTTGGTCGAGTCTTATCGCGAGTGGAATAACCATTGGTTTCGGCGGATCGGTAGGAGCTGAGTCGCCGATTGTACTTACTGGTTCCGCAATCGGCTCAAATCTCGGGCAGTTTTTCAAACTCGACCACAAGGCTGTAATGGTGCTTCTAGGTGCAGGCGCGAGCGGCGCTATAGCCGGAATTTTCAAGGCTCCAATCGCTGGCGTAGTCTTTACGCTCGAAGTTTTGATGATTGATTTAACGATGGCGTCGCTTATTCCGCTTCTGGTGTCAAGTATTACGGCTTCTGTGGTAACTTATATGTTCACGGGCACAAGTTCGGAATTTAGTTTCAGCCTTGAAAATGCTTTTACAATAGAGCGCGTGCCAACTTCCATACTTTTGGGATTGTTTTGCGGCTTGATATCGCTCTATTTCACCCGCACAATGAACAAATGCGAGGACGTGTTCCACAAAATAAAGGGCATGTATGCAAAACTGGCAATTGGCGGAATTGTTTTGAGCCTTCTGATTTACTTTTTCCCGCCTCTTTATGGTGAGGGATACTCTACGATTACGCTTTTGCTCAATGGTCGTGGAATGGAAGACTGGGAAGGAGTGATGAACAACTCGATGTTTTACGGCGACCCGCAGATGTTGCTTGTCTACTTGGGCTTAATAATTCTCTTCAAGGCTTTCGCGTCGTCGGCAACTAACGGCGGCGGCGGTTGCGGCGGTATTTTCGCGCCCTGCTTGTTCCTTGGCTGCATAAGCGGATTTGCTTTCTCAAGATTTTGGAACGTCAACGAATTGGGTGTGTACGTCCCCGAAAAAAACTACGCCCTTCTAGGAATGGCGGGAGTGATGAGCGGAGTGATGCACGCGCCTCTTACGAGTATTTTCCTTATTGCCGAACTCACGGGCGGGTATTTTCTTTTTGCGCCCCTCATGATTGTTTCGCTTGTGTCGTATCTTGTGATAATCGTGTTTGAGCCCAACAGCGTGTATGCCACTCGGCTTGCAAAGAAAGGGCAACTTGTTACCCACCACAAGGACAAGGCGGCGCTCACACTCATGAGTCTTGAATCGATACTTGAGAAGCACGACACGCGCGTGGCTCCCGATATGAAATTGGGCGCTCTTGTGCTGCTTATAGCCCGCGAAAAGGTAAATGTGTTCCCTGTTACCGACGGTTCTAACCATTTGCTTGGCGTGATAGAGCTTTCAAAAATACGCAAGGTGCTTTTCCGTCAGGAACTGTACGGCCAATTCACGGCGGCGCAGCTTATGGAAGAGCCGCCGGCGCGACTGAGTATTGAAGACCCTGTTACCGTGGTAATGGAAACCATGGAAAGAACCCACGCCGACACACTCCCTGTGGTCAACAACCGTGGAGAATATGTTGGCTTCATATCCCGTACGAAACTCTACTCGATGTATCGCCAGGTGATGGTGGACTATTCGGAGGAATAACTCTCAAATTCTATTTATGGACAAGAAGGATTTACGCATAGTGTTCATGGGCACACCGGAGTTTGCGGTGGAGTCGCTCAAAGCCCTTGTAGAGGGTGGTTACAACGTTGTTGGCGTGGTTACAGCCGTTGACAAACCGGTGGGAAGGCATCAAAACACGCTCGTTCCCTCGGCTGTAAAGAAATATGCGCTGTCGCAGAATTTGCCAATCCTTCAGCCCGAGAAATTCAAGAACGAAGAATTTCTTGACGCGCTTCGCGCGATGAACGCCGACCTGCAAATTGTGGTGGCTTTCCGCATGTTGCCCGAAGTGGTATGGGCAATGCCAAAATTTGGTACGCTTAATCTCCACGCATCGCTGTTGCCGCAATATCGCGGTGCGGCACCGATAAACTGGGCTGTGATAAACGGGGACAAAGAGAGCGGAGTGAGCACATTTTTCCTGAGGCACGACATCGACACCGGCAATGTGGCGATGCAAGAACGGGTGGAAATCGGAAGTGAAGACACGGCGGGAGATTTATACGACAAATTGATGAAGGTAGGTGCCGGAGTGTTGTTGCAGACAGTTGATGCAATAATCAACGGCACGGTCAAGAGCATTCCGCAAAAGGAGATGAGCGTAGAGGGAGAGCTTCGCCCGGCGCCGAAAATCTTTACCGAAACGTGCAAGATAGACTGGACGCAGAGCGCAAGCCGTATACATAATTTCATTCGCGGACTTGCGCCGCACCCCACCGCATGGACGGAGGTAGAGCATGCGGGAACGAAATACACGATGAAGATTTACGGGGTACGAGTTGTGGACAAAAAGCCGTCAGAACCTATTGGTACGTTCAAGGTGTCGGACAACAAAAAGCATCTGCTTGTTGCAGCTGTCGACGGATACGTGGAAATCACGGAACTTCAGCTTTCAGGAAAAAAGAGAATGCCTGCCGCTGCATTCCTCAATGGTTTTCACTCGCCTGAAGACCTGAAACTTTCATAGCCCCCAAACACGAAAATCGCCAGATGTGCGAAAAGCTCCGCAAACTCTTGATTTTCACTTTATTATCCTTGTATTAGACTTTCTTTATAAGTTGTTGTTTTTCAAAGGTTTGCGACGGCAAAAATTATGTCTGATGTAATTTAAATTAGGTCCGATGTAATTTAAATTATATCCGATGTAGTTTTTCCTACATCGGACATAGTTTTTTCTATATCCCAATGTAGCTTCTCGGATGTTGGGGGAAGCATTGCGCAAAGGTCATAAAAAAGTAATAGAGTTCGTTCGTTCCTAAATTCGGGTAATATGCGCACGTGTAGCTTTTAGTAGTTTTGCACCGTAGAAAATTATAATCAAAACACAAGCATTATGTATTTGGAAAATATCAATTCTCCTGCCGACGTAAAGGCTGTTGACATTGACAAACTTGATATTCTGGCGGGCGAAGTGCGCCTCCACCTGCTTCAAAAGCTCTCTGACCATGGCGGACACATAGGCCCTAACTTGGGTATGGTGGAGGCGACGGTCGCTCTGCACTATGTGTTCAATTCGCCCATAGATAAGATGGTGTTTGATGTGAGCCACCAAAGTTACGCCCACAAAATGCTCACCGGGCGCAAGGACGCGTTCCTTATTCCTGAGGAATACGACAAGGTTTCGGGCTACACAGAACCTTCGGAAAGCGAACACGACCAGTTTGTAGTGGGCCACACATCTACTTCGGTGAGCCTTGCCTGCGGTCTTGCCAAGGGACGCGACCTGAAAGGCGGCAAAGAAAACGTGATAGCGATTATCGGCGACGGTTCGTTGAGCGGCGGCGAAGCTCTCGAGGGTCTTGACATGGCTGCGGAGCTTGACACGAACATTATAATTGTGGTAAACGACAACCAAATGTCGATAGCGGAAAACCACGGCGGTCTGTACAAAAATCTGCAACTGCTGCGCGAAACCAATGGCGAGGCGCAATGCAATCTGTTCAAGGCAATGGGGCTGGACTATGTGTATGTGGGCGCCGGAAACAACGTAAAGGCTCTTGTGGACGCATTTCAGAAAGTGAAAGACACCACCCGTCCTGTCGTTGTGCACATCAATACCCTAAAGGGCAAGGGATACAAATTTGCCGAAGAGCAAAAGGAACGTTTTCATTGGGGCTTCCCTTTCGTTATGGAAACCGGCGAAACGAAGAAAGAGTACCAATTCGGTCCGGACTTTGGCGTTCACACCGCGCAACTGCTTCTTGACGAAATGCAGAAAGACCCGTCTGTTGTGGCACTGACCGCCGGCACGCCGGGAATATGGGGCTGGAATGCAGAAATGCGCAAAAAAGCGGGCAAGCAGTTTGTTGACGTGGGCATTGCCGAGGAAACGGCGGTGGCAATGTCGAGCGCAATCGCCAAACGCGGTGCGAAACCCGTGTTCGGGGTTCACAGCTCGTTTATACAGCGTACCTACGATCAGTTGTCGCAGGATCTTTGCATCAACAACACCCCCGCAACGATAATAGTGTTCGGCGGCACAATTACAGGCTTGAACGACGTAACCCACCTCGGTTTCTACGACATCACGCTGCTTTGCAATATTCCCAACATGGTGTATCTCGCCCCCACCAGCAAGGCTGAATACGACGCAATGCTTCGCTGGTCGATACATCAGGCGGAACATCCTGTGGCAATACGAGTGCCGAACGTTCCTCTTGAAGCTGCCAACGACACCGTCGCAGAGGAAAGCTACGGCAACCTTAACCGTTACCAGGTTACGCACAAGGGAAGCGAAATAGCCGTACTCGGACTTGGCGGCTACTATGCGCTCGCGCAAAAAGTGGCGGAGAAATACAAGGAGAAAGGCATCGACGCAACCGTAATCAATCCGCGCTTCATAACAGGTCTTGACACCGCGCTGCTGCAAGGCTTGCAAAACGGACACCATACCGTAATAACCCTCGAGGACGGGCAACTGGACGGCGGCTGGGGCGAGAAAATCGCCCGCTTCTACGGCAACACTTCCATGAAAGTGCGCTGCTATGGTGCGCGTAAGGAGTTTGTAGACCGTTTCGACTACAACGATTTTCTAAGAAGCAACCACCTTACCGCCGAACAGATTGTGGAAGACTGACCACGCCGGAAGTTTTTCGCACCACTTGGAAACATTAAAACAATCCCCGCCATCAGTTGCGAATGGCGGGGATTGTTTTATTCTGCGCGGCTTGGCGCTTTAACGTAAAGCCTCGGCTTTTAAACCAAAAACATTATCAAAATTTGGGCAATCACCACCCGCGCAAACATTCCCAACGGATAAACCGAAGCGTAGCTTATGCTTGCCGTATCGCCCTTCAATGTATCGTTGGCATAGCTCAACGCCATGGGATTTGCCATGCTGCCGCAGAGAATGCCGCATATCGTGCCGAAATCATACTTGTGGGTTTTCAATGCAACAAGGCCAAGAATCACGACGGGCACTACTGTGAGCAGCAAACCCAATCCTACCCACGCGATGCCCTCGGGACGCACAACGGTGGCAAAGAATTCCTTGCCGGCATCAAGCCCCAGACATGCAAGATAGATAGAAAGTCCGAGTTTGCGCAACATTAGCGAAGCGCTGCGCGTGGTATAGGAAATGAAATGCAACTTCGGCCCCAATGCGCCCACTATGATTCCCATTATAATAGGACCGCCGGCAACGCCAAGCCGTATGGGAGTGTCCATTCCTGGTAAATTGATAGGCACATAGCCAAGTATCATTCCCAGAACAATCCCGAGGAAAATGCTTCCTATATTGGGTTCGCTCAATGTCTTTACCGAATTGCCGAAAAACTGTTCCACATTGTTCACCGACTCATGCTTTCCAACCACAGTAACCCTGTCGCCATATTGCAGACGCAGGTCGTCGGTAGCAAGCAAGCGTATGTCGCCGCGCAAAACCCGGCTAACGTTTACACCATAGGTGGTGCGAAGTTGCAGACGCCCGAGAGATTTTCCGTTCAACGCCGTGCGAGTAACGACAAGCGTGCGGCTCTCCACGTTTTCGTCGATAGCGTTCCAATCAATTTGGTCTTTGTTCCAATCTGTAGCCACCCTGTGGCCAAAAAGAAGCTCCATCGCCCGTTCGTCCTCCTGTGTGGTAACAACCAAAACCTTATCTCCTACTTTCAATGACGTATCTGCTTTTGGCATAATCACGTCTTTGCCGCGCCATAAACGGGAGATGATAAATTTTCGGTGCGTCATCTGCACAACTTGAACGATTGTCTTTCCTTCAAGAGCTGGGTTAATTATTTCGAGCTCCACTATATAAGTATGGTTGTCCTCTGTGAGAGGTTTGATGTCAAGATCAGCGGGGCGTACAAAGAACTTGCGCAAAAACATCATCGCTAAAATCACGCCCACCACGCCCAGCGGATAAGTAACGGCCGTTGCAAGAGCAAGGCTCCCGCCCGAAATTCCCAAATGAGCCAATGCCTGGTTTGCCGCACCAAGTGCAGGAGTGTTGGTAGTGGCTCCGCAGAGAATTCCGACCATATTCGGCAAACTCACACCCGTTATCGGCACAAGCACAAGCGCCATCACCGTGCCCAAGGCAATTACCGCAAGGCTCCAAAGGTTCAGCGCCAAACCTTCATGCCTTATGCAGCCGAAGAAGTTGGGCCCTACATGCAGGCCAAGCGTGTAGACAAAAAGCGAAAGCCCGAAAGTTTCGGCGTAGTCAAGCACCCGCGCGTCAATGTCAAATCCTATGTGCCCGGCAAGGATTCCAATAAAAAAAACAAAGGCAATACCCAAAGATATCCCCCTTGCTTTTATTTTTCCAAAGGCAAGTCCCACGGCGACAATCATTGATATCACCACAACAGTCTGCACTGAGGAATGTATATAGAAGAGTTCTTTAAACCATTCCATACCAAATCTGTACTATCTTTTATTTCTGTGATTTTTGCGGCTGCAAAATTACAAAAATATTCATAATACGAGAAATCATCTCTGTTGTGTGTGTTCTGATGCCGCGTATGTTATGGGGCAGAAGGCTTGCCGTGAAAACTACATCAAAAAACAGCCGCCGGAAATCAAATCCAGCGGCTGCTATATGCTTTGTGAAAATTCCCTTGTTATTTGGAAACGAGTTTCAAAATGGTATTAGCCAATTTGTCGTTGGGATCAAGCGCAAGAGTCTTCTCGCAATATTGCTTTGAAAGGTCGTTTTCGTCTTTCTTCATGTAATAGAATGCAAGATAACGGTTGGCCTCTTTCTTGTAGCTCACATTGCCTTCGCCATCACCGAGACGTTTGAGTGCTTCTTCGTAGTAAGCTTTTGCATCATCGTTTGCGCTTGAAGGATCTACGAGCAAATTGATACGGGCTCTCCAGAAAGGACCATAGTATAGGTCTTTCTTTCTATCTGCAAGCTGAGCGAAAACTTTGTCTCCCTCTTGAATGTAACCAGTCTTCTTGTCATCGGTTGTAGTTTCGTCGCTGGCAGCCTGATAGTAAACCTTGCCGAGATTCAAAAGGTCGAGCGCGCCCATTTCTGCGCCGGTGGAGTCTGCAAATATCTTGTAGTATTTAATTGCGTTGTCGTAGTCGGGAGCTTCTATGTAGGCGTCAGAAAGATCTTTGTAGAGAGATATATCGCTCTTCTTTGCTTTTTCTTTAAGTTCTATGGCTTTCTGCAAATGGTCTATGGCGTCTTTCACCATCTTCATGTTGCTTTCCAAACGACCGAGGTAAGTGTAGTCGCGATAGTTGTAGAGTGTATCGTTGTGCTGGCCGAAAAGTTTGTCTTTGTCTGTATACGCTTTGTCGTAGTCCTTGTTTTCTACTTCAGCATAGAAGCGAATACGGTTGAGCGCGATATTTTTGGGATCTTTCGCGAGTCCTTGTTCTGCCACTTTCTGTGCTTCGGTGTAGTTGGTGTCTGCAAAAAGAGATATGGCGTATTCTTCATACACGTTTATCGTGGGATTTTGTTCTTTCTCAAGATATGCTTTGTATGCTTCCACAGCTTCTTTCATCTTGGCGGTCTTGTAGTAGAGTTGTGCGAGACCGAGATTTGTTTCGGGCAGATCTGGAGCAAAATTCTTGAGTTCCGACATTGTTTGGAGCGCCATGTTGGGATCGCTGTTTCTGAACACGGCTGCTTTCTTGAGGTAAATGTCTACAATCTCGGGGTCGTAGTTCAAAGCCTCATCGTATTTTTGCGCAGCTTCACCCCATTTTTTCTGTGCGGAAGCCACTTCGCCTTGCAGCATTATGGCGGGGATTGATTTGCTGTCTTTGTCGTATGCACGTGTGGCGGTTTCCTGTGCCAGGGCATATTCTTTTTTGTCAAGGAAATAGAAACCCAAAGCTGCGAGTTGCTCTGCGTTTTTCTTCTTCGACATTAATTTCACGGCGTCTTTAAGTTTTTCTGCGTCCGACTTGTAAGTCTGAGCGGCGGCCTCGGCATCTGTTGTAAGTTCTGGGGTCATCGCCGGTTTCGTAAAACGTTTTTGCGCCGACACGCTTGTTGTTGCAAATAATGCAAAGGCAGCGAACGCTGCCACAAAACATTTCTTCATATTATTGTAATACTTTATTTTTCAACTTTACTCTTTGGTGTATTGGACACGCAAATATAAGATTTTTATTCAGAATGAAAGCCTTTTGAAAAGAGTTTTTAGTTTTATATAACGTTTTGTGCGAAAAACGTGCCCTATTTTTGCCTTTTGAAATACAATTCCCGTCTACATTGTGTTAGACAGTAGGGTATTATTGTTAATTTTGCAAACGTTTTTATGGCATTACGCCGCAAACATTTCAGAACTATGCCGGACGGAAAAGCAGACAGACATATTCTTCCCAACAACAGTTATCGCAGCGGGCTTCGTGCGGGGCGCGCCACGGAGCGAAGCCGCGCCGTTGAGGCGTTTGCAAAATTTGTGGTCAGCGAGAATCTTGCCGACGAGGGCAGGGTGGGGGATTTGAAACGGAAATTCGCCGATTTTCTCAAGGCGGAAGAACAATAGTTCCCATATATAAAACTACAACTCCATATATAATATGTATAAGGCCGTTATAGCTGTAGGTTTGGGCGGGTTTGCGGGGAGTGTGCTCCGCTATCTTGTGTCGCGCCTTGTTTCTGGTGTGAATTTCCTCAGTCTTCCGCTCGGCACATTGCTGGTAAATATCATCGGCTGTTTTGTTTTGGGATTGTTCACCGGCTTGTTCTCTCGCGCGCAAGGCATGTCGCCCGAACTCCGTCTGCTTCTCACCACCGGGTTGTGCGGCGGTTTCACAACCTTTTCCACTTTTATGGGCGAGAACTTCGATATGGCGCGCAGCGGACACCTTGCATTGCTTGCGGCATACGTTGCCATAAGTCTTGCAGCGGGTTTCGTGCTTTTCTATGCCGGTTACGCACTTTCGAGCAAGGTAAACTTCTGAACAAGGTAGGATTAAAAGCCATGATACGGGCGTGTTTTTGCCTCTTCAAACCATGCGCTTTTTACAGTATCGTATATCGTAAAAACAATGTCTGACATTGTTTGAATTATGTCTGACATCGTTTAAATTATGTCTGATATCGTTTTCACAAGATGCCTTGTAGTTTTTTCGGTATGAAATGTGGCTTGAAATATGCCGCATCGCGGTGTGGAGAATGCTAACTTTTTTCTAAAAAACAGGTGAAAAATAATTGTTTGGGGCTGTGAATTCGAAAAAAGGCGTATCTTTGTTAGCATAATCACAAAATCTAAAACATAAATAATGAAGAATTTATTGGCAACAAAACTTTTTGCAGCCCTTGTGGCCGTGTTTGCGCTCGGCATAAGCACTGCTAATTCGCAGACTCCGCGCCCGGAATATCCGCGCCCGCAGTTTGAACGTTCCACATGGCAAAACCTCAACGGAACATGGACTTACACATTTGACTTCGGGCTTAGCGGCGCCGACAGAGGCCTTCAAAACTCCAAGGCATTTGACGGAAAAATCACAGTGCCCTTCTGCCCCGAAAGCAAATTGAGCGGCGTGGCCCACACCGACTTTATCAACGGCATTTGGTATCAGCGCAATTTGCAGATACCCTCAGATTGGCAAAACAAGAACATACTTCTCCACTTTGGAGCGGTAGACTATGAAGCTTCAATCTATATCAACGGCAAATTCGTGATGAAACATTTCGGCAGCAGCTCATCTTTTACAGCCGATATCACCAAATTTGCAAAACCAGGTGAGACAGTGAACCTCGTGGTAGGCGTCAAGGACGATTTGCGCGGCGGATTGCAGCCCGGTGGTAAGCAAAGTTCCAACTACTATTCGCGCGGCTGCGATTACACACGTACCACAGGTATTTGGCAAACCGTATGGATGGAACCGGTTGCGCCCGAAGCTTTAAAAGATGTGGTTGCAACTCCCGACATTGACCAGCAGCAACTCGTGATACGCCCCAGATTCTACAGCGAATCAATGAACAACACTCTTACGGTAAAGATGTTTGACGGCAAAAAGGTTGTAGCACAAAAAACAGTCAATGCCTGCAACGAAAATGTCGTAGTTCTTCCGGTTAAGAACATGAAACTTTGGAGCCCCGAGAGTCCTTTCTTGTATGATATCACCTACACTGTGAAAGACAAGGCCGGAAATGTGGTTGACGAGGTGAAATCGTATGCCGGCATGCGCAAGGTGCACGTTGCCAACGGATATTTCTATCTCAACAACAAACCTTATTTCCAGCGCCTCGTACTTGACCAAGGTTTCTACCCCGATGGAATCTGGACTGCGCCTTCCGACGAAGCTCTGAAGCATGATATCGAACTCAGCAAGGCAGCAGGTTTCAACGGCGCGCGTCTTCACCAAAAAGTATTCGAGGAGCGTTTCCACTATTGGGCCGACAAATTGGGCTATCTCACATGGGGCGAATTCCCGAGCTGGGGTTTGAATGTAAACAACGAGCTTGCTGCGCGCAATTTCTTCTCTGAATGGGTTGAGATAGTGGAGCGCGACAGAAATCACCCCGCTATAGTTACTTGGACTCCGTTCAACGAAACTTGGGCAAGCCAGGACGGCGTTTACGTTCGCCTTATGCAAGACGCCTATGCCATTACAAAAGCAGTTGATCCCACACGTCCGGTGAACGATGCCAGCGGCGACGGACACATTGTAACGGATATTTGGGCTGTTCACGACTATACGCGCGACTACGACAAACTTGTGGCAAACCATACCTTCAAGCCGGGAGTTGAGCCCTATCGCAATGAGCCCAAGAAGGGATATCTTGCAAAATACAACGGTCAGCCGTATATGGTTGACGAGTTTGGCGGACTTCCTTGGATTAAGGAATCAGAACGTTCCTCATCTTGGGGCTACGGAAGCAACATTGACAAAATCGAGGACTTTTATAATATTCTCGAGAAAGAGATTGACGCACTCAAGGCATGCAAGCACGTGGTTGGTTTCTGCTATACTCAGTTGACTGACGTGGAACAAGAGAAAAACGGTGTTTATTTCTATGATCGTTCCACCAAATTTGATATGAATCGCATCAAGAAGATTTTTGAAAAGATACCTTCGTATATCGAGAACCCGCAGGATTTGAGCGACTGGAAAGCGAAATAAAATCCCGCAAGAATATATCAATAGAAATCCGGGCCTTGGGGCTCGGATTTTTTGTTTTTCAGCCGCAATTTTGTTCGACATGCAAAATGCTGTATGTCTGATTGTTATAATAATGGCAAATCTTGTAAAAACTCCAAGGCATCTCGTTTAAATTCCGACGCATCTAATTTAAATTACATGGCCCGGAGTTTTTGCGATATCCGATGTCGTGAAAACCGCTTCCGCCTACCGTTTTTGCAATGCGCAAATTCGTTTGCAATTATAGCCTTTGCGTTTTGCCAATCTCAGACATTGCCCCACGTCGGCGGGTTGGCGGTTTTTCGTTCACGCCCTTTGCCATAACGATAAAAAATGGCAAATTTGCAGTATATAATAAATTAGGCGTGGTGTGCCGCTTGGGCGCTGCGCCGTTTGAACTAAGGGATATGAATTCAAAGATGAAAAATTTAATAATGACAATGGTAATATCTACCGCCGCCCTTGCATCGGCGGCACAGACTTCTGACGGTTTCAAGTATTCAGACGAGAAATTCGCCGACCTGCAAATGTTGCGCTACAAGGTGGAAGGATTCGAAAGCCTGCCGCTAAAAGAAAAAATACTCGTATACTATCTGCAACAGGCGGCGCTTTGTGGGCGCGATATACTGTTCGACCAAAATTGCAGGTACAACTTGCGTATCCGCAAAATGCTCGAAACAGTTTATACCGACTACAAGGGCAACCGCGAAAGCGAGGATTTCAAGGCAATGACGCTCTACCTTAAAAGAATGTGGTTCAGCAACGGAATACATCACCATTACGGCTGCGAGAAATTCGTTCCCGGTTTCAGCGAAGCCTTTCTTGAAAAAGCAGTAAAGGGCGTAGACAAACGCAAACTGCCTTTGCAGAAAGGACAAACCGTTGACGAGTTGATAAAAGACGTGTTCCCCGTGATTTTCAACCCCGAAATACTGCCGATGCGCGTTAACCAGACCGACGGGCAGGACCTCGTGAAAACTTCGGCGGGAAACTATTACGGCGAAGGCGTTACACAGGCCGAGGCAGAGGACTTCTACAACAAGATGAAAGACCCCAACGATGCCGAACCCATTATGTATGGCATGAACAGCCGCTTGGTGAAGGAAAACGGCAAGGTTGTGGAAAAAGTGTGGCGTTCGGGCGGACTTTACGGCAAAGCTATCGACAAAATAATCTACTGGCTTGAAAAAGCCGAGCCTTATGCTGAAAACGAAAAGCAGGCTGCCGTAATCAAAAAGCTCGTGGAATTCTACAAAACGGGAGACCTGAAAACTTTCGACGCATACGCAATACTCTGGGTGCAGGATGTGGACAGCCGTGTGGACTTTACAAACGGTTTCACCGAGAGCTACGGCGACCCTCTGGGCATGAAAGCCTCATGGGAGTCGATAGTGAATTTCAAAGATATCGCCGCAACTGCACGAACTGAGAAACTGAGCGCAAATGCACAGTGGTTCGAGGACAATTCGCCCGTTGACCCACGATTCAAAAAGAAAAAGGTGAAAGGCATAACGGCCAAAGTGATAACGGCAGCAGTTCTCGGCGGCGATCTTTACCCTTCCACAGCAATAGGAATCAACCTGCCAAATTCTAACTGGATTAGAAAAGAATACGGCTCAAAGAGCGTTACGATAGGAAACATCACCGATGCCTACAACAAGGCAGCTCACGGAAACGGTTTCCTGAACGAATACGTTATTGACCAAGCTACTCTCGACAATATCAATAAATATGGCGACGCCTGCGATGAACTTCACACCGATTTGCACGAGTGTCTCGGTCATGGCAGCGGAAAACTTCTCCCTGGCGTAGACCCCGATTCGCTCAAGGCATATGGCTCGACCATCGAGGAAGCACGCGCCGATTTGTTCGGACTCTATTACGTTGCCGACGCAAAACTTACGGAACTCGGGCTTACTCCAAATTCCGAAGCCTATAAGGCAGAATATTATACGTACATGATGAACGGACTGATGACGCAACTCGTGCGAATTCAACCCGGAAACAACATTGAGGAAGCCCATATGCGCAACCGCGCAATGATAGCCCATTGGGCTTATGAGCACGGCAAACAGGACAATGTGGTGGAACTTGTGAAACGCGACGGGAAAACGTTTGTCAAAATCAACGACTATGCAAAACTGCGCGTACTCTTCGGAAAACTCCTCGCGGAAATTCAGCGCGTAAAGAGCGAAGGCGATTTTGAGGGCGCACGAAAACTCGTTGAAGACTATGGCGTGAAAGTTGATGCCGAACTTCACAAGGAAATTCTCGAACGCTACAAAAAACTCAACATATCTCCTTATAAAGGCTTCATAAATCCCGAATACAAGGCGGTAACCGATAAAAAAGGCAACATAACAGACGTGAAAGTTGTCTATGGCGAAAGCTACGAACACCAAATGCTGCGCTACAGCAACGAATATTCTTTCCTGCCTTTCGTAAACGAGTGAAACAATGACGGCGCAGGAAGTAAATGAAACCGTTGCGCGGCTGAAAAAAGAGTTCCGCTCCATGATGAACGGCGTTGTAAGCAGTTCCATGCGCGACAAAGGCGTGAACTATGCAGTTAATTTCGGTGTGGAAGGCGTTAGAATTCTGGAACTGTCAAAGCAAATTCCGGCAGATTCCGGTTTGGCGCGCGCGCTATGGCAGCAAAGAGTGAGGGAATGCCGTCTGCTTGCCCCTATGCTGTATCCCGTAGGAGATTTTACCGAAGATATTTGTGAGACGTGGATTGATACTCTGCAAACTCCCGAGGAGGCGCAATATCTTTCCATGTATCTTTTGCAAAATCTGCCTTATGCCGGCGCCAAAGTACTGGAATGGACGGCTGCGGAAGGCGAGCTGAGACAACTTTGCGGCTTTCTCACGGCGGGAAGACTGCTTGCGGGCGGAACTAGGTTTTATGCCCGCGAACGCAACGAGCTTCTCGATCAATGCGAAACGGCTCTTTACAGCAAAAACTCCCTTATCGCGCGCGCTGCATTCAATGCCCTGCAAAGGTTTGCCTCACAAAACTCTTTTCAAGCGGGGGAAGTTGATAAAATTTTCTCTAAATTCGCAGAACGAAACGCAAGGTGATGGACGCGGGAGAGGTCAAAAACGAAGTGGTACAGGCTTTCACCAATTTTTTGGTGAACAACGGGCTGAAGAAAAGCCAGGAACGTTACGTGGTGCTTGATGCCGCGCAAAAGATAGACGGACTTTTTACGGCTGCCGACCTACATAGTTTTCTCACCGGGGGCATGAATTTTCATCTTAGCCTGGCAACGGTTTACTCCACTCTCGAATTGCTCACACAGTGTGGCATTACGGTGAAACATTGTCTGTCGGCAAACTCCGTGAAATTTGAATATGCTTACGGCAGAACCTCTTTCAGTTATACTATATGCTCGAAGTGCGGACGTATAAGCCATGTGCACGACAAGACACTTGACCGAGCAGTGGCGGCAGTGAAGACTCCGCGTTTCCACTTCGATTTCTACAAAACTTATATCTATGGCGTTTGCGCGGCATGCGCCAGAAAGGAAAAATCCAAGCTACGCAAAATAAAAAATCAAGATAAAAATGAAACAAGGTAAAGTTGACACTCTTTTGGGTATAGTCTTCGGTGATGAAGGTAAAGGAAAAGTTGTAGACTTCTTCACTCCGCATTACGATGTTGTGGCTCGTTTTGCAGGAGGCCCCAATGCCGGACACACCATAATCTTTGACGGTAAAAAATTTGTGCTTCGCTCTATTCCTTCGGGCATTTTCTGTGAGGACAAGGTGAATATCATTGGCAACGGTTGCGTTATTGCTCCCGATTTGTTCATGGCCGAGGCAAAGGAACTCGAATCTGCGGGTTACGAGCTCACCAATCGTTTGCACATAAGCAAGCGTGCGCATCTTATTCTCCCTACCCATCGTGTTTTAGACCGTGCTTACGAGGCCGCAAAGGGCAAGAACAAGGTAGGAACTACGGGAAAGGGCATCGGCCCTACGTATAGCGACAAAGCTTCACGCGTTGGTTTGCGAGTGGGGGATATACTTGAAAATTTCGAGGCCAAATATAATGCGCTCAAGGCCTATCATGAGAATATCCTTCGCAACTTGAATTACGAATACGACATAACAGAGGACGAAAAGAAGTGGATGGAGGGCATAGAATATATGCGCAAGTTCAATCTTACCGATACCGAAGTGGAAATCAACTCGCTTCTCGATGCGGGCAAGAGCGTTCTTGCCGAGGGTGCACAGGGCACTATGCTCGACATTGACCATGGAACTTATCCTTTCGTGAGCAGTTCGTCAACTACGTGCGGCGGCGTTTGCACGGGATTGGGTGTTGCTCCGTCGAGAATAGGTGAAGTTTTCGGCATATTCAAGGCTTATTCCACCCGTGTCGGTTCCGGGCCGTTCCCCGTGGAGTTGTTTGACGAAACAGGTGATGAAATCCGCAAAATCGGAAACGAGTTCGGCGCAGTAACAGGGCGTAACCGCCGTTGTGGCTGGGTTGATCTCGTGGCGTTGAAGTATGCCGTGATGGTGAATGGCGTTACCCAACTTGTGATGATGAAGAGCGATGTGCTTGATGGCTTTGAAACTATAAAGGCATGCACAGCTTATGAATTGCCCAACGGAGAGAAAACGGAGACTATGCCGTTTGAAACCGAAGGATGCAAGCCTGTTTATACCGAAATCAAGGGTTGGAAAACCGATCTCACTCAAATGAAATCCGAGGCTGAGTTTCCGCAGGAATTCAAGGATTACATTTCATTCCTTGAGCGTGAACTGCAACGCCCCATCAAGATTGTTTCGGTAGGTCCCGACCGCGAGGCAACTATTATCAGATAAAATTTTCCGGATATAGCATATAATGCGGCATGGCAATGCGTTTGTCATGCCGTTTTTTGTTGTTGGAAATTCTTGGGCTTGTTTTTGTGTTGTAAAATCCTGTGTTTCAACAGCAATATGGCTTGTGGTAAGAACTCCGTGCGATGTGGTTTTTCTTATACGGCATCTCGTAAAAACTCCGGGCCATGTAATTTAAATTAGATGCGTCGGAATTTAAACAAGATGCGTCGGAGTTTTTACGAGATGCCTTGTAGTTTTTTCTGCGTAAAATAGCGGATTTCCGAAGCTGTATGACCAAGGCGCGGCAAGCGGGGAGAAAAGGGCGAAAACGTATGTAAAGAGAACGGAATTGTGAAAAAATATGGCAAAATGTTTGGCGTGTAACAGAAAATGCGTAATTTTGTCGCCGATAAGAAATACATCAGAGAATATGAACAATTTCAGTGCAGCGTTTAGCTTTTACTTTTACTACTTTGCTGGGACAAGGCGAAGCGGGACGTTGTACGCATAATTACGAACGAATTCAAACGAAATAATCTACAAAATCCCGCTTCAACCATGGAGCGGGATTTTTTGTTACAACATTGACAGATGAAAAAAATAGCGATACAAGGAATCAAGGGCTCGTTTCACGACATTGCAGCCCACCAATATTTCAGCGGAGATGAGGTGGAGCTTATCTGTTGCGACACATTCGAAAAAGTATTTGACGAGATGAAACGCGAAGGCTCGCTTTTCGCCCTTGTGGCAATAGAGAACACCATTGCGGGAAGCCTGCTGCACAATTACGAACTGCTCCTCGAAAGCGGACTGACCATTGTGGGGGAACACAAACTGCATATAGAACATAGCATAATGTGCTTGCCCGAAGACAACTGGGACACACTTTCCGAAGTAAACTCTCACCCGGTGGCGCTTATGCAATGTTATAGATTTTTGAAAAGCCACCCGTCGCTCAGAATAGTGGAAAGCGACGACACCGCGGGAGCTGCCGAACGAATTAGCCGCGAACATCTTGCCGGACATGCCGCCATATGCTCAAAAGATGCCGCCCCACTCTACGGAATGAAGGTGCTCGAAGAAGGAATACAGGACAACAAACATAATTTTACCCGTTTCCTCGTGCTCACCGACCCTTGGAATGCCGACCTTGTGAGAGAACCGAAAAATTGCAACAAGTGCAGTCTCGTTTTCTCGCTTCCCCACGAAGAAGGCAGCCTTTCAAAAGTGCTCTCCATCTTCTCGTTCTATCAGATAAACCTTACCAAAATACAATCGCTGCCTATCATCGGACGCGAATGGGAATACCTTTTCTATATCGACGTAACCTACGATGACTATGTGCGCTTTCACCAAAGTCTCGATGCCATAAAACCTTTGACACGTGAACTCAAAAATCTCGGAGAATATGTTGCAAAAAAATAATGTCCCCAGTTCAATCGTTCCAGCCGAACGCCTGAACTCTGTGAGCGAATACTATTTCAGCCGCAAACTGAAAGAAGTGGCCAAGATGAATGCGGAAGGCAAAAATGTGATAAGCCTTGCAATCGGTAGCCCCGACATGCCGCCATCAAAAGCCACCGTGGACGAACTGTGCCGCGTGGCGCAGCTGCCAGATGCCCATGGCTACCAGCCTACAATGGGAACCGTGGAACTGAGAAGCGCAATGGCGCGCTGGTACAAGCGTTGGTTTAACGTTGATCTCAATCCCGATACGGAAATCCAGCCTCTCATTGGCTCCAAGGAGGGAATACTCCACGTTACGCTCGCATTTGTAAATCCCGGCGACAAAGTGCTTGTGCCCAATCCCGGATATCCCACCTACACTTCGCTTAGCAAACTTCTCGGCGCACAGGTGGTAAATTATAATCTGCGCCCCGAAAACAATTGGCAACCCGATTTCGACGAACTCGAAAACATGGACCTTTCAAACGTAAAGCTACTTTGGAGCAATTATCCCAATATGCCGACGGGCGCAAACGCCTGCAAGGAAACATACGAACGGCTCGTGGATTTCGCACAACGCCACAAAATCGTAATTGTAAACGACAATCCCTACAGTTTTATCCTTAACAAAAAACCTATGAGCCTCCTGCAAATTCCGGGAGCAAAGGACTTTTGTATAGAATTCAACTCTATGAGCAAAAGCCACAACATGCCAGGTTGGAGAGTGGGCCTCGCAGCAACAAATCCCCAGTTCATTCAGTGGATTCTCAAGGTGAAAAGTAATATTGACAGCGGAACATTTCGCGCAATACAGCTCGCAGCCGCAAAAGCATACGACAACGACGAAACTTGGCACGAGATGGCGAATTTTGAGACTTATGCTGCGCGCCGCGTGTACGCCGAGAAAATTATGCAGGCGCTTGGGTGTAAATACGAGAAGGCCCAGGTGGGAATGTTCCTTTGGGGCAGAATTCCCGACAAGTACAAAGATGCAGAAGAACTCACGGAAAAAGTGTTGCAGGACGGAAAAGTTTTCATCACCCCCGGATTTATTTTCGGCTCAAACGGACAACGTTACGTTAGAATCTCACTTTGTGCGAAAGAGGACAAACTGAAAGAGGCTTTAAACAGAATAGAAAAATTAGAATTATAGAAATAAAAAATACGACAATGGAACTGAAATTAGAAAAACTCAATCTTCCGGGCGTTGAAGACAAACGTCCTATCGTTATGGCGGGACCTTGCAGCGCCGAAACCGAAGAACAGGTGATTTCCACCGCACAACAGTTGAGCAAGGTGGGCGTGAAAATTTTCCGTGCGGGAATTTGGAAACCGCGCACCAAACCTGGGAGCTTTGAAGGTATCGGAGAGGAAGGATTGCCTTGGATGCAGCGCGTACAGAAAGAGTGCGGAATGCTCGTGGCAACCGAGGTGGCAAACAAGGCACACGTTGAAGCGGCGCTGAAAGCGGGTATAGATATTCTCTGGATAGGAGCCCGCACGTCTGCCAACCCGTTTGCGATGCAGGAGATTGCCGATGCGCTGAAAGGCGTGGACATTCCGGTGCTCGTCAAGAACCCTGTGAATCCCGACCTTGAGCTTTGGATTGGCGCACTTGAGAGATTGAACAACGCAGGTATAACACGATTAGGCGCGATACACCGTGGATTTTCAACTTACGACAAGAGAATTTACAGGAACCTTCCTATGTGGCACATTGCAATTGAGCTGCATCGCCGCATTCCCAACCTTCCGATGATTTGCGACCCGAGCCATATCGGCGGCAAGCGTGAACTTATTGCGCCTCTCTGCCAGCAGGCAATGGATCTCGGTTTCGACGGGCTTATCATCGAGAGTCATTGCAAACCCGACGCGGCTTGGAGCGATGCGAGCCAACAGGTTACGCCCGAGGTGCTTGATTTTATTCTCGACCGCCTTGTGGTGCGTTCCACTACTCAGTCAACGGAAAGTCTGCATGCGTTGCGTTTCCAAATAGATGAGTGCGACAATAGCATTCTCGACATTCTTGCGAAGCGCATGAGGATTTCGCGCGAGATTGCAGTGTATAAGCGTGAGCACAACATGACCGTGGTGCAGCCTATGCGCTACAACGAAATTCTTGACAAGCGTGTGGCGCAGGGCGGACTTTGCGGAATGAGCGCGGAGTTTGTGAAAACTATTTTTGAAGCCATTCACGAAGAGAGCGTACACCAGCAACTCGATGTGATAAACAAGTAAACGATGAGGATACTTATTCTTGGCGCGGGCAAAATGGGTTCATTTTTTGTTGACCTTCTTAGTTTTGATCATGAAACGGCTGTGTTCGACACTGATCCCAAGCGCCTGCGTTTTATGTACAACACGCAGCGGTTTACGAAGTACGAGGAAATCGATGCTTTCCGCCCCGAAATGGTAATAAATGCCGTTACGCTCAAAGCCACTATCTCGGCGTTTGAAAAAGTTATGCCGCATATTCCCGAAAGTTGCATCTTGAGCGACATTGCTTCGGTAAAGACGGGAATGAAAGAGTTCTACGACAGATGCGGCTTCAAATTCGTGTCCACCCACCCGATGTTCGGGCCCACGTTTGCCAATCTCGGCGCGCTGAGCAGCGAGAACGCAATAATTATAAGGGAGGGCGACTATATGGGGCGCATTTTCTTTCGCGACCTCTACAACCGTCTCGGGCTCAATGTGCGTGAATACACGTTTGACGAGCACGATGAAACGGTGGCCTACTCGTTGAGCATTCCTTTTGTCTCGACCTTTGTGTTTGCTGCCGTGATGAAGCACCAGGACGCTCCCGGAACGACTTTTAAACGTCATATGGCGATTGCGCGAGGTGTGCTTGGCGAAGACGACACGTTGCTCCGCGAAATTCTTTTCAACCCTCTCACATCGGGACAGGTTGAGAAAATTCGCACGGAACTCTCCGAACTCATCGATATAATCGACAATAAAGATGAGCAACGCCTTGGCGCGTATCTTACAAAAATCAGAGGAAATATAGAATAAGACGTCAAGAAAAACATATCGCATACCAGGCGGCTGCCGTTGCTCATAGGAGTGATGGCAGCTGCTTGTTTTTCAGGTTATAACGCTTGAAGTAAAAACGATGTGGCGTGTGCAAAAAACGAGGTCTGATTTCGGCAAAAACTCCGGGCCATGAAATTTAAATTCCGACGCATCTAATTTAAATTCCGACGCATCTCGTAAAAACAAGATGCCTTGTAGTTTTTTTAGGGTTTGAAGTGATGAAAAAAATGCCGCGTTGCAAGTGCGCGATATGCGGTAAAAGCATTAAAAATCCCCGTGCATTTTTCACGCACGGGGATTGTGGATTTCCGAAAAAGCCGAAAATGATTATTTCACATCGTTCATCTTCTTTATCAAGTCAACTTCTTCCTGATTGAACGGGGTCTTGTCCTGACGATATATGTCGTGGAACCACAAAGGCGGCTCCTTAACATCAGGAAGCGGGGTGTCCCAGGCAAAAATAGTGTTAGTCTTTCCTGCAACAAAGCCCCAGTTTATAGCCGCAACATTATATTTTTTGAGCATAGGCATCACAGTTTGGAATGTGCTGCCGCTGCGGCGCGACATATACTCTGTGCAAATCAATGGGCGGTTCAGCATCATGAGATACTGCACTTCTTTTTCGTGCTCTTCGGGCTTGTTGTAGTTGTGATAGGATATCACGTCGGAATGTTCAAGCGAATATGCGCTCAACTCGCGAAACTTTTCGTAAACATTCCATACGCCCACTGTGAGAGGCTGTGAAGGATTTGCACTGCGCGCCCACTGAAAAACTTTCTTCAGCAATGGTAATGACGTGTTGAAGTGTTCGCTGTTTCCAGGCTCGTTGTAGAGGTCCCAAAGCAAGATGCGGTCGTCATTTGCAAAGGTGGAAACGATATCTGTTACGTATTTTTCGAGCGTTTCAAACATCTTGACCGTATCGGCACGCATGCTCACCGAAGGATCCTGCACCCAGCCCGAATTGTGTACGCCGGGTTTCGGCTCGGGTTGCTTGCCGTATTTCGATTCTTTGTTCCAGCAGTCGTCAAAAAAGACAAACATCGGGCGAATGCCGTGGGAGGAACAAATTGTGAGGAACTTGTCGATACGTTTCTTGAAGCCTTTTGCATCATTGGCGTAGACTACCGAACTTAGAAACACACGCATCGTCTTGAATCCCAACTCCTGTGCCCAGGAAAGCTCCTTGTCGATTTGTTTCTCGTCGAAAGTGGATTTGCTCCACATCTCAATTTGGTTTATGGCCGTGGCGGGAATATAATCACAGCCCGAAAGCCACGGTTGTTTGGCATACCATTCATTAGCTTTGGCCGCGCTCCAACGCATTGCGCTTTTGCCGCCGCAGCAGCCGCCTGCCGTTTGCGCGGAAACCTGCATTGACAAAAATGCCACCGCACACACGGCGATGTTCTTCAATATATTTTTCATAATCATGGGGTTATTTGTTTTTAAGTGCCTTTTCAATTTCCGGTTTAATGATTTCGTTGCCCGGATATCCGCCTTCCGTCAAGTTTGTAAACGCTGTAGTTCCGTCTTTTCCTACAAGTTTGTAGCACGGAATGCCTCGCACTCCTTGCTCCTTGCACAATGTGCTCCACTGATCTTTGGTGAGGCGGTAATGATCTCCGTCGATTTTCGGAATCATCTCGTTCCAGGTTTTCTCAGGTGAGGTCTCGCCGGTGATGTAAACGAACTTCGCGCCTTTTTTCATGAGTTCCGGTTTGATTGAGTCCACCGAAAGCATTGCATGACGGCACGGACCGCACCATGTAGCCCACAAGTCGATGAATACAACCTTTCCTTTGTAATCGCTTTGAATTGTCTCGAGAATTTTGTCCTTTACTGCGAGCGGCAAAGTCTTCACCTTGTAATTTTTCTTCTCCACAACGTTGTTCTCCACTTGGTTCTCGTTCACATTTGGAGCGTTGCCGGCATTCTTGCGTGCGCACGACGGCAATGTCATAACCGCTGCGAGCGCTGCCAAAAGAATTATCTTTTTCATGTTATGCTGTTTTATGTGAGTTTATTATGTTGCAAACTTACGCAAAATATTCCGTTTTCACTTCATAACGCATATTAATATGGCGATGTCGGTTCTCGTGGCGCTGCAAACGGACTTGTCTTAATGCTTATAAGGCAGATTTTCGCGCTGGTCAAATGCTGATGTCAAATAAAAGCACTAATTTTGCAGTATATGGCGAACAGCGCCGAACGAATAGACTGAAAAAGATATGAAATCATTTCTCTATCCCGAGGACTTGGGTAATTTGGACGCGGCACTCCAACAAGCTGCAGAAGTAAAGAAGAACCGTTATGTTTTTGAGCATCTCGGTAAACACCGCACGGCTTTGCTTATATTCTTCAACAATAGTCTGCGCACACGCCTCAGTACTCAAAAGGCGGCCATGAACCTTGGAATGAACGTGATAGTTCTTGATGTGAACCAGGGCGCATGGAAACTCGAAACGGAGCGCGGAGTGATTATGGACGGCGATAAAAGCGAACATTTGCTCGAGGCAATTCCGGTAATGGGAAGCTACTGCGACGTAATTGGCGTGAGAACGTTTGCACGATTTGAGAGCCGCGAGGACGATTATACCGAGAAAATCCTGCGGCAGTTCATCAAATACAGCGGACGTCCCGTGTTTTCCATGGAGAGTGCCACTGTTCACCCCCTGCAGGCGTTTGCCGATTTGATTACAATTGAGGAATATAAAAAGACAAGGCGTCCGAAAGTGGTGATGACGTGGGCTCCTCACCCCAAAGCCCTTCCGCAGGCTGTGCCCAACAGTTTTGCGCAATGGATGAACGCTGCCGATGTGGATTTTGTGGTAACTCACCCTCACGGCTACGAACTTGATCCGCAGTTCGTGGGAGATGCAAAGGTGGAGTACGATCAGATGAAAGCCCTTGAGGGAGCTGATTTCGTTTATGCCAAAAACTGGAGCTGCCCCGGCGTAACCCGTCCGGAAGACTACGGCAAGGTGATTTCCAAGGACATGAGTTGGACAGTTGATGCCGCACATATGGCGGTTACCAACAATGCCCATTTCATGCACTGCCTGCCTGTGCGCCGCAATATGATTGTTACCGACGATGTGATCGAAGCTCCTACGTCGCTTGTGATACCTGAGGCGGCCAATCGCGAGATTTCGGCAACTGTGGTGCTCAAACAATTCCTCGAGAACCTTTAATGGAATTTATCAAGGTCATTATTTGACAACTTAAATAACTCTTTTTTCATAAATATAGGACGGACCACTTGTGAAAGTCGTCCGTTTTTATTTGTCTTTGGTCGTATTTTCTGCGTTTCGGTACAAGAGATTTTTGGGAATAGTTTTCTCGTTCTTTATTGGCTTGTAAATCAGAATGTAATACGCTTGAAATGTAATGATAAGCGTATTGCAAAAACTATCATTGTATATGCGCTGAACGAGGTCAGACATAATTTAAATTCCGACGCATCTAATTTAAATTACATGGCCCGGAATTTTTACGAGATGCCTTGTTGTTTTTTGCGATGTCAAATCAAGGATTGGGGGTGTGAGATTTTAGGTTTCTGTTTTGCGTTTTCGGTTTTGGCTTTTGCGCCCGGAATGTATGTTTTCTTGCTTTTTGGCACTTGGAAAACTCATTCTTGTGAATTTGTTCGTGTTTTAAGCCGTTTTTTGTGCGTTCGTAAAACTCGCCGAATGTTTTGGCGATAAAAAAGATACGCTTATGGTGAAAAAATGTATTTTTGTGTTGAATTCTAACTCTAAGCATAAACTACATGAAGGAAAGATCCATTCTCTTGGTAGGCTTGCTGTGTGTATTGTCTATAGTGGGCGTTGTGCCCAGGGCAGTTGCGGCGGGCACGCTGAACTCAACTCGTGTGGCGGTTGTGAACGATGATAAATCGGATTTGCAGACCTACTACAACGAAGTTGAGTCGAATTATTTGTTGATGACCGATCCGTCCTACGACGATGCGGCTTTCACTGCAGAGCAGAAGGAAGCGTTGGCGGCAGAATTGGAAAAGGTGAAGACGGCATTGGACAACGGCACTGGCGACTACGCTGCTCTGCTTGCCGAGCTCAAGGCTGTGTATGAAAAAGTGCCTTATGTTGAAGGCGGCAAGAAGTGGTGGGCAATCACTATCGACGCCGTGAAAGACGGGGCGCAGATGATGTTTGAATGCGGGCCTACAAGTTATCGCAACCGCTTTATAAAAGCATACCCCGAAAGCCAGAATGGAAACTCTGTGCTGTGTGATGACGAAGGCAAAAGCAAGACGATGATTTGGGAGTTTGTAGCTACCGGCGAAAACGACGCAATATATACAAGCAAACCTACATATTATCTGAAAGACGTTACTTCGGGAAAATATTTCGGCGTGTCAGATGCACTTACTTCCTTGGACCCCGGGCACAAGCGCATGGTAGACAACACAGATATGGCTTTCCCTTTCTGCTTTCTAAGTGCGGCCGACATTAGCGCGCAAGAAGGCGTGAGCGTAAACGTTTACGGCAACAGCGACGCCGTATTCATTCATCACTCCAACGCCGACGGCACCTGGTTCAGGCTTTCGCGTTTCGGCGGATACAAGAACGTTTATTATATAAGCACGAATTATTATCCCACCAACAGAGACTGGCAGGCGTGGAACCTTTATACTTCGGAAACCAACCTGAACATAAAGGAAGAACTCCAACAGGCCGTCGAGCAATACTGCGGCATTGACATTCCCGCGGGAGATGCTCCGGGCTATTACAGCAAAGAGCAGGTTGATGCCTATAACAATGCTGTGGCAAAGGCAAAGGGAATGACCGAGGCCAATAGCCGGCAGGAAATTCGCAATGCCATTGACAGCCTTGTCGCTGCCTATAATGTTGCAAACAACCTCGCTCCGCTGCCGCTCAAAGATGGTTACTACAGAATCAAGAGCGCGTATTCCAATTTCACGTCGCAAGGAAAAACTATGTGCGCTTTCGACAAAGGAGATGGCTATCTGGGTTGGCACACAATGGACGCAAGCCTTCCTGAAAACGTGTTCAAGATAACTAAAACCGACGGCGGCTGGTATGTGCAGAATGCCGCTACCGACAAATACGTGGGCGTGGCAATTGATGACAACAAAATTACCATGACCGACGCACCTTCGAGCATACAAACGTTCACTTCGCAAAAATCTGCCCAATGGAAATGGAGCAACAAAACCACCTCGTATACATATTATGTGAATGGAAGCGATCCGGGATACGTGGGACGCTACTACAGTCAGGGACTTAATGCGTTCGACTCCTGGCAATTTGAAAACGTTGACTCGGCTTGGGTGGAAAGTGTAACGATTGGTGTTGCCAAAGACTCACTCAAAGCATACTACGACGTAATCAAGGCAAACGTTTACCCATATGTTGATTCCGAGAAATACGATGCAACAAAAGTGGAGGCTTTCCAAAACGCATACAATGCGGCAGAATCAGCCCTCATCGGCACGGAAAAACATACAAGCTCGGAGCTGAAAAATCTGCTTGCCGACTTGAAGAATACATTTACTGACCTCGGTTTTGCAGAAGGCGGCGGAGTGAAGAGAACCACGCGTGCAAAATGCGCAGAAATAACCGACGGCTCTGTAATAGCTATCGAAGCAGCGTCTTCGCCCAGTTTGAAAGGCTATTTCCTCAAAGGACAGACAGAATACAGGCACGAACTTTACGCTTGGGTCTTTAAGTCGGGACTTGACAAGGACGGCGCGTGGATTGTAGAGAAATCTCCTTTGCTCGACAAGAAGAACGGAAAGCCTACGTTCTATCTAAAACAGCAGTCCACCGGACTTTATATTGGCAAAAACGGCACCGGCACCGACGCATATCAGACACGCGCTTTGGTAGCTACCACCGATTCTGCTTATAACTTCTCGTTGTCGACAGCAATCGAGGCCGGCTGTACAACATATTACGGCCAGAAAAATTGGGACGAGAACTCAATCACATTCCAATACGCAAATTCTGCCGACCATGCGATGAATCTCAGCAACTATCCCGGCAGCCCAACATTTGTATGGCTTTTCGAAGGTTCTACCGACGTGATAGCTTGGAATGTTTACAATGTAGAAGTTTCTACAGACCTTTACGATGAATTTGAAAAGACTATGGCGCGTTGCGCAAACTTCCAGCCCGAAACTACCGGCGGTTATGGTTTCTACGATCCCGAACTCGTGAAAGCCTACAACAAAGCCTATGAAGCCGCCAAGGCAATCACCACCGACAACAGCCGTTTGGAAATCCGCAATGCGATAGACAGTTTGGACAAAGCCTATAACAATATAATTTCCACCGGTCTTTCGCCCGTTTCTTCCGGCTATTTCTATATCACCAACCGTTCTGAAGCCTACTCCACGGCAAATGGTAGCTACGCCGCCCTTGCAGTAGAAAACGATAGCGTAGTTTCAAAGAATTTCGATGCCGACAGTTACGAATCTGTGTACCATGTAACCGGAAACCAAGGCAAATGGTACGTACAAAGTTTGGCAACAGACAAATATATTACGAGCAAAGACGGAAATAGCCTGGTAGCGTCTGAAACAAAAGACAAAACTTTTGCAATGAATCTGCTTGGTCTCTACCAGGCAAGCATCTCGCTCAGCAATGGTGAGGGCTTCTTTGCAATTTCGTCCGATATAAATGGGAATGTAACCGCTACGGCCGAAAGCGAAACCGATGGCGCTGCGTGGACATTCGTCAGAGTGGGCGATGAAAAGCTTGCGGAAATTCTGAAGCACCGTTCCAGCGACAAACTTGCCGCACTTGTGGAGAACGCTTCGGCATATAGCGAGAATTTAGGCAAAGGCAAATACGATACCGCCAAGGAAAATGCTTTCAATACAAGTTATGAATCAGCCAAGAACGCACTCGAAAATACTTCTTCCTCGAAAGAAGATTTCGATGCGGCATACAATTCGCTTTTCAGTGCTATAGATTCGTTGAAAGCCAGTCGTATTTACGAGGAGAATTCACCTCTTGAAAACCTTGCCAAATATGTGGCAAGCATCAAGGCAAACATTCCGCACATCTCGGCAAAATATTACGATGCTGCGGCAGTTGATAGTCTTGCTACGGCTTGGACGGAAGCTACGGTGGCTCTTGATAAGGAAAATCTTGATTCTGTGGGCTACGTTAACGCTCTTGATAATTTGCGCAAGGCATATGATTCTGTCGGCTACGTATATGGCGGATATTTCCCACGCATAACGCCCGACCAACTTTCCGACGGAGATATTATTATGTTGGAGGCCGCGTCTTCGCAGTACAATCTCGGGATGTACATGAAGCAGCCCGCAGAAGGGAATACCAATGACATTCAATATACAAGCGGACGCGACAGCCGGAGTGCCTGGAAACTTGTTGACGCAGGCAAGCCCGACAAAATAAACTCCAAGACCACGTATTATTTGCAGAATGTAGAAACGGGGCAATACGTTGGCTATGGAAACAATTACAAGACAAAAACAATGGTAACCTCGCTCGAAAAAGCGATGAACTTTTCCATTCTTACAACAAAGGACATTACTTTCACGGGATACCTTGACGGCACAACGGGAAGCGATGAAAATTCCGTAACATTCCAGTTTGCTTATTCTGACAAGGATTTTGTTTGGCTCGGAAACTTTATTGCTTACGGCACCGGGGTATATTATGTAACTACCAACAGTTGGAAACACGTTATCGCCTGGAATGTTTATTCCGGCAAGTTTGAAGATGACATCGTTGGCGAATATAATGAGGCCATGAACACTTACCGCACGTTCCGCGTGGACAATAATGACAGTCCGGGCAGTTATTCTGCTGATGTTGCGAAATCTTACGCCGATGCTCTTGCTTATGCCAATGCCGCGGAGGGAAGTGATGCACGCATAGACTATCGTCTTGCTATCGACTCCATAGCAAATATGTATAAGCTGGTGAACAATTCCAACGCCAACGAGATTTCAGAAGGCACATACTATTTGCTTAGCAATTTCTCTTCGTTCGAAGATGCCGGACTTGCGATGGGAGTTTACGCAAAAGACGCATCGCTTAAATGGCGTGAGATAGATTTCAACAGCAAAGAGTTTATGTATTCCTTTACAAAGGGGAACAACGGCGGCTGGATTGTTAAAAATCTGAGCACAGGCAAGTACGTCGGAAACTATAACGGCACCGCAGTTGCTCTCATTGACAATTCGAGTGTGGAGCAGAAGTTCGCTTACATTGGCGGCGGTGAATTTATGTGGTCGAACGCCAAGAGCGACAATACATACTATCCCGACAATTATTCGGGCGACAACGGAAATATCAAGACCGGAAGCGCACACAATACATACCGTGGCGTTGATGCATGGCAGCTTATAAGAGTGCCGCAGGAGGTTCTCGACAGTATGGAAGTGGCCAACAGCGCAAAACTTATGAACCGCACGCTTGTCGTAACGGGCAAGACTAAAATCAACTGGATTAAGGCGCAGGCAAGAAACGTAGGACAGTTGAACATCATGGCTATCGATACGAGGAATGCCGAACTTGATGAAGACGTAACCTATGAAGCTCTTTCCAAGGTCAGCTCCAATGCAAACTGCCTCTATTATGTGGCTGACAGTTCCAGGATTTCCGGTTACAATGTGGTGAAGCAGGGCGTATGCGAGGCTTTGCAGTTGGTTGATGCGCCGTTCTATTGTCCCGAACCTTTCGTGGCGAAGAACGCAAGTTACAGTTTGAACCCCGCATATGCGACCAAGACCGGCGGCTGGCAGACAATAGCCGTTCCGTTTGAGGTTGGCAGCGTAAAGGCATCGGGTAGCGGAGACATTGCAATGGAGACCGTAAATGCAAGCGGCAATATATTTGTGAGGGAGTTTACTGGAATTGAAGACAGTCTGATTAATTTCAGCAAACTTGCCGAACCAAAATTGGCCGCCAACACACCTTATGCGCTTGCTGTGCCGGGAGAGGAATTCGGCAACAGGAGTCTTGCAAACGAAACCCTTACATTCGAAGGATCAGATGTGGCAATCGATAGTTTGCCATCAGATGCCGGCGTAAAACAAGGCAACTACTCATTTGTTCCGACTTATGAAAATTCTCCGGTAAGCAAGGCGTGGATTCTCAACTACGAGGGCAATGGATTTGAGTCCTGGACAAATGGTTCGCCGCTCTGTTTCCGTGGCTACTTCACCTCGGTTGATTCCGCTGCCTACGCTCAAGATGCATTCGTGTTCAGCATTGATACCGACGAGAGCGCAGGAAGCAAGAAACTTTTGCGCGTTGTGGGACTTTCGTTCGACAGTGAAATCACCGACATCGAACATGTAGAGAAATCTGCCGCAGAAATTCAGGTTACCAAGGGCGGAATATCAGTGAATGTGGCAACTCCCACGAAAATCACGGTATTCGATTCCGAAGGCAAGCTTATTTATCAGGATACTGTGGCTGGCAGCAAAAACATAAGTCTGTCAAAGGGAATCTATGTGGTAAACAACCGCAAGGTTCTTGTAAACAAATAATATAACATCAAATCACAAATTCGTAACAACAATAAAATTTTCAACGATATGAAATCTATTAAATTAACAATCGTGGCACTTTTCTTAGGCTCTGCCGCTTCGGCACAAAGTTTCACCATACACCAGGGAACAAAAGCCACGGGATACAACGCAGCTGCCGTTGACAGCGTAACATTCAGCTCGCAGGACGTACAGGAAGAGGAAAAATCCGACGCACGTGTGGTCGACGCCACATGGTGCGCCCTCGGAACTTCTATCACATGGTATAACGATCACCCCAACGGCTTCAAAGAGGGATATGAAACCCGTCTGCTCAAAAAGTTGAAGTTTACAAAATGGTACAATCAGGGTATTAGTGGCGGCACACTGTCGTCGGCTATCAATCAGGTGAAGAAAGCCGACTACTATACCATAGAGCATGGCATCAACGACTGGGGACATTCAACTCCCGTGGGAACTATTGACGATTATATCAACAATACCAAGAACGGCACCTTTGCTGCAATCTACCGCCAGCTTATCGAGAAAATTTTCGAGGTTAATCCCAACGCCAAGGTGGTGCTTTGCACTCCGCGCAAGGGTTATGGTTTTGGCGGATATCTGCCCGACAACTGCAATGCTGCGCTCAACGGAATTTACCTCAAGGACTATGCTTACCTCATTCGCGAGATTGCAGAATATGAAGGCTTTCCCGTGGCTGATTTCTTTGCTGAATGTGGCGGACAGCACAATCTCGACAAACTTTCAATTGATGTGGCTCTTCACCCCAACGATGCCGGTCATCAGTTGATGGCCAATGTGCTGCTTCGCGCGTTTGAAAAGGTGATTGTGGAATAAAAAAAACGTATACAAATGAATTTGAGAACATTGTTTCTTGCTTTTGTGCTTGCAACAGCGTTTTTCGCAAAGGCCGAAATCATTACCGTGGTGTTTTACACCAACGACGGGCAGAAGATAGGCTATTCCATAAGCGAGAAACCGGTTTGCAAATACACCGACAACAACACTCGTTTGCTTGTAACTACGACATCGACAGAAGTGGAATACGAAGTGGAAAACTTGCAAAAGTTCGTGTTTTCAGACGAATTGGTTAACAAAATCGATGAAGCCCAAACAAAGCAAGGCAAACTCGACAACAAAGGCGGGATACTCACTTTTGAGGGAAACAAAAAGGGCGTGATAGTTGCGGTATACACTCCCGACGGTGGGCTTGTTGCCAAAACTTCAACCAACAGCGCCGGAAAAGCGCAGTTGTCGCTGCAAAACCAGCCGAAAGGTGTTTACATCGTGAAGGCAGGCAAGGCGAGCATGAAAATAACCAAGCAATAGCAGCGCGCGGTGTAAACCGCACGTCGGCTAAGCCAAAAACATTAGCGAAAATGTGTCGTCGCAAACTTGCGGCGGCACATTTTTGTTTTCTTTTCCCACGGCGTTTTTGCAGTAGAAATCTTTGTGGCTGGAATGTTGGTTGTAAATATTTGTGCATCAGTTTGTTTTGGAATGGAAACAGACTTTCTTGTTCTTGCCTTTTATGCCGCAAAAACTCCAAGGCATCTAATTTTTACGAGATGCGTCGGAATTTAAATTAGATGCGTCGGAGTTTTTACGATATCGGACATCGTTTTTTGTGTATCCGATGTAGGTTTTTCGGGACGGTAAAACGGCTACTTTTTGCGGCATTTTTTCAAAGCCAAATGCCGGCAAAAGAGTGTGGGGGAAGATGTGAAATTCAAAGTTTTTGTTGCCGTTTTTGATATTTGCCTTTGTGTAAAGCCGTTGCTTTGTCTGAAAATACGTAAATTTGAAAACTAAATTCGAATAATAGGCATTTAAGGTAAGAAATACCATTAAAACATGAAGAAAAACGTATTGAGACTTCTTCTCTTGGGTGGCGCAGCTATGTTTACGCTCCCTGTGTGTGCAAAAAACTATGTGGTGAAATCGCCGTCGGGCAAGTTGGTGCTCACAGTGAATACCGACAAGACGCTCACGTGGCAAGTGAGTTTCAACGGGCAGGAAATAACCGCTCCGTCGGCTGTGGCTCTGAAAATCCGTGGCGGCGCTACATGGGGAACTGATGCGCCGGCGGGGAAAATCACCAAGGTGAGCCGCACATTGGACGGAGTGAATTACCGCAAGGCTAAGATTGACGATACATTCACCATGCTCACGCTCAAAGGCGGCGGGTATGAACTGGAATTCCGTGCCTACGACGACGCGGCGGCTTATCGTTTTGCTGCAAACGCCAAGGATTCGCTCACCGTGGAGAACGAAACGGTGGAATACAATTTCAAGAACGACCATAAGGCATGGGTGCCCTACGTCAACGATGAACGCCACGGCGAAAGATACTCCAATTCGTTCGAGGCATACTATGACGTGCAGAAAGTCTCGCAGATTCCTTCGCGCAAGCTATGTCTCATGCCCTTTGTCATGGATATGGGCAACGGAGTGAAGGCAGCGCTTACCACTGTGGGCGAAGTGGATTATCCCGGCATGTATCTTCATTCCTCTTTCTCAAAAGGATTTTCACTCGTAGGCGAATTCCCCGGATATCCCGACCTTAAAAATATGGTTCCCGGCACAAAGGCTACCGAAAACTTCAAGACGCTTTTCCGCCAAAGCCATATAGCCCGCATTGGAGGCAAGCAACAAATGCCGTGGAGGGCTATAATCGTGAGCGAAAACGATGCGCAACTCGCCAACTGCGATTTGGCGCAAAAACTTTCGAGACCTATTGCAAAAGGCGATTGGTCGTGGGTGAAACCAGGTAAGGTGGCGTGGGAATGGTGGAGCGCTGCAAATATCACGGGAGTGGACTTCGTTTCGGGCGTAAACACCAAGACTTATAAATACTACGTGGACTTCGCCGCAAAATACAACCTTGAATACATCATTCTCGACGGCGGTTGGAGCGGAAAGGACATCTGCGAAAGCAACAGCAATATAAATATGCCGGAACTCCTCGCCTATGCAAAGCAAAAGGGAGTAGGAGTGATAGTATGGGCTTCGTGGAAAAATGTAATGGAGAAAATGCACGAGGCATTCCCCCTATATGAAAAATGGGGCGTTAAAGGCATGAAGATAGACTTTGTTGACGGAAACGATCAGTATGTGATGAAAACAATGAGAGACATCACCGCCCTCGCAGCAAAGCACCATCTGATTATAGACTATCACGGCATGCAGCTCAACGGCCTGCAAGTGATGTATCCCAATATCGTTAACATCGAAGGCGTACGCGGTTTGGAACAATGCAAATGGACGCCAAACCAAAAGGGCACGCTCGGAAGCGATATGCCCGGCTATGACGTTACGATACCATTTGCGCGAATGCTCACGGCACCTATGGACTACACCCCCGGAGCAATGCGCAACGCCACGCGCGAAGAATATCGCCCCATCGGCAACAATCCAATGAGCCAGGGCACAAGAGTACACCAAATGGCAATGTACACAGTTTTTGACGCACCTCTGCAAATGCTTTCCGATAAGCCGTCGTTATATTATCTGTACCCGGAATGCACAGAATTCATTGCAAAAGTTCCTACAACGTTTGACGATTGTCGCGTGGTGCAGGGAGAAATCGGGAAATACATCGTTACAGCAAAACAGAAAGGCTCTACGTGGTTTGTGGGCGCAATGACTAACTGGGACGAACGGGATCTGGAAATTTCTCTCGACTTTCTTGGCGACGGCACATACAAGGCAATTATTTTCCGCGACGGGATAAACGCCTCGAAAAGCGCCGAAGATTATATGAAAGAGGAGAAAAACGTAACGAAAACCGACCGCCTGAAAATTTCAATGAAGAGCGGAGGCGGTTGGACCGCAAGATTCGAAAAGATATAAGATAAAACCCAAAATACAACAGTAATGAAAACAAAATTAATCAATGCGATGCTCGCGTCGGCCGCAATGCTTTTGGGCGGGACGGCATCTGCGGGAAATTTCGTCGCAAAGTCGCCTTCGGGAAAACTCACCTTGACCGTAAATTCAGGCAGCAAACTTACATGGAAAGTGGACTTGAAAGGACGGGAAATCATCAAACCGTCCACGATGTCGGTTATCCTTACCGACGGAAGCGTTTGGGGACCGGGCGCATCGGGCGGAAAAGCGCAGAAAGTGAGCAGAAAAATCACGACAAAGGACTATACAAATTCTCAAATCGATGACGTTTACACAAAGTTGCTTCTAAAAGGCGGCCAATACACTGTAGAATTCCGCGTATACGACGACGCGGTGGCTTATCGCTTTTGCGGCACGCGCAAGGACTCAGTAAATGTGCAGAACGAGGTAGTTGAGTATAATTTCACGGGAGATCCTCAAACCTGGACGCCGTGGGTGAACGACAATGCGGGAGGCGAGAGATATTCCTGCTCGTTTGAATCGTATTACACCAAGACTTGCATTTCCCAGATGCCGTCGAATCAGCTCAGCATCCTTCCTCTTCTTGCCGACATGGGCGAGGGTGTGAAAGTTGCGGTTACTGATGTGGGCGATCTCGACTATCCGGGAATGTATGTCAGCTCCAATTTTTCCAATGGCAATGGTTTGAAAGGCGAGTTCGCAGGTTATCCCGATCTTAAGAATTCTGATCTCAACGGCCAGGGCTATTCGAATTTCGTTACCCTTTTCCGCAAAAACTATATCGCACGCGTGGGCGGCTCGCAGCCACTTACGTGGAAAGTGGCGGTGATTACCGACAACGATACCCAACTTGCCGACTGCAACATCGTGCGCAAACTTTGCGACGGCACTTCAAAGGGTGATTTCTCTTGGGTGAAACCGGGCAAGGTGGCTTGGGATTGGTGGAATGCGCTTAATATTACGGGCGTTGACTTCGAGAGTGGAATGAACACGCCTACTTATAAGCACTACATCGACTTTGCTGCGGCCAACAAGCTGGAATATATTATAATAGATGACGGCTGGGACAGCCCAAATGTACTCCAATACAAAAAGGAATGCGATATTCCCGAAATTGTGAAGTATGGCAACGCAAAGGGAGTTGACGTAATTATTTGGTTGAAGTGGAAAGATTGCATGAAGTATATGGATCGTGCGTTTCCTCTCTACAAGAGTTGGGGTGTGAAGGGCTTGAAAATCGACTTCATCAATGCCAATGACCAATTTGTGATGTCGTCTTTGCGCAAGATTACGCAGAAAGCTGCCGACAACCAGCTCACGGTGGACTACCACGGCATGCAGCTCAAAGGTTTGCAGGTAACGTATCCCAATATTCTGAGCTGCGAAGGCGTGCGTGGCCTGGAGCAGTGCAAATGGACGCCCAACACAAAAGGGACTCTTGGTGCCGACATGCCGGGATACGATGTAATGATTCCGTATATCCGTCAGATTATTTCGCCTATGGATTATACTCCCGGCGCAATGATTAATGGCACGCGTTCAAACTATCGTCCGATAAACAATCAGCCTATGAGTCAGGGCACGAGGGTTCATCAGATGGCTATGTACACTGTTTATTTCTCTCCGCTCCAGATGCTTTCGGACGCTCCTTCAAACTATACGAAAAACCAGGAGTGTACGGATTTCATTGCCAAAGTTCCGACCACTTTTGACGAGAGCAAGACCATCGCAGGTGAGGTGGGGAAATACGTGGTAACGGCGCGCCGCAAAGGAAATACGTGGTTTGTGGGCGCAATGTCTAATTGGGACGGAGCTGACATTGAAATCCCGCTTTCGTTCCTTGGCAGCGGAAAATACAAGGCCGATATTTTTGCCGACGGGTTTAATGCCAACAGAAATGCAGAGGACTACAAACGCACCACAAAGGAAGTGGGAGCAGGCGAAACCATTAAGGTTTCAATGAAGAGCGGCGGCGGTTGGACTGCACGCTTCGAAAAACTCTGACAAACGTAGAAATCAGAAATATGGTGCGGCGGAAACTGAAAAATTTCCGCCGCATTTTTTGTGTCAAGGCATCTTGTTTTGACTGATATTTTATCCAGAAAAACATAGATAAAATGTCGCAAAAACTCCGCCGCATCTAATTTTTACGAGATGCGTCGGAATTTAAATTTG
>CAVFYC010000012.1:0-41758 GCA_963626585.1 Christensenellaceae bacterium Phil1 | reverse complement strand
TCTCGCAAAAACTCCGCCGCATCTAATTCAAATTAGATGCGGCGGAATTTAAATTTGGTGGCCCGGAGTTTTTACGAAATCCGATGTAGTTTCTGCGGGGCGAAACATCGGTTTTCTTACATACCGTTTTGTTGGTAAAATTATGGGGAAAATGCTGTCAGGAGCTCAGCAGCCAAATGCCCAGAGCGCAACCAGCGGCGGCGGCAAAGCATGTAAGAATCACTTGCCACATCGTGAGATTTACGCGAATGTAGTTGAAATCCGAGAAATGCTTTCTTTTCCAAATGGAATAGTTAGCGTAGAGCCATTCCAGGAAATCTGCGAGGTCGGCCTTGGGATTTCGCAAAAACCAGTCGGCAGTCTTTACTTCCAGCACCGGCTCGTCGACCCACGAAAATGCCCTCGCCCATTTAGTTTCTCCCTTTTCAATGCCCAGACATACCACAAACTCGTTTTTATTTCCGCCATGCCAATATGCTCGCTGCTTTTCCACAATTTTCACACCGTGTCTCGATGCGTCGAAAAGCAACACAAAGAGGTGCATCTCCACATCGGGGGCGGTTACGGAGTTGAACAGACGGAATTTGCGCTCCACTGTTTCGGGCACATCGAAACAGTCGGACAAAATGGTGGGAGCGTCGAAATTTGTTATCTCGGGATAATCTATCAATCCCAGCGAGATGGCTTTCTCGCGTCCGATTTTCTCAAAACGGAATATGGAATTGGAATTCCTTATCTTGTTGGTATATTTGTGAGGCTCGGTAACGGTCCACACTCTTGCGGCGCGGCTTTCGTCGGAACCCTTTGCGTCGAAATAATCATAGTGGCAACCGTAGCGCGAACCGCCGCTGATTTCACTGCCATACCACGCGTCTTCATGACATACCACACACCATTGATTGCGCACAGAGTCGAAAAAACCATAGTTGATGTCATGCCGCGTGCCAAGGTTGGTGTCGAAATAATACTTCTCGGGGTGGTAAACATATTCCTTGCGCCTTCGCGTATGAGTGTTTCCACGTTTGTCTGTATAGGTTTCAGTTACGATTACAATCTCTGTCCACGGAGCTTCATAGTATATCGACACTATGTACCCGCCCAGAAATTCGCGGCACTTGGTTCTCGCGCGATAGCAAAGCCAGTGAGTAAGCCCGGCAAGCAGATATCCTGCGCCGGCAACCACGGCATAGGGCTCCCATCTGCCGCCGGGGTCGAACAGATAGGGCAACAGCAGGCACGCCAACAGAGGTATGATATACGCCAGGGCTATCATTCAGAACGGGAGCGCAGTTAGTCTTCAAACTTAAGCATCTCGTCGTCCACTCCCGTGGCTATCACATTGTTGGTATTGGTCGATGCGATTACGGTATACTCTATCGTTGATTTGTTGTTTATGAACCATCGCGAGGGATACTGCTCCACGAGCGTGGAATGCTGGTTAATGATGTCGAGCATGCGGGTTTGTGCAGTGGCAAAGGCCTCGCGCTGCACTTCTATCGACTGCATGAGGTTTGAATACAGAGAAGTGTCGAACGTTGGGTTTTGCTCTTGAATCCATTTCATAAGCTCGCCGCTTTTCTCGGAATAACGTCCCGCTATGATTTGGGGATAAATCCGCTCAAATGCCTTGCGGTATTCCGTAGATACGTTGGCCTTTTCCTGGATAATCTTGAACATTTTGTCTCTAATCGACTTGATGTTTCCCCGTTGGGCTTCGGCTTCCCTGCGCAGGGCAATCTCCTTGTTGTTGTAAGAGAAAAACATTATGACAACGATCAGCAGGACCGCCGCAACACAGATTACGAAAATAAGACTTGTTGACATGATAAGATTGTTTTATTATATTCAGATTTCAAAGGTAACGTTTTTTCGTCAAACCGTTGATGCTAAACCCCATATTTGATGCACCAAAAACACCAAAGCATATAGTTTTTCCGATATCAGACATTATTTAAACAATGTCAGACATTATTCAAACGATATAAGACATCGTTTTTCACGAAAACCGACATCGTTTTCACTACAAGCCACGGAAAAATTCCCCACCAGCCACATCGTTTCCCCAACAATCCGTATCCATTTGTATTATAACAGGTTTAAGAAAAAAGAAAAAGTTTTTGTTGAAATTTATTTTAAGAAAAACATTACCTTTGTGGGGCAAAGTGGTGAAAAGTTGCTAACTTTGGCACACTTAATATGGAAATATTGTAGTAAATCAGCATTCAATCTCTTATAAAACAATGCGTTTCACCGGTACAATAGAGGCAAAGGCAGACAGCAAGGGAAGAGTGTTCTTTCCGGCGGCATTCCGCAAGATTCTTGCGGCCTCGGGCGACGAACAACTCGTGCTTACGCGCGACGTGTTCCAACCCTGCCTGGTGCTTTACCCCCGTAGCGTGTGGGACGAGCAACTCAACTCGCTCCGCGCGGGTTTGAACAGATGGAATGCGCGACACCGCCAACTCATGCGCGAATTTGTGTGTGATGTTGAAGTGGTTGCTCTCGACGGCGGAGGAAGGTTTCTTATTCCGAAGCGCTACGCTGCGATGGCAGAGGTAAAGCAGGACGTTGTTTTCCTTGGCATGGACGACACCGTGGAGATTTGGGCGCCCCAAGTGCTGGAAAAACAACGCATGACTGCCGAAGACTTTGCCTCTTCCCTGGAAAATGCAATGAATCCCCAACAATGAACAACGGCGAATTGGCTTATCACGTGCCGGTAATGCTCAACCGCACAATCGACGCTATGAATATAGGCAGCGGAACCTATGTGGACGTAACCTTTGGCGGCGGAGGACATTCGCGAGAGATACTGCGGCGAATGGACAAGCAAGCAAGACTTTTCAGCTTTGACCAAGACACCGACGCCGTGGCAAATATTCCCGACGACAAGCGCCTCACGTTTGTTTTGTCGAACTTCCGCTACCTGCGAAATTGGATGAACTATTACGGAATAGCCGAACTCGATGCCGTGATAGCCGACCTCGGCGTGTCGAGCCACCATTTCGACACCGCTGAAAGAGGCTTCACCTTCCGCAACGACGCTCCGCTCGACATGAGAATGAACCGGAGCGCAAAACTCACGGCTGCAGAATTCCTCAACTCCGCGCCCGAAGAAAAGATAGCCGCTGTGCTCAAAAATTACGGCGAGCTGCGAAACGCACGCCGCATTGCCGGCGCAATAGCAAAGCAGCGAATCACAAAACCAATAAACACCACGGCTGAATTCGTGGGTATGCTCGAACCTTTCATGGGGCGAGACAAAGAGAAAAAGGATCTGGCTTGCGCTTTCCAGGCATTGCGCATCGAGATAAACGACGAAATGGGCGCGCTGCGCGAAATGCTCACCGCCGCAACCCACCTGCTCCGAAAAGGCGGGCGTCTGGTGGTGCTCACATACCATTCGCTCGAAGACAGAATGGTTAAGAATTTCATCAAAAGCGGCAACGCCGAAGGCAAAGTGGAACAAGATTTCTACGGCAACCGTCTTGCGCCGCTCCGGGCGGTGAACAGTCATGTCATTGTGCCCGACGACGAAGAAATAGCCGCAAATCCCCGAAGCCGCAGCGCAAAACTGCGCGTGGCCGAGAAGTGCTGAACCCACGGCATACACCCAAGGAAAATTCATAACAGATCAAGATGGCAGACAAATCCGACAAAAACAACGGCGCAAAGGTTCCCGCAGAAGAGAAAACCGACAAAAAAGCGACGGCAACCAAGAATAGCGATTTCAAACGAAACTCGCGCCGCGCTTTGGCGTTTACCGGATATATGTTCGGCAACTTCATCTCTGTGGAAACCCTCCGAAGAAACATTGGGTTCATTCTGCTCGTTGTGGTGTGCATGCTTCTTTATATCGGCAACGGATATTCGAGCCAGCAGGAGCTTATCGAAATAAACAAGCTCAAAGGCGATGTAGAAGATGCCAAATACAACGCCCTCGTGCGCTCGAGCGAATTGCTCGAAAAAAGCCGCCAAAGCCATATAGAAGAGATATTGAAATCACGAGGTGATACAACGCTGCAAACAGCTACCACCTCGCCCTACATATTAAAGATAGACACCACGGAATGAAGAGTAAGTTTCCGGAGAAAAAGGTCATGACCCGCTACTTCATCGTTGCCGCATTTCTTGCGGCAATCGGCGTGGGCGTGGCAATAAAGACAGCATATATTATGTTTGTCGAGCGGAGCTTTTGGAACGAGGTGAGCCAGCGCTTTATCAAGCGAAACATGAAGATAACGCCCGTGCGCGGAAGCATATACTCTGCCGACGGACAGTTGTTGGCTTCGTCAATTCCGGAATACAAGATGTTTATGGACTATATGGTTGTGGAAAAAGACTCGGCGCGGAGAATCAAGGCCCAAAACCGCAGAGATTCGATTTTCTACGCTTCGGTCGACAGCATGAGCGACGGGCTTCACGCCATATTCCCCGACAAATCGGCGGCAGAGTTCAAGCGCACCCTTTTGGAGGGACGTAAGAAAGAAAGCCGCAACTGGCCGATTTATTCCCACCGCATCACATATATACAATATAAGGAAGTGAAGCGTCTGCCCGTGTTCAGATTGCCGGCATATAAGGGCGGATTTCACGTGCAGACCATAGAGCAGCGCGCCAATCCGTTCGGCTCGCTCGCTAAACGCACAATAGGCGCACTGTATGCGGGCAAGGATTCGGCAAGATACGGACTGGAGCTCGCGTTCGACAGTGTTTTGCGCGGCAAACCGGGCCTTATGCACAGGCAAAAGGTGATGAACAAATATCTCAACATCATCGACCGCCCGCAAGAGGACGGCTGCGACATTATATCAACCATCGACGTAAACATGCAGGACCTTGCCGAAAAGGCATTGGTTGACAAATTGAAGGAAATAGACGCGCCGGTGGGTATTGTAGCTCTCATGGAAGTCAAGACGGGAGATGTGAAAGCCATTGTCAATATGGAGCGCGGCAAGAACGGCAGTTATCACGAAACCAAGAATTATGCGGTGAGCAATCTGCTCGAACCGGGGTCGGTGTTCAAGACGGCGTCGTTCATGGTGGCCTTCGACGACGGAATGTTCCGCCCCGACGATTTGGTGAATACCGGCTGCGGAAAAGTAAATATGCACGGGCGCGACATGAAAGACGTTTCGTGGAAAATAGGAGGCAAGGGAGTAATCACGGCAGCCGAGTGTATCAAATATTCCTCAAACGTGGGCGTGAGCATGCTTATCGACAAATATTATTTCAACCAGCCCGAAAAGTTTGTGAACGGCCTATATAGAATTGGTATTGCCGAACCTTACGAGATAGACATTCCTGGAGCGGCGAAAGCAAACATACGCCGCCCGAAAAAGGACCGCAGCAATTGGTCGAAGACTGCTCTGGCGTGGATGAGCATAGGTTATGAAACGCAGATACCGCCCATTCGCACGCTTGCCTTTTATAATGGTATTGCCAACGGCGGAAAGATGCTTGCCCCGCGCTTTGTGAAAGCCCGCAAGCGCAACGGCGAACTCGTAGAGGACTATCCGGTGAAGGTGGTGCGCGAGAGAATGTGCTCGCCCACAGCTTTGCGCGACATACAGTATTGCCTGAGCCTCGTAACCCAGAAGAAAGGGTCGGGACACAGGGCGGCGTCGAATTTTTTCCCGATATCAGGAAAAACAGGTACGGCGCAGATTTGGACTAAAAGCGGAAGAACCACAAACTATCTCATAAGTTTCGTAGGATATTTCCCCGCAAACGCACCAAAATACAGTTGCATCGTTTGCATACAGAAATCATTCCCTGCTTCGGGCGGCGGACATTGCGGCCCGGTGTTCAAGCGCATTGCCGAAGGCGTTATGGCACACGAGCGAAACGAGAATGTTTCGTCGGCACGCGACACCGTGAACCGCTTCCTGCCTTTTGTTCACGGCGGCGACATGTCTGCGGCGCGCAATGTGCTTAGCGAGTTGCACATTCCCTATACATCGAGCGGACTCGGCAGCAAAACGTGGGGCAACGTGCGCAACGACAGCACGGGGATAACGCTCACAGGCGAAAACTTACAGAGCGCCGGCAAAGTTCCCGACCTCAAAAACATGGGGCTGCGCGATGCCGTGTTTGTACTCGAGAGCATGGGGCTGAAAGTATCGGCCAAAGGCAAAGGCAGAGTGGTTGAGCAGAGCGTTCCGGCGGGCACCGTGGCAAAGAAAGGCCTGAAAGTAAATATTATATTGAAGACTGCGGCCGAGATTCGCAACGAACAAAAAACGCATGCCGTATCTACACCTGCACCGGTGGTTTCGGAAACGGAAAACACGCCGCAGGGAGAGGCTGAAAATGCCTCAAAAAAAACTGATTCAAAACAAGCGGAAAACAACAAGGCATCTCGTGAAAATTCCAAGGCATCTAATTTAAATTACATGGCCCGGAATTTAAACGAGAACAGACCTCGTTCAGAACAAAAATCCGGAAAATCCGACAGCAAGCAATCCGCCTCGAAATCAGAGGCTTCTGCCAGCAAGACCAACAGCGGCAAAAAGCAGCAGAATGCCGGCAACAATTCCGGGAAATCCGAGAGCAAAAACAGCAAGCCCTCGGCCGTGGAATCAAAAAAGGAAAAAAACAAAAAGAACTGAATATGAAACTGCAAGATGTATTGCAAAAGGTGGAAACCGAGGAAATAATCGGCAACGCCGAAGTAGAAATTTCCGATGTGCAGATAGATTCGCGCCAAGCAGGCCAGGGCTGCCTGTTTGTAGCCGAACGCGGCACCCAGGTTGACGGTCATAAGTTCATTCCCGCCGCAATCCAGAACGGCGCCGTGGCTGTGGTTTGTGAAGAAGTGCCCGCCCAATGTCCCGACGGAGTAACTTTCGTGAAAGTAAAAAGCAGCGAGGACGCAGTGGGACCGGTATGCACACAATTCTATGGCGACCCCACATCAAAACTAAAGCTCGTGGGCGTAACCGGAACCAACGGAAAAACCACCATAGCCACCCTGCTCTACAATATGTTCCGCGAATTCGGATTCAAATGCGGACTATGCTCCACCGTGTGCAACTACATCGAAGACGAAGCCATTCCCGCCCATCAAACAACCCCCGACCCCGTTACGCTCAACCGCCTGCTTTCAAAAATGGTGGAACGCGGCTGCCAATACGCGTTTATGGAATGCAGCAGCCACAGCATAGCACAAAAACGAATAGGAGGACTCACGTTTGCAGGCGGAATATTTACGAACCTCACGCGCGACCACCTCGATTATCACAAGACATTCGAAAATTATCGCGATGCAAAAAAAGCATTCTTCGACTCACTCAACAAAAAAGCCTTTGCCATAACAAATGCCGACGACAAAAACGGCATGGTAATGGTGCAAAACACAGCGGCAGAGGTAAAGACCTACAGCGTGAGGAGTATGGCAGATTTTCGCGCCAAGATTCTCGAAATGTCGTTCGAAGGCATGCTTCTCGATATCGACGGCCGGGAAATAAGCGTCTCTTTTGTGGGAAAATTCAACGTATCCAATCTGCTCGCCGTCTATGGCGCGGCACGCATGCTGGGACGTGAGCCCATGGAAATACTCACCGCTTTGAGCAAGCTCCACAGCGTGGCCGGACGATTTGAGACCTTGCGCTCACCGCGTGGCTACACGGCAATCGTAGATTACGCCCACACACCCGACGCATTGGTCAACGTGCTCGCGGCAATACACGAAGTTTTGAAGGAAAGCCACAACACCAAAAGCAAAGTGATTACCGTTTGCGGCGCAGGCGGAAACCGCGACAAAGGCAAGCGTCCCATTATGGCGCAGGAGTCGGCAAACCACAGCGACCGCGTAGTGATTACAAGCGACAACCCGCGCTTTGAAGAACCGCAGGCTATAATCGACGACATGCTCGCAGGACTTTCGCCCGAGCAGCGCAACAAGGTGATTGCCGTGGTAGACCGTCGCGAAGCCATCAGAATAGCTTGTATGCTTGCCCAAAAAGGCGACGTTATTCTCATAGCCGGAAAAGGCCACGAGGACTATCAGGAAATCAAAGGCGTGAAACATCATTTCGACGACCGCGAAGAAGTGAGAAACGTATTCGCCGGAGAAAAATAAATCAGCCGTCATAACAACCAAGACAATTAAATATGCTATACTATCTGTTCAGATTTCTCGACGATTACGGGGTGCCCGGCTCAGGTATGTGGGGATACATTTCTTTCCGCTCCCTGTTGGCATTCATGCTCGCGCTTGTGATTTCGGCATGGTTCGGACAGCATTTCATAAACTATATGCGCCGAAAAAACATAAGCGAAACACAACGCGACGCAAGTATCGATCCTTTTGGAGTGAACAAGCAAGGCGTTCCGTCAATGGGAGGAATAATAATAATCCTCTCCATTCTCGTGCCATGCCTTCTGCTCGGGCGATTAAGAAACATCTACATGCTTCTGATGCTTCTCACCACCGTATGGTTCGGCGTACTCGGATTTGCAGACGACTACATAAAAATTTTCCGCCACAACAAAGACGGGCTTCACCCCAAAGTAAAAATCTTAGGGCAGGTGCTGCTCGGGCTCACCGTTGGGCTCACTCTTTATCTTAGTCCCGACGCCGTGATACGCGAGAACATCACCACGCAACGCACTGCCGACAACACGGAAATCATTACACATAAAAGCAAACCCGTGAAGTCGACAATCACAACCATTCCATTTTTCAAGAACAACAACCTAAGCTACACCAACCTCATGTCGTTTTGCGGGAAATACCAGGGCGCGGCCGGTTGGATACTCTTCGTAATTGTAACAATATTCGTGATTACGGCAGTGTCGAACGGAGCAAATCTCAACGACGGCATGGACGGAATGGCAGCAGGCAACTCGGCGATTATAGGCATTGCCCTCGGACTTTTGGCGTATGTCTCGAGCCACATACAGTTCGCATCCTATCTTAACATCATGTACGTTCCGGGCTCGCAGGAGCTCGTGATTTTTGCATCGGCTTTCGTAGGCGCGCTAATAGGTTTCCTTTGGTACAACGCCTATCCCGCACAAATTTTCATGGGCGACACCGGGAGCCTGACCATTGGCGGAATAATTGGAGTGTTTGCAATCATAATTCACAAGGAACTCCTTTTGCCTTTGCTCTGCGGAATTTTTTTCGTGGAGAGTCTAAGCGTGATTCTACAGGTGGAATATTACAAAATAGGCAAGCACCGCGGAATAAAACAGCGCATCTTCAAACGCACACCTATACATGATAATTTCCGAGTGCTGCCGTCGCAGCTCGACAGTACCTGCAAATACTTACTCAAAGGCTGGCCGAAAAATCCATGCCACGAAAGCAAAATCACTGTGAGGTTCTGGATCGTTACGATACTGCTCGCAGCCCTCACGATAATCACTTTGAAAATAAGATAAACCGATAATACAAAAACTAAAATGGCTTCCAAGAAATTAATGTCAGTTTTGGGCGCAGCCGAAAGCGGTGTAGGCGCCGCGATACTCGCACAGAAAAAAGGCTACGAGGTATATGTTTCCGACTCGGGGACTATAAAACCAAAATACAAGGCTATGCTCGAACAATACGGGCTGCATTACGATGAGGGAAAGCACGACGAGGCGCTCATTCTCTCATCTGACGAGGTTGTAAAGAGCCCCGGCATTCCCAAGGAGGCTCCCATTGTGCAAAAGATAGAAGCCAAGGGAATAAACATCATTTCCGAAATAGAACTTGCGGGGCGCTATACAAACGCCAAGATGATTTGCATCACCGGCAGCAACGGTAAAACCACTACCACCTCGCTTGTCTTTCACATTCTCAAGTCGGCGGGATACAATGTGGGCCTTGCCGGAAACATTGGGCGCAGCTTAGCGTTGCAGGTTGCCGAGGAAAATTTTGAATACTACGTCATCGAACTTTCTTCGTTCCAGTTGGACAACATGTATGACTTTCGCGCCGACGTGGCAGTGCTTCTAAACATTACGCCCGACCATCTCGACCGCTACGACTTCAAGTTTCAGAATTACGTTGACTCAAAGATGCGCGTTATCCGCAATCAAAAAGAGGACGATGCCTTTGTGTTTTGGGCCGACTCGCCCGTAATTGCCGAGGAGCTCAAGAAATACGACATCAAGAGCCGCATGTGTCCGTTTTCCGCCATAAAGAAAGACGGCGTGGTGGCTTATGCCGAAAAAGGCAACTATGTAATCGAAAAGCCCACGCCTTTCAATATGGAATTGGAGGAACTTTCGCTCACGGGCAAGCACAACCTTTACAACTCCCTCGCAGCCGGCATCACCGCCAAGCTCGCAGGAGTTAGCAACGAGGCTTTGCGCAAGAGCCTTTCCGATTTCCCGGGAGTGGAACATCGCTTGGAAAAGGTGGCGAAAGTGCGCAGCGTGCAATATGTAAACGACTCCAAAGCAACCAACGTTGACGCCTGCTGGTATGCACTCGACAGCATGAAAACGCCGGTAGTTCTCATTCTCGGCGGAAAGGACAAAGGCAACGACTACACGCCCATCAAGGAAATGGTAAAGCAGAAATGCCGTGCGCTCGTGTATCTCGGCGCCGACAATGCCAAACTTCACAAAGAATTCGACTCACTCGGCGTGCCCGTGGTGGACACTCACGACATGAACACCTGCGTGGCGGAATGCTATAAGCTCGCCCAGCCCGGCGACACCGTACTTCTGAGCCCCTGCTGTGCGAGTTTCGACCTTTTCCACAACATGGAAGAGCGCGGAGAACTGTTCAAGCAGGCGGTACGTGCCCTCTGAGAAATAACAAAACAAATATAAGGGAAAGAAATGAACAAACTGTCAGGATTGTTTCAGGGCGACCGCATAATATGGATAATCTTTTTTGCGCTTATCCTGATTTCCGTTGTCGAGGTATTCAGCGCGCTAAGCACGCTCACCTATCAAAGCGGCGACTACCTGATGCCAATCATGCGCCACACCGGTTTCCTCGTCATGGGATTTGCCGTGGTATTGATTATCCACCGCATCCCCTGCCGATACTTTCAGGCGTGGCCGGCGCTGGGCATTCCGTTTTCAATCATAACGCTCGTAATGCTTCTCACAGGCTTCGGCGTTACGATAAACAACGGTGCGCGCTGGATTCCCATATTCGGCGTGCCCGTGCAACCCTCTGAATTCGCCAAGGGAACGCTTGTAATCTACACCGCGTTCGTATTGTCGCGAAACCAAACCGACAAAGGAGCCACCCCCCGCAGTTTCATGCTCATTCTCGTGCCCACACTGATATTCTGCGGACTGATATTACCCGAAAACTTCTCCACCGCAGCCATGCTGTTTGCGGTGATCGTAACAATGATGTTCATCGGGCGCGTCTCGCTCATCACCATCGGCAAGATGCTAAGCATCATAGCCATCGTAGGACTGGCAGCCGTCTACATCACATACAGCCTGCCCAGCACCACAGCCAAGGCAATAGGCCACCTGCCGCTTTGCAAACGCGTGCCCACGTGGCACAACCGCCTCGTGAAGCATTTCGACAGCGAGACAAAAGTAGTAACAGCCCAAACATTCGACATCGACGCCGACGCACAGATTGGACACTCCAAAATAGCCATTGCGTCGAGCAACGTAATAGGCAAAGGCCCAGGCAACTCCGTTCAGCGCGATTTTGTGCCGCAAGCCTACAGCGACTTCATCTATTCCATAATCGTAGAAGAGCTCGGACTCATAGGCGCAGTGTTTGTAGTGATACTCTACACGCTCCTCCTATTCCGCGTAGGCTACATCGCAAAACACTTCACCGCCAGTTGCTTCCCCCCATTCCTCGCCATGGGCCTTGCAATACTCCTCGTAGTGCAGGCAATGGCCAACATGCTTGTAGCAACAGGCCTGATACCCGTAACAGGGCAGCCGCTACCCCTCATATCGCGCGGCGGAACGTCCACACTCGTCAACTGCGCCTACATAGGCATGATACTAAGCATAAGCCGCCTTGCAAAAAAACAAGACCGCCGACGCCGCATAGCAAATGCCCAAGCCTACGAAACCCCAGACGAATATGCCGAAGACTATTCCGAAGAAATCGACGACTATTCCGGAGACACGGAAGACTACACCGAGATACCGCCAGCCGAACAAACCGCGCGCGAAATAGCAGCAGGCAACTTTGGAGAATCCCAAGCCACAGAAGACGAAGAAAAACAGTAACTTACAACACCAACTACGCAAATCAACCTCGTGAGAACGCACACCGTTTTCACGAGGTCTTATTTTGTTAAAAACTCCAAGGCCCGGAATTTAAATTCCGACGCATCTAATTAAAATTAGATGGCCCGGAGTTTTTGCGACAACGCATCTAGTTTTTCACATACCCCACACCAACCCGTAGAACTCAAATACCCGCCAATTGAGATGCATTTCTTTGCAAACTAAAAATGTCAAAAATCAGGCGATTGCAGGTCAAAGGCCTTTTTTTAGGATTTGTTTTCTTTACGCCACGAAATTATAACCTTATTAATCTCAGTGTTCTCGGGAAAATCGGTAATTTTGTGTCGTAAGTTGAACTACTGGGCAAAAGCCCAAACGGTACAAAGAAAAAGGACAACTCGTAAAAAAACAATTCGTATAATTTCATAAAATTCTAACGTTATGGCAAGATTTCAGAAGTCAGATTTGGAAGCAAAATACGGAATCACCGGAACAACCGAGGTTCTCTATAATCCTTCCTATGAGGTATTGTTCAATGAAGAAACAAAACCTGAACTCACAGGCTACGACAAAGGTCAGGAAACTGAACTTGGCGCTGTAAATGTAATGACCGGTATCTACACCGGCCGCTCACCTAAAGACAAATTCATCGTTGACGACGAAAACTCACACGATACTGTATGGTGGGATTCCGAAGAATATCATAACGACAACCATCGCGCAAGCCAGGCAACCTGGGATACCCTCAAAGAACTCGCAAAGAAAGAACTCTCAAACAAGAAACTTTATGTAGTTGACGGTTTCTGCGGTGCAAACAAAGACACCCGCATGAAAGTTCGCTTCATTGTGGAAGTAGCATGGCAGGCACATTTCGTAACCAATATGTTCATTCGTCCGCAAAGCGAGGAGGATTTCGAACAAGAGCCCGACTTCGTGGTTTACAATGCGTCGAAAGCTAAAGTAGAAAACTGGAAAGAGCTCGGACTTCACTCCGAAACTGCTGTTCTCTTCAATGTAACTTCAAAGGAACAGATTATCCTCAACACTTGGTACGGCGGAGAAATGAAGAAAGGTATGTTCTCTATGCAGAACTACTTCCTTCCTCTCAAAGGCATCGCATCTATGCACTGCTCTGCCAACACCGACATGAACGGCGAGAACACTGCTATTTTCTTCGGCCTTTCAGGAACCGGCAAAACCACTCTTTCGACCGACCCGAAGCGTAAACTTATCGGCGACGACGAACATGGATGGGACGACAACGGCGTATTCAACCTCGAAGGTGGCTGCTACGCAAAGGTTATCAACCTTGACGCACAGGCTGAGCCTGATATCTACAACGCTATCCGCCGCGACGCTCTTCTCGAGAACGTTACAGTTGACGCTGAAGGCAAGATAGATTTCGCTGACAAGAGCGTAACCGAGAACACCCGCGTATCTTATCCTATCTACCACATCAAGAATATCGTTCGCCCCGTATCTCACGGCCCCGCTGCAAAGCAAGTGATTTTCTTGAGCGCAGACGCATTCGGCGTTCTTCCTCCCGTGTCAATCCTCACACCGGAACAGACAAAATACTACTTCCTCTCGGGCTTCACAGCTAAGCTTGCAGGCACAGAGCGCGGCATCACCGAGCCTACTCCTACATTCTCGGCTTGCTTCGGCCAGGCATTCCTCGAGCTTCACCCCACAAAATATGCTGAGGAACTCGTTGCCCACATGGAGAAGAGCGGTGCAAAAGCATATCTCGTGAACACCGGCTGGAATGGAACAGGCAAGCGTATCTCTATCCGCGACACCCGCGGCATTATCGACGCTATCCTCGACCACTCAATTGACGCTGCTCCTACCAAGACCATTCCTTTCTTCGACTTCGTTGTTCCTACACAGCTCGAAGGCGTAGATCCCAACATTCTCGACCCGCGCGATACTTACAGCAACGCTGCTGAATGGGAAGAGAAGGCTAAAGATCTCGCTGCACGCTTCATCAAGAACTTCAAGAAATACGAAGGAAACGAAGCAGGTAAGGCTCTCGTTGCAGCTGGTCCGAAACTCTGATTTCAAAGTAAAAAGGATTTATAACGTAAATCCCCGTAGCCCAAAAGGTTACGGGGATTTTTCATACACCTCCCAATATGGGCTAAACGAGATGCGGCGGAATTTAAATTAGATGCGTCGGAATTTAAATTTGGTGGCCCGGAATTTTCACGACAACGCATCTCGTTTTTTCGGCAAGAATTACGCCCCTAACGCGAACCATTTTCTGGCGAAATATAAGCCACGTTTTTGCTCTTTGCAGCCGTGTATTTTAACATACAATAAAAATATTTCGTGTTTTCTGCTCCACGTATTCTTTTAAAAGATATATTTGCATGCAGATCAATACATGAAAATATGAATTTCTTTGAAGCATTTTTAGGAATCAAGGTGCTTGACAAACTGTTCAAGCATCAAAAGCCATCAAGACGGGCTACTGACTTCGGCGACCGCGGTCCAAGAATCGACTATCGCCATGAAGATTACGACAACGACGGTTTTGACCTCAACGACGACAGCTATGTGGACGATTATGATATCCACACCCGCCACAGTTCGGGATTAGGCTCTGCCGGCAACAATTTCAGATTTGGCGACGACAACTATCGCAACAGCCGTTCGGGCTACAGCTACAACGACGACCGCGAAGACGACTGGTGAGAACCGCTTGCGGCACGCCGTGGCTCGAAGCAGAAACACCACGGCCGCAACGCCCTTGCCCCCTAAGGCTTCGCCGCGAAATCTGCTCCCTTACAATTCTCCGCTCATATGGTGCCGTTTCAACGGTATCAAGCCAATTTGTGGCAATTTGTGCTTTTTGCACAAAAAATATGGCAAAAAGTTTGGAGTTTATCAACAAATGCGTAATTTTGCAATTGCATTAAAGCATAACTGAAAAGTAACGACAATGTTTGGAATGGTCAATAATTTTTGGTGGTGGCGCTTGAGAATCAACAGTTCGCAAGTGTAAAGGCTCGTATGCATAAGTCAAGAGATTAACAACAGAAATATAGAGGCCCGCTGCACTTGCAGCGAGCCTCAAATTTTATAACAGCATAACAACAAACAAAAACATAAAGAAATGGCACAATATTCAGTGGACGAAAGAGGCTACTACGGCATATACGGCGGAGCGTATGTTCCGGAAATCCTACATGGTTGCGTGGAAGAACTTCGCCGCAACTACCTCAACATTATAGAGAGCGACGATTTCCAAAAAGAATTCATGGGGCTCCTGCGCGATTACGCCGGCCGCCCGTCTCCCCTCTATCTCGCCAACCGTCTGAGCCAACACTACGGCTGCACGATATACCTGAAGCGCGAAGACTTGAACCATACGGGAGCACACAAGATTAACAACGCCCTCGGACAAGTGTTGCTCGCAGAAAAACTGGGCAAAAAGCGTATCGTGGCCGAAACCGGCGCAGGTCAGCACGGCGTTGCCACAGCCACGGTGTGCGCCCTGAGAAATCTTCCGTGCACCGTCTATATGGGAGCTACCGATGTGGAGCGTCAGCACCTCAATGTGGAGAAGATGAAAATGCTCGGGGCAACTGTGGTGCCCGTAACCTCGGGCAACAAAACTTTGAAGGACGCAACAAACGAAGCTATCCGCGACTGGTGTTGCCACCCCGAAGACACCCACTACGTAATCGGTTCTACGGTTGGCCCTCACCCTTATCCCGACATGGTGGCGCGTTTGCAGTCGGTTATTAGCGCAGAAATAAAATACCAGCTACAACAACATACGGGCAAAAGCAATCCCGATTATCTCATTGCCTGTGTGGGCGGCGGCAGCAACGCAGCCGGTACGATTTACCACTATCTCGACGACGCCGAAGTGAAGATTGTTCTCGCCGAAGCCGGAGGAAAAGGCGTAGACACCCCCTACTCCGCCGCCACAATAGCCCTCGGTCGTCCCGGCGTGCTCCACGGTTCGTATTCGCTCGTGATACAAGACGAAGACGGACAGATAACGGAGCCCTACAGTGTGTCGGCAGGTCTCGACTATCCGGGAGTAGGGCCCATGCACGCCAACCTCGCACGCGAGCATAGGGCTACAGTTGTTCCGATAAACGACGACGAAGCTCTGAAAGCCGCTCAACTACTCACGAAAATTGAAGGAATTATTCCCGCACTCGAATCAGCCCACGCACTCGCGGCTCTCGAAAAAATAAACTTCAAGAAAGACGACCTTGTGGTGCTCACCGTTTCGGGCCGCGGCGACAAAGATATGGAAACATACATGAAATATTTTAAGGACTAAGGCTATGAACACATTTAGATATACCACATCGGTAAAAGTGTTGCCCGGAGATATCCACACTCCCGTTACCACATACCTCAAAGTGCGCGACATATTTCCGCAAAGCGCACTCATGGAAAGTTCCGACTATCACGGCGGCGAAAACGGGCGCTCCTTTATAGCCCTCGACCCTATCGCAAAAATTTCGGTGAGTCATGGCTACGCCACCGCCGTATATCCCGACGGTTCGGAGGACACAACGAAACTCAACGACACAGACAACCGCATCGAAGACGCAATTTCAAAATTCCTCAAGCGGTTTGAAATCACTGGCGAAGACTCCAACTACTGCGGCCTCTATGGGTTTACATCGTTCAACGTAGTGAGATACACCGAGAACATAAACATCAAAGACAGCACGGCTTCGAGAAACGACGCGCCCGACCTCCTATATATATTATATAGGTATATAATCGTATTCAAAGGCTTCCGCCACGAAATGGAAATCATATCGCTCAACGGAGACGGCAAAGACGAAACACAACGTATAACCGGAGCAATAAACAGCACCCAGATGCGCGTTTATCCGTTCCGCGCCGTGGGCGAGACAACGAGTCCGCTCACCGACGACGAGCACCGCGAAAACATTCGCAAGGGAATAAAACACTGCCTGCGCGGAGATGTTTTCCAGGTGGTCATATCCCGTAGGTTTGAGCAGCATTACGACGGCGACGACTTCAACCTCTATCGCGCACTGCGCCGCATCAATCCCTCGCCATATCTGTTCTATTTCGATTTCGGAGCGTTCAGAATTTTCGGATCTTCGCCCGAAACCCACTACCGTGTGGAAGGAAACACCGCATATATAGACCCCATTGCCGGGACAACGCGGCGAACCGGCGACAAAAAGACTGACGATGCGCTCACAGAGGCTCTGCTCAAAAATCCAAAGGAGAACGCCGAACACGTAATGCTTGTGGATTTGGCTCGAAACGACCTAAGCCGCAATTGCCACGATGTAAACGTAAATTTCTTCCGTGAACCGCAATATTATAGCCATGTAATACATCTCGTGAGCCGTGTGTCGGGAAAACTAAACGACAACGCCAATACCATAAAGGCTTTCATGGACACTTTCCCGGCCGGAACATTAAGCGGAGCGCCCAAAGTTAGGGCTATGCAGATTATCAGCGAATACGAACCGCACAACCGAGGCGCTTACGGCGGTTGCATCGGATTTATAGGCTTTAACGGAAATCTTAACCAGGCTATCACGATACGCACATTCGTTAGCCGCAACAACACGCTCTGGTTTCAGGCAGGCGGCGGCATAGTTGCTAAAAGCGATGTGGAACAAGAATTACAGGAAGTGAACAATAAACTCGGCGCCCTCAAAGCTGCGATAATCGCCGCCACAGAAGATACCGACAAACTTTAAAAGCATTCGAAAATGAACATTTGCATTATAGACAACTACGACTCGTTTACATACAATCTGAGCCACGCCGTGAAAGCGCTGGGAGCAAAAGTTACCGTGCTGCGAAACGACAAATTCGAGATAGGAGATCTTGAAAAATTCGACAAACTAATTCTATCGCCCGGGCCGGGAATTCCAAGCGAGGCCGGACTTCTGACCGAAGTTGTCAGGCAATATTCCGACAAGAAGCCTATTCTTGGCGTCTGCTTGGGAGAACAGGCAATCGGCGAGGTATTTGGCGGCACGCTCATCAATCTCACCGAAGTTTACCACGGAGTTCAGACGCCCGTTGACATAGTTGCCGACGACTACATCTTCTCAAATCTTCCCAAAGAGATTAAAGCGGGGCGCTACCATTCGTGGGTGGTAGGAAACGAAGGCTTCCCGGACGTTCTTGAAGTAACGGCGCGCAGCAAAGAAGGCTACATAATGGCCCTGCGGCACAAAACGTTCGACGTGCACGGCATACAGTTTCACCCGGAATCGGTATTGACGCCCGACGGACTGACAATAATCGGAAACTTCCTGAACCATTAGTAAAAACATCAAGCAAAGCAGCAATGAAAGAGACTCTAATCAAAATACAAAACGGCGGCACGCTGACACAAGCAGAGGCCTGCCAAATTCTAATCGACATAAAAGACGGCAAAGTTGAACCTATCCAACTTGGAGCGCTTCTGGCAATGATTAGCCAGCGCGGAGTTACGGTTGACGAGCTTCTCGGTTTTCGCGAAGGGCTTTTACAGACGCGCGTTGCCGTAGATCTTTCCGCCTACGAGCCTATTGATATCGTGGGGACGGGAGGCGACGGAAAAAACACCTTTAATATTTCCACCTGTTCCTGTTTTGTGGTTGCCGGCGCGGGATATCATGTTGCCAAGCACGGAAATTTCGGCGCCACCTCGGTAAGCGGTGCGAGCAATGTCATAAAAGAACACGGCGTGAACTTCTCTGCGGACCAAGCATTGCTCACCAAATCTATCGAAGAATCGGGAGTGGCTTATTTGCATGCGCAGCTATTCCACCCGGCAATGAAGAACGTTGCGCCGGTAAGGAAGGCCCTGCAAATTCCAACGGTTTTCAACTTGCTCGGGCCGCTTATCAATCCATCTAAACCCAAGCACCAGCTTCTTGGAGTGGCCAATCTTTCGCAGATGCGCCTTTACTACAACACGCTGACGCGCATCGGAATGAAATTCGCCATTGTTACAAGCATGGACGGCTATGACGAAATTTCTCTGACGTCTGATTTCAAGGTTATGACAAACAACTACGAAACTATCCACACTCCTGCCGATTTGGGATTTGAGAAATCTCCCGAGGCAAGCCTTTCGGGCGGAAACAGCGTGGACGACGCAAAAAAGATATTCGACTCCGTGCTTGCTAACTGCGCTACCGTACCGCAGAAAAACGCTGTGCTTGCAAACTCGGCCTTTGCAATTCAAACTATAAACGGCAAACCAATCGACGAATGCCTTGAAATGGCAAAAGAGTCGCTCGAAAGTGGAAAAGCATTGGGCGCATTCAAGAAATTCGTTGAGATAAACAGCTAAACCTCCCGCTCGTGAAAGATATACTTAGAGACATTATCGCCGACAAGCGCGTGGAAATCGCCGGTCTCAAGCAGCGTGTGAGCATTGACGACCTATATAATTCCGCCACGGAGCACGAACACGCCGCTTTCCGCAGTTCCATTGAAAACACTCCCAACGGAATTATCGCGGAATTCAAGCGCCGTTCGCCTTCGAAGGGTTGGATTCATCGCGATGCCAATCCTGCTGATGTTGCGCCGGGATATGAGGAAAACGGCGCGGCTGCAATGTCGGTGCTTACCGATGAGAAATATTTCGGAGGTACGCTCAAAGACGTGGCAAGTGTGAGAAACATCGTGAAACTTCCCATTCTGCGCAAAGACTTCACCATTGACGAATACCAGATTCACCAGGCAAAAGCTTTTGGAGCCGATGCCGTGTTGCTTATAGCGGCTGCGATTAGTGATTCGGAGTGCAGGAAATTGGCGCGCATGGCCCACGAGTTGGGTTTGGAGACACTTCTCGAGGTTCACAACGAAGATGAGCTTGCCTATATCGGTGATGATATCGACGTAGTGGGCGTGAACAACCGACACCTCGGCACATTCCACACCGACATTGCGGCGTCGGAATATCTTGCACCGCGAATGCCACAATCTATAACCCGTATTTCCGAAAGCGGCATCCATTGTGCAGCAGATGTGGTGCGTCTTCAAATGCTCGGCTACCGTGGTTTTTTGATTGGCGAGCTGTTTATGAGCGGCGAGAATCCGCCGCAGAACCTCAAGAAGCTGAACGAGGAAATCGACCGACTGATAACAGCAGGAATATGACCGTGAAAGTTTGCGGAATGCGCGAGCCCGAAAACATTCGCGCCGTGGAGCAGACGGGGGCAGACCTTATGGGATTTATTTTCTACCCCAAATCGCCGCGCTATGTGGCTTCGCTTCCGGAGTATATGCCCAAGCGTCAAAAGCGTGTGGGAGTTTTCGTGAATTCTTCCCAAGAAGAAATCCTTGAGAAGGCAAAGATTTTCGCCCTCGACTATATACAGCTCCACGGAAATGAGACGCCGGAATTCTGCAGTGCGCTCAAAGACTGCGGTCTGAGGGTTATACGCGCCATTGGCGTGGCTAATGCCGACGACATTGTGCGAGCAGAGGATTACGGCATGGCCGACCTTATGGTTTTCGACACAAAAACATCGGCATACGGCGGTTCCGGGCGGCGTTTCGCCTGGGATATTCTGGGCGCATACCATGGCAAAGTGCCTTTCCTGCTTAGCGGTGGAATTGGCGCCGGACATATTGACGACATTCGCGCATTCTCCCACCCGCAGTTTGCCGGAATAGACCTCAACAGCGGGTTTGAAATTTCGCCTGCATTGAAAGATGCGGCTGCATTAACCACATTCATCGAAAAAATCAAGGGATATTTCCCACAACAACAATAATTATGAACCGAATAGACAATTTATTCCAAACCAAATCAAAGGACATTCTATCGATATACTTTTGTGCCGGCGATCCCACGCCTTCCTGCACAGCCGATGTGATACGTTCGCTTGAAAAAAACGGAGTTGACCTCATCGAGATAGGACTTCCGTTCAGCGACCCCCTGGCCGACGGCCCTGTGATACAGTCTGCTTCAACCAGAGCCTTAAAAGGGGGAATGAGCGTGAGAAAACTTTTTGAGCAGCTCAAGGATATTCGCAAAGACGTGAAGATTCCGCTCATCATCATGGGATATATCAATCCCATTATGCAATATGGTTTCGACGCCTTCTGTAAAAAATGCAACGAAGTGGGCATCGACGGGCTTATCATTCCCGACCTTCCTTTCCGCGAATACGAGGAAAACTACCGCGCCACCGCGCAAGCCCACAATCTCGACATGATAATGCTCATCACTCCCGAGACCGAAGAGGAGAGAATACGCAAAATCGACAACGACAGCAAGAATGGTTTTATTTATATGGTATCTTCGGCCTCCACAACCGGAGCTCAGAAGGAATTCGACGCGAAAAAACAGGAATACTTTGCGCGCATCGACGCCATGAACCTTCGCCGTCCGCGCATGATAGGCTTCGGCATTTCAAACCAAGCCACCTACAAAGCCGCAGCAGCGCATGCAGCCGGAGTGATAATAGGCAGCCGTTTCGTTACATTGCTCAACGACACGAAAGACCCCGACAAAGCTATTGCCCAACTGCTTCAAGACATAGGGCGCACCAAACAGGATTGATTCTACACTAAGCATACTGACATGCGAGCCTCTCCGCAGAAATGCAGGGAGGCTTGTTTTTTTGCCTTTTCCGGTTGCAGGGCTTTTTTCCGCGCCCGTTGTAGGGGGCTAAAACAAGGCGCGAAAAACTACATGGCTTGTCGTAAAAACTAGGTCAGACCTAATTTAAATTCCGCCGCATCTAGTTTAAATTACATGGCCCGGAATTTTGGTCCTTTGCCATATACTGAAAAACAACTACTTACAAAACATAAAATCAAGCCCTAAAAGGCAATAGAAAAACCACCTGCACCGCCGGGCATTGCTCATGCCGTGGTGCAAGTGGCTATGGGGTGCAACAAGCAGCAGGCATAAATCGCCCACCGCCGTTGCTGGCGATATTTCAGCGGATTATTTCAGATGAGCAAGCCACTCCGAAAGTTCTTCACACATCATATTGTGATACTTAAAGCTTGTCTTTGCTCCGTAGCCGTGTCCGCCCGACGGGAAAATGTGCATCGAAGCTTCAACACCGGCTTGCTTTAGCGCTTGATAGTAACGCACAGAATTTTCGGGCGGTACAGCGCCGTCGTCGTTGCTTAGGAACATTATCGCCGGTGCTTGTCCGGGCTTCACTTGCAGTTCGTTGCTGTAAGCATTGCTCACATCGGGCGTAGGATTCTTGCCAATCAAATTTTCACGTGAGAACTTGTGGGTAATTGCAGGGTCCATGGAAATCACAGGATAGAGCAAAATCTGGAAATTCGGACGCGCGTCGCCCGTGGAATGGGTGGCAACCGTAGAACAAAGGTGGCCGCCCGCACTGTGTCCCATGATACCTATTTTGTTTACGTCGAGATTCCACTCCTTTGCGTTGCGGCGCAAAATGCGAATGGCCTCAAAGGCATCGCTCTCGGGCACCTGGGTAACTCCGTTGGGCAGGCGATAGGTGAGAACAAACAACGCAATGCCGCGGTCGTTGAAGAATTTTGCCCAGTCCCGACCTTCGCTGTCTATTGACAGATCATAGTAGCTTCCGCCGGGCAGACAAACCACCGCACGTCCCGTGGACTTGTCGGCAGGGGGCAGGAAGGCAAACATTTGTGGCTTGAAATTACGTTTGGAGTTGTCGTAGGGTTCCACAAGATCCCTTCCGTTTGTATTCGGAAGCCCTTGCGGCCAAACGTCAACCGTGAATGTTTTTTGTGCGAACGCCGAAAACGTTCCCAACGCCAAGAGGAGCAACGCTCCCAATACTTTCTTCATGATATATAACTGTTTTTATTGTTTCTTATTGAGGTCGTCGAGCCACTTGAAAAGGTCGACCATTTCCCCTTCGTGCCACTTGAAATTTTCATGACAGCTGAAACCGTGATCTCCCGAGCGATAAACGTGAAGAGATGCGGGAACGCCTGCCTTGTGAAGCGCGAGATAATACTGAATGCTGTTTTCAACCGGCACAATACGGTCGTCGTCGGTAACAAATATGATTGCGGGCGACTGGCCTGGCTTCACCTGCTTTTCAAGACTGTAGAAGTTTTCAAGCTCTGCCGACGGATTTTTCCCGATAAGGTTGTCGTGCGTACCCATATGGGTATAGCTTTTATCCATAGTGATTACCGGATACATTAGAATCTGGAAATTCGGGCGTGCATCGCCTGTGGCGTGAGTGGCAACGGTTGCGCAAAGATGTCCGCCCGCGCTGTGTCCCATTACGCCTATTTTGTCGGGCGAGAAACCCCATTTCTGCGCATTTTTGCGCAATATCCTCATCGCTTCCATGGCATCGCTTCCGGGAACAGCCGACATTTTATACGGCAGACGGTATTTGAGAACTGCAACGGCTATTCCGTGATTAAGGAAATAGGGCGCCCAATTATATCCCTCGGCATCGTAGCAAACCACGCCGTATCCGCCGCCGGGAATACAGAGCACAGCCTGTCCGGTGGCCTTTGACTTTTCGGGGAGATACACCGTAATTTGCGGCTTGTAGTTCTGTGTGGCATCGTCGTAGGGCTTGGTGAGGTCCACACCGTTTGTATTTGGCAGTCCGTCGGGCCAAATGTCCACGACAAAGCCATTGTTTTGTGCAAAACTTGCAGAAAAAGCAAATATAAGCAACGCAAAAGTTGCGAAGATTCTTCTCATCATTCTTATATTTAATGATTTTTAGATTATACGTATTGCAAATATAACTATTCTTTTCAAGATGCCCATAGCAAGCCGCGCCGCAATGCCTATATTTTTTGCAGACTATGCCGAAAGCATTGCGACAACCGCGATTTTGTATAACGGGAGAACGGTGCAGGCTGCTGAAAAAAGCTCAGCCCATCTTTTTGCGTTTGCCGCTTATCTTGTCGATATCGATACGTATTATCGCCGTGCGGGCAAACGATGCACGGGCGTATTTCTCGCCTGTTTCCTGAAATTCGGGGGATAGTTTGGAGATTAGAAGGCGGAGCGCGTGCATTCTCTCCTCTTCCGGCAAACCGATGTGGGCTGTGCCTTCAACTACGATGCTTTCGTATTCGGTGGTGAACTTTTGCGGGAGCAAATTCACCCGACCTATTACGCAAAAACTCACTCTTGGGTTTTCCCCGATGGCTCTAAGTTTTCGGCCCTCGGGAGCACAATGCACGTATATCGCAGATTTTCCGTCCCACACATGGTTGACGGGAATGCCATACGGCTTGCCGTCGCTGCCGCATAGCGACAAAACGCCATACTCCGCATTGCGAAGCAAAAGCAAAGCCGCTGACTCGTCCATAAGTCGGTCGCGGCGACGCACTTGTGAGTTGTCGAAAACCATATATGCTTTGTCTTAAAAACTACACGGCATCTCGGAAAAACTCCGGGCCACCAAATTTAAATTCCGACGCATCTAATTTAAATTCCAACGCATCTCGTAAAAACGCTGTCAGACCTCGTATTTTCAGATGTCCCAAGTAGTAAAAACAATGTCTGATATCTTTTAAACAATGTCAGACATTATTCAAACAATAACGCTTATCGTTTTTCCTAATTGCGCTTGTTGCCCGGCGCCTTCAAAACATCGCGCAAAATCGAAAGGGAATCAGGGTTTTTCTGAACAAAAGTATTGATATGGCGCAGGCGCTTCTCTTCAAAAATCTCGTCCACGTCAATCAGAATACCCGTCTCCTCCACATTTCCAAAGGTATCGTTAATCGCGGTGCCAAACATGCGCATCGTAGGACTCAACCCCATGTAAGCGTTGACAAGTGGCGGAATGTTGAAACCCAATTTCCTTACCTCTGTATTGAGCACCTTGTAATCTTCCTTGAAGTTTGAGCCCTGGAAAAGCCCTGCAAGAAAATCGCGGTCGGTTTCAAGCGCAATGGGATTCATCACCGTTACCAAATTGTCCTTATCTCCGAAATATTTTTGTAGGAAATAGAGAATCATATCACGCCCCTTGCGGTCGAACGAAGGGTACATCGTCATTTTTCCAAAGAAATACTTCATTCCTTCAACAAGGAACGTCAGTGCTCCAAGGCCGTCCCAAAGGTTGTCGAGCGTAAACAATCCGCGCGAGCCCGGACGTGTGCTCTGATATTCCACAGCCACGAACGAGCGCCCCAGTTCTACGGTGTAGGGCATATAGTCCTTGATAAATTTATCTGAGAAATGAAACATATGACTTGTGGCAAGAATTGGCTGCCCGTGCTCGTCGAGTTTAAACAGAGAGCCCGGAAGATAGCGGTAGCCGCCCAGAATTTCCTGCGTCTCGGGGTTCCATACAATCAACTGGCGGTATGGCACGTCCATTGTGTCGAATTCGTCAAGGTCGCAGGCTTTTCCTGTTCCTCCCCCCGCAGCGCGGAACGCTATTTCGCGCAAACGCCCGATTTCGCGCACCACATTGGGAGCATTCTGATAGGTTACAACATAAATTTCATTGGCGCGCTTGTTGGTATGACGCAGACAGCGTTCCGGAGTAAGCTCCTGGAGCAACAATTCTTTGTCAACCGGATCAATTATTCTTTCTTCCATTTATCGGTGATATTCGTAGTTTTAAAATGCGCCTCATCTCTCAGAGGCTATAGCAAATGCTTTCTACATAAGCCGCCCACTCGGCGGGAGTTTTTGAGTTGTCGAAAGTTTGCCAAGGTATCGGTTTCCCTATTTTAAGCGTGAAATCCTTGTGGCGATTGCGGTAAGTTTCATCGGCAAGGAACAACATTGCAAAATTGATAGGCGAATGTAGAATTTCGCACAGTCGCGCGATGCGGTAGAAGCGGTTGGAATTTCTTCCGCTGAAGTGCATGGGCACAACATCTCGGTGGGTGGCAACACTTCTTACGATGAAAGTTTTTTTCCAAGGCAAGTCGTGAATCACTCCCCCGTGTCGGCGCGAACAAAGTCCGGCGGGGAACATCAGAATATTGTTGTCGCTTTCAAACACTTCCTTTACCAGTCGCGGGAGATTGCGGCTCTGTCCGCCAGTCTTGTTTATCGGAATGCACAGAGGCTTCAGCCCGGGAAGGTAAAGCAGTATATCGTTCACAAGATACTTTAGCTTTTCGCCGTAATGGTCTCCAAGCACTGCGCCGATGCCTATTCCGTCGGGGCCGCCCAATGGGTGGTTGCACACGAAGGTATATGGTCCGTTTTCGGCGGGCGGGAAATTTTCCTCCCCCTCAATTTTTATGCGCATGTCGAGGTATGTGCGCGTCGAGTCGAGCCATTCGATTCCCGTTACTCCCGCGCTTTCGTCGAGATATGCGTTTATTTCGTCCTCATGTACTATTTTGCGAAACCAATCAACGATACATTTCGGCACAAAACGGGCTTTGCTTCCCATTTTTGCCTCAAGCACTCTTTTTATACTTATTATCTTTGAACTATCGTCTGTTGTCGGCATGTTTCGCGTTATTACATTACAAAAATAGCAAGTTTTTCTATATTTTTCCTCAATCGCAGTACAATTTTAACAGTATCGTGCAGTTTTGTATTCCAACATGCAACTATTAATGTCATTCCGGATTGTGAGCAGGATAAAAAAGTGTAAATTAGCGTCAACTTAAAACTTCATGACAATGGAACTGAACGATACGATAAAGGTGCGCGTGGAAAAGCTGCGCGACTATATGAAAACCGAAGGGCTTACCGCATTTATCATACCCACATGTGATCCTCATTTGAGCGAATATACTCCGGCCCACTGGCAGACAAGGGAATGGATATCTGGCTTCTCGGGCTCGGCAGGTACGGCGGTGGTAACAATGGAAAGGGCTGCGCTCTGGACCGACTCGCGTTATTTTCTTGCGGCAGCGCAGCAACTGGCTTCCACGCCTTATATATTAATGAAAGACGGGCTTGCCGAAACTCCTTCGATAGGCGAATGGCTTGCCGAGGTGCTTCAGGAGAATAGCGTGGTGGGAGTTGACGGCAGCGTGTTCACTCCTGCGGCGCTCGAAGGGCTTTGCGGCGCGCTCGCGGCCAAACATATCACGATTAAGGCGGGCAACGATCCGTTCGGCATGCTTTGGGAATCTCGCCCCGCCATACCTAAGAATTCCATTGAGGTACAACCGCTGAAATATGCGGGAGAGAGTTGCCGCAGCAAGGTTTCGCGTCTGCTCGCCGAGGCACGCGGCAAAGGTTGCGACGCACTTCTGCTCACCGCTCTCGACGAAATTGCGTGGACGCTCAATCTTCGCGGTTCCGATGTGGAATGCAATCCAGTTTTTGTGTCATATCTTCTGCTCTCCCAGGGACATAGCACACTTTTCACGGACACCGACAAGGTTTCTGCCGAAGTTCGTGAATATCTTGCGGCAGAGGGTGTGGACGTTTTGCCTTACGAGAATATCGGCAAGGGCATTGCGGCGCTCGATGCCCGCTGCACTTTGCTTTCAAACAAGACCAATTCCGCCCTATGTTCGCTCTACGGCAAAGGGAGATGCGTGATTGCGCCGTCGCCTGCCGAGAGTTTCAAGGCTATAAAGAACGAAGCCGAGATTGCAGGCTTCCACAGCGCGATGCTCCGCGACGGCGTGGCAATGGTGAAGTTTCTCAGCCGTCTGAAAAGCGAAGTGGAGAAAGGCATAACCGAGATTGGGGTGGACAGGTTGCTTACATCTTTTCGCGCAGAGCAAGAGCTTTACCGCGGACTCAGTTTCGCCACAATTGCAGCCTATGGAGCACACGGCGCGATTGTACATTATGAGGCCGACGCGGCTTCAGACGTGAAACTCGAGCCACGCAGTTTGATTCTCATCGACTCTGGCGCACAATACACCGACGGAACAACCGACATTACGCGCACAATATCGCTCGGCACTCCCACCGAGGAGGAAAAAGAAGTGTATACGCTTGTGCTCAAGGGGCACATAGCCCTGTCGAGATGCGTATTTCCCGACGGCGCGAGCGGAACTCAGATAGACTGCACGGCACGCTATGCCATGTGGCAACGCTTGATGAATTTCGGACACGGCACTGGGCATGGTGTGGGGTCGTATCTCAACGTTCACGAGGGGCCTCATCAAATTCGCATGAACTATATGCCGGCGCCCCTGCATGCGGGAATGACCGTTACCGACGAGCCGGGGCTATATCTTGAAGGGAAATTCGGAGTGCGCACCGAGAACACGCTGCTCATTGTGCCTGCCGGGGAATCGCAGTTCGGCAAATTCCTGAAATTCGAGCCGCTCACGCTTTGCCCCATCGACACAACGCCCATAAACTTTGACTTGCTCAACGAAACCGAAGTGGAATGGTTGAACGAATACCACGCCAAGGTAAACCGCCTGCTCATGCCGTTAATCCAGGAAGCACCGGTGCGCGAATGGCTCGCGCAAGCCACGAAACCCGTTTGCGGAATGCAACCCCAGGAATAACTTATAACGGACATAGAATAAACAATAAGCCACATAATGTGGCTTTGTTTTTACCCCGTTTGCGGAATGCAAAAAACGGGACGGGACATTGAAAAAACTCCGCCGCATCTAATTTAAATTCCGGGCCACCAAATTTAAATTACATGGCCCGGAGTTTTTGCGAGATGCCGAGAAAGAAAAACCAGGTCTTTTGCCCTATTAAAAAAACGCAACACACCCCGCACGGAGAGCCTTCTGCCGCGCGGGGTGTGGAGTTTAGAAATTATTTCAGGCTTACCAAATGGTAACTCTCTTGTCTTTGGGCACAAAAAGTTTGTCCTTGTCCGTAATATTGAAAGCCTTGTACCACATATCTATATGAGGAAGCGCGCCGTTAACTCTCCAACGACCCAATGCATGCGGGTCGCTCTTTGTGCGGCGGCGAATCTCCTCGTCGCTGATGTTAGCAGCCCACACATTGGCGTAGGCAATGAAGAAACGCTGCTCTGGCGTAAATCCGTCGATTGAATCAAGCGGATTTTCCTTCATCGAATTTTGCAAAGCCTGGTAAGAAACCATCAATCCGCCGTGGTCGGCAAGATTTTCGCCAAGCGTAAGCGGGCCGTTACCCTTCAAATCTTTCAGCACATCTATATTGCTGAAGAAATCGCTCATGACCTGTGCGCGCTTCTTGAAGTTTTCGCCGTCCTCTTTCGTCCACCAGTCTTTCAGGTTGCCGTCCTTGTCGAACTGACGACCCTGGTCGTCGAATCCGTGAGTCATCTCGTGGCCAATCACAACGCCAATAGCGCCGTAGTTGAACGCATCGTCGGCGTTTGCGTCAAAGAAAGGAGGTTGCAGAATGCCCGCAGGGAAACATATCTCGTTTGTAGTAGGATTGTAATACGCATTTACGGTTTGCGGATTCATATACCATTTCGTACGGTCTACCTTCTTGTTCACCGTGCGCTCTATCTCGTAATCATTAGAATACTTGCAAGCAGCCGCAATATTGTCCAAAAGCGACTGTTTGGGGTCGACAGTAAGTTTGGAATAGTCCTGCCATTTGTCGGGATAGCCAATCTTTACGTAGAAAGTAGACAATTTTTCGAGCGCCTTCTTTTTTGTTTCCGCGCTCATCCATGTCTGCGCTTCTATGCGCTCTCCAAGAGCCGTCTGAAGGTTTTTCACAAGCTTCACCATGCGCTCCTTTGAACTTTCGGGGAAGTATTTTTCAACATACATCTTGCCTACGCCTTCGCCCAACACACTTTGTACAAGCGCCACGGCACGTTTCCACGACGGTTTCTCTTCTTTTTTGCCCGAGAACACCTTGCCGTAGAAATCAAAACTGGCCTTGCGCATCTCATCGTTGGTATAAGTCGCAGCAAAGTCGATGACACGGAATTCAAGATAAGCCTTGTGCGCCTCAACGGGGATAGCCCGCAAAGCATCTTCGAGCCCGTGAACAAATTCGGGCTGGCCAACGCTTATTTCCTTGAACTCGGGATAACCGCAAGTGGTGTAATATGATTTCCAGTCGATGGTGGGATAATCTTTCTGCAAGTCGGCAAAACTCATCTTGTGATAATTTGCCTCAGGGTCGCGGAGATCGGCAGCCGAACGCGAAACTTTTGCCAGAGCATTCTCCACGTCCATCACATATTGGGCCTTGGTTTTAGCAGTGGCGTTGTCGTTGCCGCAAAGTTCGAACACCTTTATAATATAGTTGATGAATTCTGTGCGAATCTTCACGGTAGCTTCGTCTGTGTCGAGGTAATATTCCTTTTCTCCGAGAGTAATTCCACCCTGTCCTATCTGCACAAGATTATTCTTGCTGTCTTTGGGGTCGGCATCAACTCCCGTGCTGAAATAACCGCCCATGCCAATGCGGTCGAGCTTTGCATTTACAGCAATAATGTCCTTGAACGTTTTTATGTCCTTTACCATGTCGAGATACTTGGCTATCGGCTTCACGCCCTCGGAGTTCTTGCGCACAGAGTCCATTGCCAGATTGTAGAGGTCGCCTATCTTTTGGCCGATAGAGCCTGCCTCCTGCTTTTTGCCCGCTATGTCTTCGATGAGAGTGCGCACTTGTTTGTCGTTGTTCTCATTGAGTTGTTCGAATGTGCCATAGCGCGAATAATCTCCGGGGAGCGGGTGGCTTTTCATCCAACCTCCGCAGGCGTATTCAAAGAAATCGTCGCCCGGATTTACGTTTGTGTTCATGTTGGCTTTGTCAATGCCGCCGGTCTGTGGCGCGTTGCCGCAAGAAAATGCGAGCCCAGCCACAGCAAACGCTGAAATAATCGTTTTGAGGTTCATATTATTTTTATTTAGATGTTGGGTATTCATTTCAGTCCTGTTGTTGTGCGTTAAAGTCCTCGAGTGCGCTCTCTGCGGTCTCCCATTCTTCCATTGCCTTCTCGAGTTGTTTCGACAGCGAGGCATGTTTGCTGAACAGCGAGGCATCTTGCGCCCCATTCGATGCGTTCATCTGGTCTTCGAGAAGCCTTACCGCCGCTTCTATCTGCGACACTTCTTTTTCGGCGTCCTCTGCCGCGCGTTCCAGCTTGCGGCGGCGTTTTGCTATCTCCTTTTGCTGCTCATAGGCAAGGCGTCCTTCGCTTTGCGTGTCCTTTTTGGTGGAAACGGGGCGCGGCGCCGTGCTGTTTTTCTGCAATTCCCCGAGCGTGGCAATGTTTTTCTTTGCAAGGAAATCGTATATGCCGCCGATATGCTCCCTCACTTTTCCCCCGCCGAACTCATATACTTTCGACACGAGGCCGTTGAGGAAATCGCGGTCGTGGGAAACGATTATCGCGGTGCCGTCGAAAGCGAGTATTGCCTCTTTGAGCACGTCTTTGGTCTGCATGTCGAGATGATTGGTAGGCTCGTCGAGAATAAGCAAATTGACGGGATCGAGCAGGAGGCGTATCATGGCCAAACGGCTGCGCTCGCCGCCCGAAAGGAATTTGACATATTTTTCGCTTGCTTCGCCGCCAAACATAAATGCTCCGAGAATATCGTTGATTCTAAGGCGTATTTCGCCGCGGGCAGCGCGGTCAATGGTGTCGAAAACCGTGATATTGTCGTCGAGAAGCTGTGCCTGGTTTTGGGCATAGTATCCAATCTCCACGTTGTGGCCCACTTTCAGTTCTCCGTCAAACGGAATCTGGTTCATGATGCATTTCACGAGCGTGGACTTGCCTTCGCCGTTTTTTCCGACAAATGCCACTTTTTCGCCACGGCGTATGGAAAGGTCTACGTCGGAGAAAATCAGATGGTCGCCGTAGCTTTTGCTCACGCCCTTGCATATCAAGGGGAAATCTCCGCTTCGCTGACAAGGCGGGAACTTAAGCCGGAGCGACGAGTTGTCCACTTCGTCCACCTCAATCGGCACTATTTTCTCCAACTGCTTGATGCGGCTCTGCACCTGTACGGCTTTGGTGGGTTTGTATCTGAATCTTTCGATAAAATCCTTGATGTCGGCAATCTCTTTCTGCTGGTTTTCGTAAGCACGTAGCTGCTGCTCGCGCCTTTCTGCGCGAAGCTTTACAAATTCGTCGTATCCCACGCGATAGTCAACGATTTTCCCAACCGATATCTCCATTGTGCGCGTGGTTACATTGTTGAGAAAAGCGCGGTCGTGGCTCACAAGAAGCACGGAGCACTTAGCTTGTTTCAAAAAGTTCTCAAGCCATTGAATACTCTCGATATCCAAATGGTTTGTAGGCTCATCAAGAAGCAACACGTCGGGCTGGCGCAAAAGTATCTTGGCAAGTTCGATACGCATTCTCCAACCTCCCGAAAACTCGCTCGTAGGACGGTTGAAATCCGAGCGTTCAAATCCCAACCCCGTCAGCGTGCGTTCGGTAACGGCATGGTAATTGTCGCCGCCCATCATGTCGTAGCGCTCGCTCTCGTGCGAGAATTTCTCCACCAGAGCCATATAATCCTCACTCTCATAGTCGGTGCGCTCGGCAAGTTGGTTGTTGAGCTTCGCAATCTTCTTTTTCAGCGCCGCAATGTTGGCAAAAGCTTTTTCTGTCTCCTCCATCACAGTGCACGAGTCGCTCAGTTTCATCACCTGCGGCAAATATCCTATGAGCGAGTCGTGGGTTACGCCCACCGTTCCCGCAGTGGGTTGCTGCAAGCCGGCAAGAATTTTGAGCAACGTGGATTTTCCCGCGCCGTTCTTGCCCACAAGCGCCACACGCTCCTTCTCGCCAATCACAAAAGTTACGTCGCTAAACAGCGGCTTTGCGCCGAATTCTACCTTAAGTCCTTCTACAGATACCAAAATTCAAATACTAAATTTTACAATACCGTGCAAAGGTAGCAATTATTGGCCGTTTCCGAAAATTTTTGCCCCACAGCCTCACCTTCCTCCCCCTCTCATTTTTACCGCATTATATATAGGTTTTACGAGGTCAGACATAATTTAAATTCCGACGCATCTAATTTAAATTACATGGCCCGGAGTTTTTGCGAGATGCGGTGTCGCAAAAACGGGATGCTTTCTCCGCATTCCGACAGACGTTTTTTGCCCTACAACAACAGCTCTCATTCGCCGGAAAATGCGAGAAAAAATTTTTATTTGCCATGCGGAATGTGTCTTTTCCGATGCAAAATATTTACTCCCCCATGCAAATTCTGAGAAAGGCGCAAGCGGAATTTGGATATGGGATTGCGGGGGACGGATATAAAAGCAAACCTCGCCGAAGTTCTGCGGAACTCCGGCGAGGCCTTCTCAACAATTATATTATAAAGTTATGTTCAGGCTTTTACTTCCTTTGCTTCAACGGCAACTGCCTCGCTGCTTGAATTTGCTGTGGCGCGGCGCGTGCGTTTCATCACGAGGTATGCAATAGGTGAAGCCACGTAGAGAGACGAAAGCGTTCCGAATATCACACCAAGTATCATAGCGAATGCGAAGGAGCGTATGCTTTCTCCACCGAAGATGAAGATACAGAGCAGAACAACGAGCGTGGTGCCGCCGGTGTTGATTGTACGGCTAAGGGTGCTGTTGAGTGCATCGTTGTATACACGGCGGTTGTCGCGTTTGGGGAAGAGGTGGAAGTATTCGCGCACACGGTCGAAAATCACCACCTTGTCGTTTATGGAGTAACCGATTGCCGTAAGCACAGCTCCGATAAAGGTTTGGTCAACTTCGAGGGAGAAGGGAACCCAACCCCAGCAGAGCGAATACATACCTATGATAAGGAGCGTATCTATGGCGAGCGCAACGGTACTACCCACGGAGTATGCCACATTGCGGAAACGTGCCAAAATGTAAAGGAAGATTGCTGCAAGAGCAAGTATCACACTGACGATAGCGCCGTATGTTACGTCTTTTGCAACCGACGGACCTACTTTTTGCGAGCTTATGATTGAGCCGCCGGCGCGATTGTCGCGGTCAACAAAGCGCTCGAGCGTTACATAGTCGGCAAGCAAATGGCCTTTCACCAATGCCTGATAGATGAACTTCTCTACCTGTGCATCGGCATCGGCTGAATTGTTGTTGATGTCGTAGTTGGTTGATACGCGGAGCGTCTTGCCGTCGGTTCCGAGGGAGATTGCCGAAACGTTAGCCTCTTCGCCAACTTCTTTCTGCAAAAGGTCGCGAACCTGTTCGGGAGTAACTTTCTGCTCAAACTGAACTACAAAGTTGCGGCCGCCCGTGAAATCGATGCCCTTGCTCAAACCGCGCACTGCAAACGAGATGAGAACTACAACTATGAAGGCTGCGCACACACCAAGCACTTTCTTGGAGAAACCAAGTATGTTGTAGTGCGGATCGCGCATCATGTTCTTCGAAATGTTTGTGGTAAACGTGATGTGAAGCCACTTGTCCTTGTTCATGAAGTGCTCGTAAGCAATACGTGTGAGCCATACTGCGGTGAAGAACGACGCGAGCAAACCGATGATAAGCGTTGTAGCAAATCCGCGGATAGGTCCTGTACCGAAGTTGAACAGGATTATAGCGGTGATGATTGACGTTAAGTTGGAGTCGAAGATTGCAGAGAACGCGTGCTTGTATCCGTCAGACAACGCACTCTTTACGAGTTTCCCCGCACGCAGTTCCTCTTTCGTTCTTTCGTATATAAGCACATTTGCATCGACTGCCATACCAAGCGAAAGCACCATACCGGCAATTCCGGACATTGTAAGGGCCGCCTGGAACGAGGTGAGCACACCAAAGGTGAAGAAGAAGTTGAGCAAAAGGGCTGTGTTTGCCACCATACCGGGAATCATTCCGTAGATAGCGCACATGTAAATCATGAGAAGTACAAATGCGATGACGCAAGCGGTAAATCCTTGGATAATTGACTCCTGACCGAGCGAAGGACCTACGATATCTTCCTGAACGATATGGGCTGGAGCAGGCATTTTACCCGACTGCAACACATTTGCAAGGTCTTTCGTATCCTCGGCTGTGAAGTGTCCTGTGATTTGCGACTGACCTCCGTTGATTTCATTCTCAACATTGGGAGCACTATAAACGAAGCCGTCGAGCACAATTGCGATGGCGTGGTCTTTATTCTTCTTTGTGATTGCAGCCCAACGGCGTGCGCCGTCAGTATTCATCGACATGCTCACGCAAGGACGGTGGAACTGGTCGTAGTCGTCCTTTGCAGTTGTGATAACGTCTCCTTCGAGCGGAGCGCGGCCGTTACGTTCTGTAACTTTCAAGGCATACAATTCAAACACGTCCTGCTTTGTGCTGATTTCAGAAGGCTTAACGCCCCAGCAAAGTTTGAGATCTTTCGGAAGAATCTTCTGAGCGTCTGCCGAAGTAAGCATCTTCATAACCTCAGCCGTATCACGAGCGAGAACATATCCCACTACGCAGCCTCTGCCACCCTGTGCGGGCGAAATGGAAGCAAGCAACGGGTGCTGTTTCTTGAGATCGGCATCAGCCTTTGCGTCTGCTTTTGATTTATCTTTGTTGGCTTCGATTTTCTTGAGCGCAGCAGCAGCATTTACCACCGTGTCTTTTGCTTCGTCAGCCTTAACTTCTTCCTTAGCTTCCTCTTTGGCGGTGCTGTCTTCCTTTACGGTTGCAGAAGAACTTGCAAGTTTTCCGTCAATCTGCGAAAGATACGGAATGATTACGCTGCCGTCATAAGTTTCCCAGAACTCGAGGTTAGCACTACCCTGAAGAAGTTTTCTCACGCGGTCGGGCTCCTTGATACCGGGCATTTCCACGAGAATACGTCCCATCTGACCCTGAAGAGTCTGGATATTGGGCTGCGCAACACCGAAACGGTCGATACGGGTGCGGAGAACTTTGTAGGAGTTGTCGATTGCAGCAGCCACTTCCTTGCGCAGAACTTTTTCAATCTGCGAGTCGGTGCTGTTGGTAGCGACTTGTCCTTTGAGCTGCTGGGTTGCGAAAACTTCGGCAAGGTGATTCTTGCCGGCAAGAGCCTGATAATCTTTCACGAAAAGGGTGATAAAATCATCTTGGCTGTTTTGCGCTTCCTGCGAAGCCTGTTGTACAGCTTTTACGAAGTTCGGCTCGATAGAGTTGTCGGCAAGCGATTTTACTACATCGGGCACAGAAACCTCCAAAATCACGTTCATACCACCTTTAAGGTCGAGACCGAGACCGATCTGCATTTCCTGACATTGCTTGAACGTGTAAGCGCCGAGCCATACCTTTTCATTCTTAATGGAATCAAGATATTGTGCTCCGGCAACCTCTCCCATTTTCGCAGCCTTGTCTGTGTAATGACTTGTAACGAAAGAGAAGGAGAGGTAGTAGATGCAGATGAGCGTGAGCAACACTGCAATTACCTTTATGAATCCTTTGTTTTGCATTTTATTTATATATTATTTTTATTTTCCTTTTGGCAGTAGGCTTGCAAATATACATTTTTTTTAATACTTAGGGGAGTGTAGCGCTACATTATTTGGCTTTTAGTTTGAAGAATGCCGTAATTGGGTAGTGGTCGGAACCTTTTGCGTTGTCCAACACCTTTGCCGCGTAGGGTTTCCAATGCCGTGAACACATTATATGGTCTATTCTCACGTGCATGCCGTTGCTATTGTACGAAAAGCCGGGGCCAAACCCGGTAGATACGTAAGCGTCGGTAAGATTTGCGGCTATTTCGCGACGGGTATAGGATATCGGCGTGTCGTTGAAGTCTCCGCAAACAATCATAGGCGTTCTGCTATGCGCGGCAATGAAACTTGTGATACTGTCAACCTGTGTTGCACGCCTTTCGGCGGCGAAAGACAATTTTTTGAACAGAGAAACAAACTGCGCCTTCGAGTGAACGCCGCCGGCATCTTTCTTTCCTTTTACAATTGAGGAGTAGTTGCAGAGTTCAGCAGGCGTAATGTTGTCGCTTTGCAGGTGATTGCTCAGCACAATAATGGTATCGCCACTGGAATGCCGCAGATAGTATGCCACGGAGCGGTTGTAGCTTCCTGGGAAAGGTATCAATTCGGCTTTAAGTATGGGAAGTTTCGAAAAGCAGCGCATTGTCGTGGGTGTAGAACCCTGCCCCAGCACGTCCATATACATATATATATTGCGTAGCTTGCTTTCAAGTTTTTTCCAATCCGCCCAATAATCGCCTTCCTGAATGCAAATCACATCGGCGTCAGAGTTTATTATATTTGCAATGATTTGTTTTTTTTCGGGAGTGTCTTCCGTGCCGGTGCCGTCAAAGTTTTTCGTGTTGTACGACATTATTTTCAGACTTCCGTGCGGCGGTTTCTGCGGGATATTCACCGGGCAATAGGCTCTGAGGTCGCTAATGCAAAAGAGAAAGCCGAGCAATGGCACGATGGCGAGTTTTGGTTTGCACACGAGCCACATTAGCAGCAGCAGGGCGTTTATTAAGGCAAACACAGGGAACGCCAATCCCGCCACGCCGTACCACCCGAAATGTTCGGGCGACATGTGGGCACTAAAAGCCGTGCCCCACAACAAGAGAATGGTCGTAATGGTTATTCCCATGGCAATCACAGTTGCCACAGACTTTATCTTGCCGAGCATCACTTGTCTCCCGCGTCAAAAAGTTTGCGTTTTTCCTCTTCGCTCAGACTTGCGTAGCCGGAGGTGCGTATCTTGTCGAGAATACGGTCTATCTCGCGTTGCCGGTCTTCGCGCTGCGAGTTGTAGTCATAGTCTTTGCGGCGTTCGTCATAGGGTTCGTATTCGTCATAATGCTCCTGTTTGTCGGCAGTCATCTTGTCGCGCATTCGTTTGAAGAAGTTGTCGCGCTTAGGTGTATATTCCTCCCAGCCGCCAAAGCCTCCGCCGCGTCTTTGGTTGCGTTTAATCAGAAACCAGGCAAATGCCATGCCGCCGAGGTGGGCGAAATGCGCCACGTTGCCGTTTGTCGAGAAAGACGAGAACAGTTCTATTACCACGCATACCATTACAAAATATTTTGCCTTCAAAGGTATGGGAATCGGGAACAGCACAAGCGTTTCGTTGGGATAGGTCATGCCGAAAGCAAGCATCACGGCGTAGCAAGCGCCCGAGGCGCCGATGGTTGTCCACATGTTGAGATATTCCCCCATCGGTATCAGCGCGTCGCCGGTATTCACCATTTCGTAATCATGTAGCCCTTCCACATAATATTGTCCCAGCTGCCAAAGCTCCTGAGTGATTCCCGCGCCTATTCCGCATATCATGAAAAACACGAGGTATTTCTTCGCGCCCCAGGTTTGCTCTATGATTCGTCCGAACATCCAAAGCGAAAACATATTGAAGAATATGTGCTCGATGTTGGCGTGCATAAACATATAGCTCACCAATTGATAGAGGTGGAAATCGGAGGCCATGAAGAAGTGGAGCCCCAGAATCTGGTCGAGGTCAATGCCCCGGGCATTGAAAACATATTTTGCCAAGAAGATTATCAGGTTTATGATAATCAGGTTCTTTGTTATCGGTGGTGTCTTGAACATTGTATTTTCGGATTTGCGAAAACTTTCGGCAAAGTTAGGAAAATATCCGCACATTATAGATTTATCAGCCCCTCAGCGTTTAACAATCAACACACAACGGGCTCTAAACCCCCTCTTTATAGGTATTTTTGTGGCTTTTTTGCACTTTTTTTTCATTTTGGAGCAAAAAAACTTGTTTTGTTTTGTGTTTTCAATAAACAATATTTATATTTGCCAATGTGAAACACTTGAAATGTAACTAATAACTCACAAAAATACAAGGATATGAACAAAACAGATTTGGTAAATGCTATCGCCGAGAGCGCAGCTCTCAGCAAAGTTGACGCAAAGAAGGCTCTCGACGCTACACTTGACGCCATTGCAAATGCATTGAAGGCTAACGACAAAGTTGCCCTCGTTGGTTTCGGCACATTCGAAGTTTCAGTACGCGCCGCTCGCGAAGGCGTTAATCCTGCAACAAAGGAAAAAATCCAAATTGCAGCCAAGAACGTAGTGAAGTTCAAAGCCGGAGCAGCTCTCAACGACGCTGTGAAATAAGAAAACGTTTCCACAAAAACAAGAAGGCACGGAGCATTTGTTCCGTGCCTTTTATATTGATTCACATACCTCGGGAAAGTCCCCCTTCCCCACCCTGCAAAAACGAGATTTCATGTCGCCAAAAACTACAAGGCATCTTGTAAAAACTCCGGGCCATGTAATTTAAATTAGATGCGGCGGAATTTGAATTATGTCTGACATCGGAAAAGCGGCATCTTACACAGGGGAAAAGGCATCAAAAAACGGCGATAAAAAATGCGGTGCAAAGTTCCGTAGAACCTGTACCGCATTAACATTATCTATTACCTCTTTTTCTATTACTTGTTTGCGCGCTTGCGTGCCAAATGGTCGAGCAACACTTTGCGCATACGCATGCTCTTGGGAGTAACCTCAAGATATTCGTCTTCCTTGATATATTCCAGAGCTTCCTCAAGCGAGAAAACCACCGGGGGAACGATGCGCGCCTTGTCGTCGGCGCCGCTCGCACGCATGTTGGTGAGCTGCTTGGCCTTGGTTACATTCACCACAAGGTCGTTGTCGTGCACATGTTCTCCCACAACTTCGCCGGCATAAACCTCGTCGCCTGGATTGATAAAGAACTTGCCGCGATCTTGAAGGTGGTCTATTGCATAGGCAAACGATGTGCCCGTTTCCATAGCCACCATAGATCCGTTGATACGCCTTATAATTTCGCCCTTATAGGGTTGGTATTCCTTGAAACGGTGTGCCATGATTGCTTCGCCCTGGCTGCCGGTGAGCACATTGGTGCGCAAACCGATGATACCGCGCGAAGGAATGTCGAACTCAATGTTCACTCTGTCGCCCTGCGTATCCATGGCCGTCATCTCGCCTTTTCGGCGCGTTACCATATCGATCATTTTGCTCGAATATACCTCGGGCACGTTTATTGTGAGCTCTTCAACCGGCTCACACTTCACCCCGTCGATATTTTTGTATATCACCTGCGGCTGACCTACCTGCAATTCGTAGCCTTCGCGGCGCATGGTTTCGATGAGAACCGACAGGTGGAGCACTCCGCGGCCCGAGACGAGCCATTTGTCGGCAGAGAGTTGGGTTACTCTCAGCGCAAGGTTTTTCTCCAACTCCTTGTCGAGGCGCTCCTGTATGTGGCGTGAAGTACAAAACTTGCCTTCTTTTCCAAAGAAAGGCGAATCGTTTATCGTGAAAAGCATCGACATCGTAGGCTCGTCGATTGCGATTGGAGGAAGTGGCTCGGGATTTTCAAAATCACAGATGGTGTCGCCGATTTCAAAGTTTTCCAAACCGATTATAGCGCATATGTCGCCGCTCGAAACCTCCGCAGCCTTGGCATGGCCCATTCCCTCAAAGGTGTGAAGCTCTTTGATGCGGGTTTTCTCGGTTGTGCCGTCGCGGTGAGCGATTGTTACGTCCATTCCCTCGCGCAGAGTGCCGCGGTGCATGCGTCCCACTGCAATACGGCCCGTATATTTTGAATAGTCGAGCGATGTAATGAGCATCTGGGGCGTACCTTCGAGGCGTTCGGGGGCTGGGATTGTCTTTAATATCGTATCGAGCAGATACGTGATGTCGTTGGTGGGTTTATTATAATCGGGGCCCATCCAACCTTGTTTGGCAGAGCCGTAAACCACGGGGAAATCCAATTGGTCTTCTGTGGCATTGAGGGCACACATTAGGTCGAAAGACATTTCGTAAACCTCCTCGGGACGACAGTTTGGCTTGTCCACTTTGTTTACAACCACTATAGGTTTGAGCCCGAGCTTCAACGCTTTTTCGAGCACGAATCTCGTTTGCGGCATAGGGCCTTCAAAGGCGTCAACAAGCAGTATGCAGCCGTCGGCCATGTTCAAAACTCTCTCTACTTCGCCACCAAAATCGCTGTGCCCCGGAGTATCGATGATATTTATCTTGACGTCTTTGTAGCGTATCGATACGTTTTTGGAAAGAATGGTTATTCCGCGTTCACGCTCCAAGTCGTTGCTGTCAAGAATTTGGGTACCGGTGTCCTGGTTTGCGCGGAAAAGATTTCCTGCCATGAGCATCTTGTCTACCAAAGTGGTTTTGCCATGGTCAACATGCGCAATGATTGCAATGTTACGAATGTCTTGCATTAAAATATCTCCTTATAAAATTGATGCAAAGTTACTATTTTTTAATCTTTCGCTACATTCTGCGCTACAATTCCTATAACCTTTGCCGCCAAAGTCGCTAAAAATGCGCAGTTTGGTTTGCCATTTCAATATTAATGTCTAACTTTGCAGCCGTTTGCCGCGGCAGACAAAACATTTAATTTCAAACTTAACAAACAAGTTCTATGTATTTAGATCCAGCTAAAAAGAAAGAGATCTTTGGACAATACGGAAAGTCCAATACTGACACCGGCTCACCAGAAGCTCAGGTGGCATTATTCTCATACCGTATTTCCCATCTGACGGAGCACATGAAGGCCAACCGTAAAGATCATACAACAGAAAGGTCTTTGGTACGTCTCGTTGGTAAGCGTCGCGCATTGCTCAACTACCTTAAGCGTTGCGACATCGAGCGCTATCGTGCAATCGTAAAGGCACTCGGCTTGCGTAAGTAAGGCGTTCCCGCGCCCAAGGTGGCGCATGGAAAAGAACATTCCGCCCGTTTTGCAGAACATTCTGCTTGCGGGCGGATTTTTTATGCTTGCAATTCGCGCTTTTCCCCATTTTGCGCGGGCGTGAGCCGATGTTGTATCCCCGATATTTGCAGGGCGAAAAACCGCATGGCTTGCCGCAAAAACTCCGGGCCA